>NZ_JBWKQE010000023.1:0-112429 GCF_059418605.1 Duganella sp. GW821-FHT07G03
CAGACCCTCCGACGTTAAAAATTCGAAGTGTCCACGCTTTCAGTCATCGATGCCAGATGGGGCGGCTGCACGCTTACGGAGAACGAGCATGAACGCCGCAAGGACCTGCGAACTGCCACCCGCCGCATACGCCGAGCTGGAAAACTTTCTGCGCAACAGCGGCAGCACGCTGTCGCCGGTCGAGGCGACCATCATCGCCCTACGCGAATGGATAGAAAAGAGCCGCGCCGCTGCGGCGCCGCTGCGCGGCTATCAATGGAAGCAGCTCTTCATCCCAGAAAAAAGCCGCTTGCGTATGAGCTACGCCGGCATGGCGTACTACGCCGAAGTCGTCGGCGAAGAAATCATATTCCGCGACAACGCCGTATCGCCGCGCCAGATGACCATGCAGATTGCCAGTGATGGCCGCAATGCGTGGCGCGATCTCTGGATACTGCTACCCGGCGAAAAAAACTGGGCCAATGCCGCCCGCCTGCGCGACCGGCTGCAACGGCGCGCCGCCAAGCAGCCCCTGTCCGCCGCCGACGCCATGACCGTCGCCGCGAAATCGATGAGCGACGCCCTGACCACCGCCCTGGCGCTGGTCGAGCATGCCAACCATCAATCGCAAAACACCCTGGAGCGCCGCCTGCCCCGCTATCGTCGCCAATACGATCAACTCAGCGACGATCACTGACCCCGCGCCGACATCGCGCTCACAGCTCGGCCAGCGCCTTCACATGCGCCACCACGCTGCGGCCCAGCGCCGACAGGTTGTAGCCGCCTTCGAGGCAGCTGACGATGCGGCCCTTGGCATACAGTCGGGCCACCTCCATCACCTGCTGCGTCATCCAGGCGTAGTCCGCCTCGACCAGGCCCATGCCGCCGATGTCGTCCTCGCGGTGGGCGTCGAAGCCGGCCGAGATGAAGATCATCTCCGGCTGGAACGCGTGCAGCGCCGGCAGCCATTGCTCCAGCACGATCTTGCGCACGGCGTCGCCCCTGGTGTGGGCCGGCACCGGCACGTTGACCATGTGGGCGCTGATCGGCTCGGGCTCGGTGTAGGGATAAAACGGATGCTGGTAGAAGCTGACCATCAGGGCGCGCGGCTCGTCGAGCAGCGCCTCCTCGGTGCCGTTGCCGTGGTGGACGTCGAAATCGACCACCGCCACCCGCGCCAGGCCGCGCGCCTCGAGCGCATGCTTGGCCGCCACGGCGACGTTGTTGAACAGGCAGAAGCCCATCGACTCCACCGGCCGCGCATGGTGGCCGGGCGGACGCACCGAACAGAAGGCGTTGGCGATCTCGCCGTCGATCACGGCGTCGGTCGCGGCCACGGCGGCGCCGGCGGCGCGCTGGGCGGCGCGCCAGCTGTAATGGTTGAGCGAGGTGTCGCCGTCGATCGGATACGTGTCGCCCGGCGCCGGCACGTTGTCGCGCACGATGGCGATGGCGTTGCGGCTATGGTTGCGCTCCAGGTCCGCGATGTCCACCAGCGGCGCCTCGCGGTGCTCCAACAGGTCGTGGATGTGCGAGCCGATCAGCTGGTCGGCAATCGCTTGCAGGCGGGCCGGGGATTCGGGGTGCCAGTCGCCCATGTCGTGGCGGGCGCAATCGGGATGGCTGTAAATGGCTGTGGTCATGGGGCGGGTATCTGCTGCTTGTAGGCGCTAATCTACCATAGATGGCGCGCCGGCCTCCAGCACGAGGTGGACAAAAAAACAATTGCCGCATATCATTGCTGATTATTTAACAATGAAAGCCTGGCATGGCCGCTTTTCCTTTTTTCCGCTCCCTGGCGCTGGCCTCGGCCGCGCTGTTCAGCCTTGACGGCCATGCCGCCGACGCCGTCCCGGCCGTCGCCAGCTTCTTCGATACGCCACAGGTCAGCCAGGTCGAGCTGTCGCCCAAGGGCGGCTACGTGGCCATCACCACCTTGCTGCCCGGCGGCGTGCAGGCGCTGGCGGTGCGCGACACCAGCGACCTGAGCAAGGTGACCGTGCTGGCCAAGAGCGCCATCGACCGCGCCACCATCACCAGCATCCACTGGATCAACGAAAACCGGGTCGGCTTCACGGTCAAGAACCTGGACAACGAATTCGATGGCAACCTCGACGAGTTCGCCATCGACCGCAACGGCGACAACCGCGTGCACCTGATCGCCGGCAGCTGGGGCCACCAGCAGAAGCAGATCGGCAGCAATATGGTCAACCGCACCCTGACCGCCGAATACGCCTACCACGGCGTCACCCACGACGGCTCGGACGACATCCTGGTCGAGCGCTACATGTGGAACAATACCGATCTGGCGCCCGACCATTCGCGTCTGATGCGCCTGAACACCCGCACCCAGTCCCTGCGCAGCGCCTTCGACGGCGTCCAGCCGCCGGCGGTCAACGCCTGGCTCACCGACGGCAACGACGTGCCGCGCGTGGTGAGCTCGGAAGTCAAAGGCCATTGCATCACCTCCTACCGCAACGTCGACGACACCAGCTGGCGCGAGATCGACAACGGCGTCTGCTACCGCGACCAGCGCTTCGAGCCGCTGTTCTTCGACGGCGCCGACACGCTGTACGTGAGCGCCAGCTACAAGGGCTATGCCGCGCTGTTCCGCTACCAGCTGAAGACCATGAAGATGGAGGCCGAACCCTTCGTCGAAACGCCGGGCTACGACTTCAACGGCGGCCCCGAAGTGGACCGCGTCACCAGGAAGCTGCTCGGCATCCACCTGCACACCGACGCCGGCACCACCGCCTGGCTGGACCCGGTGATGAAGGCCGAGCAGGCCAAGATCGACGCCGCCCTGCCCGGCACCATCAACACCGTGCATTGCGCGCAGGACTGCGCCGCCAGTCCGGTGCTGCTGATCGCCTCGAACTCCGACCGTCAGCCGCTGCAATTCATCCTGTACACCCGCGCCAGCGGCGCCATGATCGGCCTGGGCGGCGTCCATCCCGACATCAAGCCGGCCGAGATGGGCCGGCGCAGCTTCCATCGCTACACGGCGCGCGACGGCCGTTCGATACCCGTCTACGTGACGCTGCCGGCCGCCAAGGCCAGCGGACCGCAGCCGGCCGTGGTGCTGGTGCACGGCGGCCCGATGGTGCGCGGCGGCTCGTGGGAATGGGATGCCGAGGCGGCCTTCCTGGCCTCGCGCGGCTATGTCGTGATCCAGCCGGAATTCCGCGGCGGCACCGGCTTCGGCGCCGCCCACTTCCGCGCCGGCTGGAAGCAATGGGGCGGCAGCATGCAGGACGACCTGGCCGACGCCGCGCGCTGGGCCGCCAAGCAGGGCTGGGCCGATCCCCGGCGCGTGGCCATCATGGGCGCCAGCTACGGCGGCTACGCCACGCTGATGGGCCTGATCAAGGACCCGGCCGTGTTCCGCTGCGGCGTCGAATGGGCCGGCGCGACCGACATCAAGCTGCGTTTCACCTCCACCGACTCGGACGCGTCGAAGGAAACCCTGGGCTACAGCCTGCGCCTGCTGGTCGGCGACCCCGACAACGCGGCCGACGCCGCGATGATGCGCCAGAACTCGCCGCTGCTGCGCGCCGCCGAGCTCAAGCAACCGCTGCTGATGGCGCACGGCTTGAAGGACCTGCGCGTGCCGATCGAGCACGCCAACAGCTTCGCCGCCGCCGTCAAGGCCCACAACCCGAACGTGACCTCCATCATCTACAACGACGAAGGCCACGGCTGGCGCCACCCGGAAAACCGCATCGCCTTCTGGAAGCAGGTCGAGACCTTCCTCGACCAACACCTGAAACACGCCGAGTAGGCCGCAGAAGCACATGGTATCGCCTGGGCAGTTTCTCGCATAGAATCTGTACAGCGCTCAACTCCCATCGATACCATGTACACAAAATTGCACGCCGTGGCCCGGCAGGTCGGCAGCATCATCGTCGGCAAGGAGCTGCACATCCGCCAGGCCCTGACCTGCCTGCTGGCCGGCGGCCACCTGCTGGTCGAGGACGTGCCCGGCGTGGGCAAGACCACGCTGGCGCACGCGCTGGCGATCTCGCTGGGGCTGCGCTTCAACCGCATCCAGTTCACCAGCGACCTGCTGCCGGCCGACGTCAACGGCATCTCGATCTACGAGCGCGAGCAGAACGGCTTCGTGTTCCACCCCGGCCCCGTCTTCACGCAGGTGCTGCTGGCCGACGAGATCAACCGCGCCACGCCCAAGACCCAGTCCGGCCTGCTGGAGGCGATGGAGGAGCGCCAGGTCAGCGCCGACGGCGTCACCCGGCCGCTGCCGGAACCGTTCTTCGTGATCGCCACGCAAAACCCCACCCACCAGATCGGCACCTTCCCGCTGCCGGAATCGCAGCTGGACCGCTTCCTGATGTGCCTGTCGCTGGGCTACCCGGACGCCGCCGCCGAACGCGCGCTGCTGATGGGCGAAGACCGCCGCGTGCTGCTCAAGGCGCTGCAGCCGGCGATGGCGCCGGCCGAGCTGGCCGAGGCCCAGCTGGCGCTCAAGCGCATCCACGCGGCGCCGGCGCTGATCGACTACGTGCAGGCGCTTGCCGCCGCCTCGCGCCAGAACGGCCTGTTCGCCGAGGGCATGAGCCCGCGCGCCGCCATCGCGCTGCTGCAGGCCGCGCGCGCCTGGGCCGCGCTCGAGGGCCGCGACCACGTGCTGCCGGAAGACGTGCAGGCGGTGCTGGTGCCGGTGTGCGCGCACCGCCTGCGGCCCTTGAAATCGGCGCACGGCGTGGCGCTGGCCAGCCGCGACCTGGTGCTGCAACTGCAAAACTCGGTGCCGGTCTAGGCCGCCATGAACGGCCCGCTGCCATCGCTGCACACGCTGTATCGGAAGGCGCGCGACAAGTGGCTGTTCCAGCTCGGCCCCAGCGAGCCGGGCGAAGTCACGCTGACGATGCGCCGCGTGTTCATCGTGCCGACGCGGCCGGGCCTGGCCTTCGCCGGCCTGCTGCTGCTGATGCTGATCGGCTCCCTCAACTACAACCTCGGCCTGGGCTTCGCGCTGACCTTCTTTGCCGGCGCCTGCGCCGTGGCCGACATGGTCCAGACCGCCAACAACCTGGCGCGTTTGCAGCTGTCGCCCGGCCGCGCGCAGCCGGTGTTTGCCGGCCAGGAGGCGCAGTTCGAACTGCAGCTGCACAACCGCGGCAAGCGCGATCGCTACGCCGTCTGGCTGGGCTTCCAGGCCGACGGCGAACCGCGCCAGGTCACCGACATCCTGGCCGGCGGCGCCAGCGCGCTGCGGCTGTCGGCCGCCACCGCCGAACGCGGCTGGCTGGCGGCGCCGCGCATCCGCCTCGTCACGCGCTTCCCGCTGGGCCTGTTCCGCGCCTGGAGCTACTGGCGGCCGGAGCTCAAGGCGCTGGTGTATCCGGCGCCCGAGTACCCGGCGCAGCCGCTGCCGTCCAGCGGCGCCGCCAGCGCGGACGGCCACGGCACCGTTGGGCTAGATAATTTCGCCGGCATCCGCAGCTACCAGCCGGGCGACCCGATGCGCCACCTGGCCTGGCGCCAGATCGCCCGCCACGATCCGGCGCTGGGCGGGCAGCTGGTCACCAAGCATTTCGACGGCGGCGCCGTGGCCGAGCTGTGCCTCGATTTCGCCGAGCTGCCGCTGCAGATGGACCTGGAGCTGAAGCTGTCGCGCATGGCGCGCTGGGTGCTGGAGGCCGAGCGGCGCGCCCTGCCCTACACCTTCCGCCTGGCGCAGCACGACTACGGCCCGGCGCTGGGCGACGCCCATCAGGCCGCCTGCCTGCGCGCGCTGGCGCTGTTCGGCCGCGAGGGGCAGGCATGAGCGCCGCGCCACCGCCCGCCGCCGGCACGCGCGCCCGCCTGGCGCTGCGCCTGACCCGCGACAAGTCCGACACCCTGCTGCTGCTGGCCGCCGCGCTGATGGTGCTGGCGCCGCACTTCGAGCACCTGCCGCCGTGGATCAGCGCCGTGGTGTGCGGCACCTTGCTGTGGCGCGCCGCCATCACCTGGCGCGGCAAGCGCATGCCGCCGCTGTGGATCCTGCTGCCGGTCTCGCTGGCGGCGATGGCCGGCGTCTACCGCAGCTACCACACGCTGCTGGGGCGCGACGCCGGCGTCGCCATGCTGGCGCTGCTGCTGGCCTTCAAGCTGCTGGAGATGCGCGCCAAACGCGACCTGTTCGTGGTGATCTTCCTCAGCTTCTTCGTACTGCTGACCAATTTCTTCTACTCGCAAACCATGTTGACCGCGCTGTGCATGGGCGCCACCCTGATCGTGCTGCTGACGGCGCAGCAATCGTTCCAGTACACCGGCGCCGTGCCGCCGCTGCGCCAGCGCCTGCGCACCGCCGCCGCCACCGCGCTGCTGGCGGCGCCGCTGGCGCTGTTGATGTTCGTCGGCTTCCCGCGCATCCAGGGGCCGCTGTGGGGCCTGCCGGGCGACGCCCACAGCGGCCACACCGGCATCTCCGACAGCATGGCGCCGGGCACGCTGTCCTCGCTGGCGCAGTCGGACGCGGTGGCCTTCCGCGTGCGCTTCCTCGACACAATGCCCACGCAGGACCAGCTGTACTGGCGCAGCATCGTACTGGGCGACTACGACGGCCGCACCTGGACCCGGGTGCCGCGCCGGCGCGGCCTGCAACGCCTGGAGGTCGGCATCGCCACGCGCGGCCGGCCCATCCGCCACGAGATCACGATGGAAGCGACCAACACCCGCTGGCTGGCGGCGCTGGAACTGAGCGGCCCGATGCTGTCGCTGCCCGGCTACCGCGTGCGCGATTCCGACGAACTGGAATTCTTCACCAGCGAGCCGGTCACGCAGCGCGTGCGCTACGAAGCGAACGCCTGGACCGATTTCCACGTGCAAGCCGACGAGCAGCCGCAGCGCATGCTGCGCTGGACCGAGCTGCCGTCCGGCTTCAACCCGCGCACGCTGGCCTTGGCGCGCACGCTGCGCCAGGGCGCCGCCCCCAACGCCGCCGCCAACGCCCCGCTGTCCGCGCGCGAGGCCGCCGGCGCGGCGCTGCAGGTGATGCAGCGCTTCCACGACGGCGGCTACGTCTACACCCTGCAACCGCCGCTGCTGGGCCGCGACGCGGTCGACGATTTCCTGTTCGGCAGCAAGGCCGGCTTCTGCGAACACTACGCCGGCGCCTTCGTGGTGCTGATGCGCGCCATGAACGTGCCGGCGCGGGTGGTGACCGGCTACCAGGGCGGCGAACTGAACCCGGTGGACGGCTACCTGACCGTGCGCCAGTCCGACGCCCACGCCTGGGCCGAGTTCTGGACGCCCGGCGCCGGCTGGCGCCGCGTCGACCCGACCGCCGCCGTCGCCCCCGAACGCATCGCCCACAACCTGGCGCAGGCGCTGCCGCAGCCGTCCGGCTTCGGCCTGGGCCCCCTGCTGAACCTGCAAAACGACCCCGATTCGTGGCTGGGCAAGCTGAGATTCAACTACGCCGCGTTGAATAATGCTTGGAATCAATGGGTCCTGGATTACAATCCAGAGAGGCAGCGAGGTTTCCTTGAAGAACTAAGCTCGGCCTTCGCCAACTGGCGCAGCGCACTCGGTGCGGCGCTGGTGTGCGGCCTGCTGTATGGGCTGTATTGGCGGCGGCAACAGCGGCCGCTGGCGCCGCTGGACGGGCTGTACCACCGATTTTGCCGGCAGCAGGCGCGCCACGGTTACGCGCGCCGCCCGGACGAGGGCCCGCTCAGCTACGCCGCCCGCCTGCGCACCATGCAGGCCAGCCCGGCCAAGCACGCCGCGATGGAGAAATTTTTAACACTGTACGGTGCGCTGAAGTATGGCGCCGCCGGTTCCGAACCACGTTCAGCGTCGCTGACGACGTTGAAAACACTGCTACCCTTATGCCGATGAAGACTCTGATTACCGCCCTGCTGCTGGGCGCCGCCACCCTCAGCCAAACCGGCCAGGCCGCCGCCGTCGACCCCTACGGCTACAAGCTGCCGCCCAGCATGCAGCCGAAGAAAAAAGCGCCGCCCGCCAAGAAGGGCCCTCCGCCTATCGACTACGTCGGCGAGTTCGTCAACTTCGGCGAATGGAAGGACGTGCGCGCCTTCCTCGACGACGTCGCCGCCCGCGACGGCTTCGACCGCGCCGCCCTGAACACGCTGATGGGCCAGGTGCGCTACGTCGATTCGGCGGTGCAGCTGGTCAAGCCCGCGCCGCCGGGCAAGCCCAAGAACTGGCAAGCCTACAGCCGGCTGATCGTCGACCCGGTGCGCATCGACAACGGCGTCAAATTCTGGAACGAGAACCGCGACGCGCTGGAACGGGCCGAAGCCCTGTACGGCGTGCCGGCGGAAATCCTGGTCGGCATCCTCGGCGTGGAAACCGTGTACGGCCGCAACACCGGCCGCTTCCGTGTGGTCGACGCGCTGACCACGCTGGCCTTCTCCTATCCGGAGGCGCCGCAGCGCAGCGAGCGCATGGCCTTCTTCCGCGGCGAACTGGAAGCGACGCTGCTGTTCGCGCGCCAGAACGAGCTCGATCCGCTGTCGCTGCGCGGCTCATTTGCCGGCGCCATCGGCATGCCGCAATTCATGCCCAGCAGCGTGATGAAATACGCGGTCGATTTCGACGGCAGCGGCAAGGTCGACCTGCTCAACTCCGGCACCGACGCCATCGGCAGCGTGGCGGCCTTCCTGGTGGCGCACGGTTGGCAGCGCGACGTCGGCGGCCCGCTGGTATACTCCGCCGCCGTGTCGCCCAACCGCGCCTGGGAAAGCATGATCAACCAGGGCCTGAGCGCCAAGTACCGCCCGCAGGAACTGGCGGCGGCGGGCGTGACCACCACGGTGCCGGTGCCGGAACAGCAGACCTATGGTCTGGTGGACTTGCAGAACGGCGCCGAGCCGACCGAGTACTGGCTGGCGAACAATAATTTCTTTGCGATCACTCAATACAACCGCAGTTATTTCTATGCGATGTCGGTGGTGGAGCTGGGGCGCGCCGTGCGGCTGGCGCGCGGCGGTTTGTAAGGAAGCGTAAAGAAGGTTGCCGCGCAGACTTGCTGACTGTATTGTTTAGTTGACACTTGGCAATTAATTGTACAAACTGGCATAGCTGCGGGGCAAACGTAAGCCGTTCTACAACAAAATTGATTTATAATTAACTTTGTGTGTTCATTAAAAGTGTGCACAGGCAGCTTAGCATATCAGTGGGTGTATAATTCTCACACAATGTTGCAACCGGACAACAATAACTCACGGCAATCAGGTTTTTTTATTGCTTATGAGTATTAGAAGGCGTGTTGTTGTACAATTGTGTATATATTATGAAACTTGTTATCCCGGAATCCGTCCGTGTGTGAATTCGTTCCTTGGTAAGGATGAACATTAACGCAGCAAAGCGAGCTCCGAGTGTTTTACTTTGCAGGACAACTTTACAGAAGGAAAAGACGAAATCATGACAAACCAAGTCGGCATAGATATGAACAACGATGCGGATGGCGATGATCTGCTGCAATACAATCCCAACCGCCTGCTCGATACCCTGATCGAGAACCTGCGTCTGAAAAACGATGCAGCCCTGTCGCGCGCACTGGAAGTAGCGCCGCCGGTCATCAGCAAAATCCGCCACCACCGCCTGCCGGTTGGCGCTTCGCTGCTGATCCGCATGCACGAAGTGAGCGACTTGAGCATTCGCGACCTGCGTTACTTGATGGGCGATCGCCGCAACAAGTTCCGCATCAGCGACAAGCAGTTCAAGCCTAAAGAAGGCGAACCAGGCGGCCAGGGCTGATACTAGCCGTCGTCCTGCAGCGAACCCTCCCCCTTACCCAGGGGAGAGGGAAGCAACACCTTACGCCGGGAATACCCCGGTCGATAAGTAGCGGTCGCCGCGATCGCAAACGATGAACACGATGGTTGCGTTCTCCACCGTTTGCGATATGCGCAGCGCGATTTCGCAGGCGCCCGCCGCCGAAATTCCACAGAAGATGCCTTCCTCGGCAGCCATGCGGCGCGCCATGCGTTCGGCCGCCGCCTGCGACACCGGCTCCACCTGGTCGACCCGCGCGCGCTCGTAGATCTTCGGCAGATACGCTTCCGGCCACTTGCGGATGCCCGGTATCGACGAACCCTCCTCCGGCTCGGCGCCGATGATCTGCACGGCCGGATTCTGTTCCTTCAAATACCGCGACACGCCCATGATGGTGCCGGTGGTGCCCATGGCGCTGACGAAGTGCGTCACGCGGCCCTCGGTGTCGCGCCAGATTTCCGGACCCGTGCCTTCGTAGTGGGCGCGCGAATTGTCGAAGTTGCCGAACTGGTCGAGGATGATGCCCTTGCCGTCCTTCTGCAATTGCTCGGCCATGTCGCGCGCGTATTCCATGCCGCCGGTCTTGGGCGTGAGCATGATCTGGGCGCCGTAGGCGGCCATGCTCTGGCGCCGTTCCACGCTCAGGTTCTCCGGCATCAGCAGCAGCATCTTGTAGCCGCGCAGCGCCGCCGCCATCGCCAGCGCGATGCCGGTGTTGCCGCTGGTCGCTTCGATCAACGTATCGCCGGGCTTGATGTCGCCCCGTTCCTCGGCGCGCTTGAGCATGGACATGGCGGCGCGGTCCTTGACCGAACCGGCCGGATTATTGCCTTCGAGCTTGCCGAGTATGACGTTGTTACGGGCCAGCGCGTCGGCGCCTGGCAGGCGCGTCAGCTGCACCAGCGGCGTGTTGCCTATCGTATCTTCCAGAGTCTTGTAAGCCATCGTGTTCTATCTTCAGTTATTTCGCCAAAAGAGGCATTTTAATCCGAGTTCGGCTTGCGCGTATGGCAAGCTGCCAGGGCTTGAAGTTTTTGCACCGGGCGCCCGCCATGCGCTAGACTTGCAACACTACTGTCACCACTTTCATTTTCCGGAATCGTCATGGCTACAACCCCTATGGAACTGCTCCCCGAAGACACGCCGGACGAGCCGACACCGCTCACCAGCCTCGACCTGGAAAAGCGCCGCCACCAGATCTTCCCCACGCTGAGCGCGGTCGACATCAAGCATATGCACCGCTTCGGCCGCGTGCGCCATTTCAACGACGGCGAGCTGATCTTCGAAGCCGGCAAGACCAGCTTCGGCCTGATGCTGGTGCTCAAAGGCGGCATCGAAGTCAGCCGCTACGACGGCCTGGGCAATACATCCTACATCACCACGCATACGCCGGGGCAGTTCAGCGGCGAGGTGGCGCAGCTGTCGGGCCGGCCATCGCTGGGCAACGGCCTGGCGGTCGGCGCGGTCGAGGTGCTGGAGTTGCCGTCCGAATCGCTGCGCGCGCTGCTGGTGGCGCACGCCGACCTGGGTGAGCGCATCGTGCGCGCGCTGATCCTGCGCCGCGTCGGCCTGATCGAGCAGAACTCCGGCGGCCCGGTGATCGTCGGCCCGCGCGGCCACGGCCGCATCCACACGCTGCAAAGCTTCCTGTCGGCCAACGGCCACCCGCACAGCGTGCTCGATCCGGAACTGGACCAGCAAGCCGCCGACCTGATGGCGCACTACCAGCCCAAGCCGGAAGAACTGCCGCTGGTGGTGTGCCCGGACGGCGTGGTCAAGAAGAATCCGAGCGTGGTCGACATCGGCCGCTGCCTCGGCATGCTGCCCGAAATCGACAGCGAAAAAATCTGGGACGTGATCGTGGTCGGCGCCGGCCCCGCCGGCCTGGCGACGGCGGTGTACGCCGCCTCCGAAGGCCTGTCGGTGCTGGCGCTGGAAACGCGCGCCTACGGCGGCCAGGCCGCCGCCAGCGCGCGCATCGAGAACTACCTGGGCTTCCCGACCGGCGTCTCCGGCCGCGCGCTGGCCGGCCGCGCCTACGTGCAGGCGCAGAAGTTCGGCGTCGAGGTGGCGATCCCCGCCCCGGCCGGCCGCCTGGTCTGCGACACCTATCCGCTGCAGGTGGAAATGTGCGGCAGCCTGCAACGGCTGAAGGCGCGCACCGTGGTGCTGTCGTGCGGCGCGCGCTACCGCCGGCCGTCGCTGGCCAACCTGCGCCAGTTCGAAGGCAAGGGCGTGTACTACTGGGCCTCGCCGATCGAGGCCAAGCTGTGCAAGACCGAAGAGATCGTGCTGGTCGGCGGCGGCAATTCGGCCGGCCAGGCGGCGGTGTTCCTGGCCAGCCATGCGGCCAAGGTGCACATGCTGATCCGCAAGGACAGCCTGGCGTCGACCATGTCGAGCTACCTGATCGAGCGCATCCAGGCCACGCCCAACATCGAGCTGCATACGCAAACGGAAATCGTCGCGCTGGAAGGCGATGACGACGGTTTGAAGCAAGTGCGCATCCGTGGCACCAAAAGCGGCGAGGAATGCGACTACGACGTGTGCCGCGTGTTCCTGTTCATCGGCGCCGATCCGAATACCGACTGGCTGGGCGACTGCGGCGTGGACGTCGACGCCCACGGCTTCATCCGCACCGGCTTCGACGTCACCAAGGCGCAGTGCCGGGCCAACTTCGCCAACGGCGTCTACCCGCGCGAGCTGCCGTCGCGCGCCGCGCTCGAGACCAGCGTGCCCGGCGTGTTCGCCATCGGCGACGTACGCGCCGGCTCGACCAAGCGGGTCGCCGCGGCAGTGGGTGAAGGCGCGGCCGTGGTCTCGCAGATCCACGCCTTCCTGGCCAACCTGCCGGCCGACAAGGTGTTCAGCTAAAGTCTCTAGCCCACGCCGGCGCTACGCCCGGCCCGGCAACGCCAGCCGGGCCGGCGCCGCCGCCCGCACGGCTGGCTGCGGCCGTTGCGTATGGGCCGCCGCCTCCCCCTTCAAATGGAATACTTTGACGGACTGCGCCAATGCCTGCGCATGCTCCTGCAAACTTTCCGCCGCCGCGGCCGCCTGCTCCACCAGCGCGGCGTTTTGCTGCGTGATGTCGTCCATCTGCGTCACCGCCCGGTTGACCTCGCCGATGCCGGTGCTTTGCTCCTGGCTGGCGGCGGTGATCTGCGCCATGATGTCGGCCACTTTCTGCACCGAGGCCACCAGCAAGGTCATGGTGCTGCCGGCGTCGTTGACCAGCTTGCTGCCGGCATCGACCGTCTCCACCGAGGCGCCGATCAATTGCTTGATCTCCTTGGCCGCCGCCGCGCTGCGCTGCGCCAGGTTGCGCACCTCCGACGCCACCACCGCGAAGCCGCGCCCCTGCTCGCCCGCGCGCGCCGCTTCCACGGCGGCGTTGAGGGCCAGGATATTGGTCTGGAAAGCGATGCCGTCGATCACGCCGATGATGTCGACGATGCGGCTGGAACTGGCTTTGATCGAGCCCATCGTATCGACCACCTGCGCCACCATCGCGCCGCCCTGCACCGCCACGGTGGAGGCGTCGGCCGCGAACTGATTGGCCGAGCGCGCGCTGTCGGCGTTTTGCTTGACGGTGTCGGTCAGCTGCTCCATCGAGCTGGCAGTCTGCTCCAGCGAACTGGCCTGGGCTTCGGTGCGCGACGACAGGTCGGCATTGCCGCGCGCGATCTCATCGGTGGCCACCAGCATCTCGTCGGTGCTGGAGCGGATCCGTCCTATCATGCTGGTCAGGTTGGTGTTGATGGTGTTCATCGCATCCATCAGGTGGCCGACCTCGTCATCGCGCTCGATGCGGATGTCATGGTCCAGGTCGCCCGCCGCGATATTGCGCGCGGTGTCGATCGCGTGATCGAAGCTGAGCTTGATATGCCGGTATATCATGAACAGGCACACCAGCGACACGCCGACCAGCAGCGCCAGCAAGGCGATCGCGGTCCAGAACGCCATGCCGGTGCTGCGGGTCGAGCCCGCCACCGCGGCGCCGGTGCGCTCGTCCAGCAGCACCAGGAATTCGTTCACCGGCTGCATGATCTTGGCTTTGTTCTTGTGATACTGCTCGTCGTGCATGATCTTGCGCGCCATTTCCGGATCGGGCGGGCCGGTCTTGGCGAACTTGCCGCTGCCGTCGTCGAACAGCCCTTTGACGGCGTTCATGGCGATGACCTCGGTCTTGACCAGTCCGTCCGAATTGGCCTGCGCCTCTTTCAGCTTGCCGAACTCCTCATCGGTGAAACCGGCCTGATGCATCAGCTCGGCCAGCGCGATGGTGGGGCCGTCGGGCGTCGGCTTGTCGATGCCGGCCGCGACGAAGTCCCAGTAGATGCGCTCGTAATGCTGCGGCCGCGCCTTCTTGCCGTTGCGGATATCGAGGATGTCCAGGTATTCTTTTTCGTATTTGGGATCGCCGGTGACGACGTAGGTCCGGGCCAGCCGGGTCAGGTCGTCCGAGCTCTGCCGCAATTCATCGGCCAGCAGATAGGAGTGGTAGCGCGCCTCGTTGGCGCGGTTCAGCTCGCCCTCCTTGGTCGAGATGCGCACCAGCGCCCACAAGGTCAGACTGGACAGCGCGAGGCTGACCAGAAAGAACACGATGAAAATATTCTTGATAGAGAATTTGCTTTTCATGAAGACCCCCAATGATCGGTTCCCCGATAATTGTAGACCCAAGCGCACCAATCTGGCGCGTTACACGAAACGATAGGCAATACTGTTGCATCCAAGCGATAATATTTGGCTAACGAGACTTACTTTGGCAACGGCGTCGCGGCAGCCAGCGCGTTGATCTCGAAGTCGCCGTCATCGACCACCCGCTCCCAGCCCTCGAATTTGCCCATGCCGCGCGTGCGGGCGATGGACAGCAACAGGCTTTGGCCCGGCACCGGCCGTTCAGGCTGCAGCTGGTAGACCGGATCGGCAAACGCCTGCGCCGGCGTGGTGATGGTCCAGCCCATGTCGACGAACTGCTGGATCACGTCCTTGAGCCACAGCGCGTTGATCAGGTTGTGGTGCATCAGCATGACCTGCGGGATATCGCGGCCTTCCAGCTTGCGCGACAGGTCGCGGTAGGCGATGGCGCGCTGGCGCACGTGCGACAGGTAGGCTTGCCTGATCGGCGCGATGTCGGCCTTGGGGTCGGCGCCCAGCACCTCGTTCAGTTTCTCATCCAGCCGCCAGTCACTGGTGTCGAGGCTGACGTAGCCGTTGCGATAACCGCTCTGCTTCAGGAAGGCCGCATGCCATCGCGCTTCGCCGGCGTATTGCCTTCACGCAGATAGGTGTAGCGGAACCACTTCTGATAGCCCGGCAGGGTCGAGGTGATGCGGTCGCAGTCCTGCACTTCCTGCTGATACTGCGCCAGGCTGACGTTCGCGGCATTCAGGTCCGGATGGGTCATCGTGTGATTGCCGAGCGCGTGCCCTGCCTGGCCCCAGGCCTTGGCCAATGCATAGCCTTCCGGCTTGTCGGCGCCGAAGCCGCAGGTGACGAACAAGGCCGCCTGCGCATGGTGCGCGGCCAGCGCATCAAGCAGCGCCTGGTTGCGCTGCTGCGGCGACAGCAGCGGCGTCGTTTCCAGCCTGGGTCCATCGTCGAAAGTGAAGGCCACCGATTGCGCCTGCGCGGTGGCGGCGCACAGCGCGGCGGCGATAAGCAGGGCACGGCCCAGAGCCGGTATCAATGACGTCATTCCGCGGTTCTCTCCTTGAGGCGTTTCAGTTGCGCCGACTGGTAGGCGCCGAAGGCGTCGTTGAACAGGCAGCGTATCAGCGGATCATCGACGATGTCGGCGTCGGGCGGCGCGCCGTTGATGCGCATGTACATCGATGTCAGCGACTCACCCAAGGCCAGGCCCGCGTACAGTTTGGCGATGGGGATTTCGGTCATCCACGTCGGCGCTTCCTCGTCGCCGGCCAGCGCGATGTCGTCGCCGTGGACGCGATAGCGGAACCGCTGTGCCACGCCGTCATGGTCGTAGACCGACAGCTGCCAGATGCAGGGCGTTTCGAAATAGCTGTCCGGCGTCAGTTCCATGTCGCGGTATTTTTCGAGCAGGCCGGTGCGGCAGTAGTCCAGCGCCAGCGCCGTGTGTTCGGCGCTTAGCGGCGCGAAGTGGCGGGCGATGTCGGACGTAGGCGGCGGCATGATATCGGCGTCGTATTCGTAGTCGACATCCTGCTCGCCGACCGGCAGCACCCATGGCAGCGGCGCGGATGGCGTCAATCCATGCGGCGTCAACTCCACCGACACCGAAGGATTCAAGCGCACGACGGCGGCGCGGGGCAGCCACGCGCCGACCTCGTCGGCGAACTGGCGGTAGGTGATCGGAAACAGCGCGTGGTTGTACCAGGACCACGGCTCCTGCACGAACTGGCAGGAGCTTGGCACCACGTAGCGCGGCGCCAGCGCCCGCAACTGCTCCGGCCATTCCTCCGGCAGCACGGGTGCGCCGCCCTGCGCGCGCGACGGCGCGATGACGTCGATCTCGCGCATGGTCTGGAACGGCCACAGCACCATGTCCCACGGCGCGTAGGGCTTGAGCTGCTCCAGCGTTTCCGGGTCCATCCACGAATCGACCACGTTGAGCACATTCAGGCCGGCGGCGCGGATGTGGAACATCGAATCGACATCGGAGTCCAAGGCCTTGCGCGGGATGACTTCGATGGCGCCGACCCGCACCGGCGCATCCACCTTCAGCGGCAGCACGTTGACGAAGCCCAGCTCGCGTATCATCGCGAACAGTTCGTCGAACAGGCAGTACAGGTAGATCGGCGTAGCGCGGTCGAGCAGGTCCAGGCTCTCCATCGAACAATGGTCGTCATGGAAATGCGAGATGAACACCGCATCCGGTTTCATCCCGTGTATCTGCGCAAGGTCGAAGCGCACGTCGGGGAAGGCGTGGCAATTCCTGCTGAACGGGTTTTCAAATATGGGATCGAATGCGATCAGCGTGCCATCGCATTCGAAGACATAGCCTGCGTGCAGGATGCGGGAAATTTTTAGCGTCATCCCGCCATGGTATCACCGCAACGGCGTCGGATAGCTGGCCGGGCTGGCGTTGCCGTCGTTGTCGATGGCTTGCACACCGAAGTAGTAGTTGTCCTTCGACAGCGGCACGGTGAACTCGGTGGCCTTGCCGACGAACTGGCCGCCCTGCCATTCGGCCGACGCGGTGTCGCGCCAGACGATGCGATAGCCCGCCAGGTCCGGCTCGGCGTTGGCTTGCCACACCAGCTCGGTATCGTTCTGCAGCTTGGCGGTGCGCACCTGCACCTTGGCCGGCGCCGCCGGCGCCAGCGACAGCGAGGACAAGGCCGCCGCGTTCACCCGCGCCACCTGGGCGATGTAGTTGAAGTCGTCGTACTGCGGCAGGTCGCCGACCAGCACGCCCTTCTCGGTGCGGATGTTCTGATGCTGGTGGTTGAAGTCCTCGGCCGGCTCGGTGAAGCGCAGCGCCGCGTAGCCGCGCTCCAGGAACGGCATGTGGTCGCCGCCGCGCAGGTAACGGTCGCGGCGCTGGATGACGTTGACCTTGAACTTCGGCACATAACGCTCGCCCGCTTCCTTCACCGCCCGCGCCAGCTGGCGCGACAGCGAATCGTTCTCGCCGCCGGTCTGGATCAAGGTGCGCACGGTGTCGCTGTTTTCCTTCTGCACCGGCAGGCCTTCGGCGAACAGGCGCACTTGCGTGTTGTCGACCTTGCCGTGCTCGTCACGCGAGCTGCCGATGATGTCGTTGGTGAACATGCCGGCGATGTTCAGGTTTTTCTGTTTGGCCTGCTCGGCCCAGTGCGCCGCGCCCAGCAAGCCCTGTTCTTCCGCCGCCACCGTCATGAAGACCAGGGTGGCGTCGAATTTGTACTTGGCCATCACGCAGGCCATCTCCATCACGGCGGCGGTGCCGGAGGCGTCGTCGTTGGCGCCGGGCGCGTCGCCCTTGGCGTCCATGATGTCGGTGTTGCGCGAGTCGTAGTGGCCGCTGACCACGTACATGCGGTCCACGGAGGCGGACTGCGTGCCCGGCAGGGTCGCCACCACGTTGACGATCTCGGTCGGGCGGCTGATGCGCGCGGAGACCGGCGCGATGTGGCTGTCGAATGCCACTTGCAGGCGGCCGCCCTGGGCCGCGCCACAGCGCTCCAGTTCGCTCTTGATCCAGCGCCGCGCCGCACCGATGCCTTCGGTCTCGGAGAGCGTGTCCGACATCGTGTGGCGCGTGCGGAAGCCAACCAGCTTGTTGATATAGCCTTCGATGCGGGCCGGGGAAATCTCCTGGACGATCTGGTCGATCTGGGCCTGGTGGCGGGTGGTGTCGGGCGTGGCCGCGACGGCGGGCGCGGCGGCCAGCACGGTCAGGGCGGACAAGATGAGCGAATTTTTAGGCATCTGCTGTCTCCGGTGGAATGGTCGGAATATCTTCCCACGTAACCATGAGTGATTTTCACCCGGAAACAAATCATCAACAAAAAAAACGCCGGCCTGAACAAATTCAGTACCGGCGTTTCTTGACGGGGGTTAATTACTTGGCAGGCGGAGCGGCCGGCGTGGAGGCGGCGGCGGCCTTGTCGGCCTTGGCGGCGGCTTTCGCTGCGGCCTTGTCGGCTTTGGCGGCGGCTTTGTCGGCGCCTTTATCGGCCTTGGCGGCTGGTGCTGCTGCGGCTGGCGCGCCGTCCAGTGGCTTGCCGTTCACGACCAGGCCGGCTTGCGACAGCTTGACGGCGTTTTTCTCGCCGATGCCCTTCACACGCTTCTCGAAGTCCGCCCAATCCTTGAAATCGCCTTTTTTGCGCTCTTCCAGGATGGCCTTCGACTTGACCGGACCGATGCCCTTGACCGCATCCAGCGCGGCGGCGTCAGCCTTGTTGACGTCGACCTGCGCGAAAGCGAAGCCCATCGTTACGATCAGGGTCGCAACTGCCAGCAAAATTTTCTTGAACATGTCTCAATCTCCATGAAGGTGGGTGAAAAGCAAGGGCGACAACCGCGCCTTGAACACCCTTAACGGCCAGCCTCGACGACGGTTGACAGATAATCCATGAAGCTTTTGTGACAAGTATCAAAGCCCGGCCATCAGGCGTTGAACAGCTCCTCGCGCGTGACCGTCGCCGTGCCCAGCTTGCCGACCACGATGCCGCCGGCGCGATTGGCCGTCTGCACCGCTTCGTTCCAGCCGACACCGGCGCCCAGCATGGCGGCCATGGTGGCGATCACCGTGTCGCCGGCGCCGGAGACGTCGAACACCTCGCGCGCCTGGGCCGGCATGTGGAATCGGTCGCCGTCGGTGTACAGGGTCATGCCCTCCTCCGAGCGGGTCAGCAACAGCGCATCCAGCTTCAGCTCGGTGCGCAGTTGCTGCGCCTTGGCGGTCAGTTGCTCTTCGCTGTTCCAGTTGCCGACGATGTGCTTCATTTCCGATTTGTTCGGGGTCAGCACGGTGGCGCCGGCGTAGCGGGTGAAGTCGTCGCCTTTCGGGTCGACCATCACCACCTTGCCGGCGGCGCGCGCCGAGGCGATCATGTCGGCCACGTTGACCAGCGAACCCTTGGCGTAGTCCGACAACACGATCACGTCATAGTCGGCCAGCAGCGCCTTGAATTGCAGCAGCTTGTCGCGCAGCACGGTGTCGGTCGGCGCTTCCTCGAAGTCGATGCGCACCATCTGCTGCTGGCGGCCGATCACGCGCAGCTTGATGATGGTGGAGATGGCGTCGTCGCGCTTCAAATAGCTTTGGATGCCGCCGCTGTGCAGCATCTGCTCCACTTCATTGCCGGCCTCGTCGGCGCCGACCACGCCCAGCAGGCCGGCGTACGCGCCCAGCGCTGCGGCGTTGCGCGCCACGTTGGCGGCGCCGCCCAGGCGCGCTTCGCGCTTCTCGATGCGGACGATGGGCACCGGCGCTTCCGGCGAAATGCGGCTGACATCACCGAACCAGTAGCGGTCCAGCATGATGTCGCCTACAACCAGGATGCGCACTTTATCCAGTGCCGGTGCTTGATATGTCGTGACGTTGGTGCTCACAGTGGCCTCGTTTAAACGCGGGTCAGGATGGAACGGCCGATGCCGTGGTATTCAAAGCCCGCTTCGGCCATCACTTCCGGCTCGAACAGGTTGCGGCCGTCGAAGATGATGGCCTGCTTCAGCGACGACTTGATGCGGTCGAAGTCCGGGCTGCGGAAGGCCTTCCATTCGGTGACGATCACCAATGCCTCGGCGGCGGTCAGCGCGTCCATCGGCGTGGTGGCGAAGCGGATGCGCGCCATTTCGGCCGCAGTCAGGTCCAGCTCCAGCACGCGCTTCGCTTCGGTCATCGCGACCGGGTCGTAGACCGCCACCGTCGCGCCGCCGTCCAGCAGCTGCTTGATCAGCACGCGGGCCGGGGCTTCGCGCATGTCGTCGGTGTTCGGCTTGAAGGCCAGGCCCCAGACCGCGAAGTGCTTGCCGCTCAAATCCTCGCCGAAGCGCTTGACCACTTTCTGGCCCAGTACCAGCTTTTGCTTGTCGTTGACCGCTTCCACGGCGCGCAGGATCAGCAGGTCCTGGTCGTACTGGCGCGCGGTGCGTTCCAGCGCCTGCACGTCTTTCGGGAAGCAGGAACCACCGTAGCCGGCGCCGGCGTACAGGAAGCTGTGGCCGATGCGCGGATCGGAGCCGATGCCGTGGCGGACCGCTTCGATGTCGACGCCCACCTGGTCGGCCAGGTTGGCCAGTTCGTTCATGAACGAGATGCGGGTGGCCAGCATGGCGTTGGCCGCGTACTTGGTGAACTCGGCCGAGCGCACGTCCATCCAGAAGGTGCGTTCGTGGTTGCGGTTGAACGGCGTGTACAGTTTTTTCATCAGGCCGTGGGCCTTCTCGCCTTCCGGCGTACTGTCGCAGCCGATGACGATGCGGTCCGGGCGCATGAAGTCTTCCACTGCCGCGCCCTCTTTCAGGAACTCGGGATTCGACACCACCGAGAACTTGGAAGCGTCGCCGCGCGTGGCCAGTTCGTCCTGCACCGCAGCCTTGACGCGGTCGGCGGTGCCGACCGGCACGGTCGACTTGTCGACGATGACCTTGAACTCGGTCATGTACTTGCCGATGTTCCTGGCGGCGGCCAGCACGTATTGCAGGTCGGCCGAGCCGTCTTCGTCCGGCGGCGTGCCGACGGCGATGAATTGCAGGCAGCCGTGGGCGACCGAGGCGGCGACGTCGGTGGAGAATTGCAGACGGCCGGCGGCGCGGTTGCGCGCCACCACTTCCTCCAGGCCCGGCTCATGGATAGGGATGCCGCCGTTATTGAGCAGGTCGATTTTTTTCTGGTCGACGTCGAGGCAGAAAACGTCGTTGCCCAGTTCGGCGAGGCAAGCGCCGGTGACGAGGCCTACATAGCCGGTGCCGATGATGGTGATTTTCATGTTGGTGCTCTTCTTAATTCATGACGTTGAGTTCTTCGGTGCGGCGCGGCGGGTAGGTCTCCCAACGGCTGCATCCAGGGCACTGCCAGTAGAACTGGCGCGCCTTGAAACCACAGTGGCTGCACTGGTAGCGCGCCAGCTTCTGCGTATAACCGTGTACCAGGTTCTTCACCATCGACAGTTCCGGCACCAGGTTGGCCGGCGCATCCATCAGGCGCGCCTCCAGCAATTTGTCCAGGCCCAGCAGGGTCGGCGTGCGGCGCAGCTCATTGCTGACCAGCTGCTTGGCCGCTTCCACGCCGTCCAGCTCCAGCACCGCCTTGTACACCACTTCGATCAGGTCGATCGACGAGGCCTGTTCCAGATAGGATTTGAGCAGGTTGACGCCTTCCTGCGGACGTCCCACCTTGCGGTAGGCGTCCATGATGCGCTGCGCCACCAGCGCCGTATGCGGCACGCTGATCTGCTCGACGCGGCGCCAGATCAGCAGCGCGGCTTCGACCTCGCCCTGCGCCAGCTGGGCGTCGCCGCTCAGCATGGTGGCGCGCACGTTGACGCGGTCCGCCTGCAGCGATTTCTCCAGCAACGGCAAGGCTTCTTCCGGATGCATGTGCACCAGCGCGTCCTGCGCCAGCTCGCAGTAGAACTGCGCGATTTCCTTCTGGCGCGATCCGGCGCCGGACTCCTGCAGGCCCAGCGCCGCCTCGATGGCGCGCGGCCACTCCTTCTCGCGCTGGAAGATCTCCAGCAGCGCGCGGCGCGCCTGCACGGCGTACTGGCCGCTGACCATGGCGTTGAAGGTTTCCTCGGCGCGGTCCAGCAGGCCGGCCTTCAGGTAGTCCATGCCCAGTTCATACTGCGCGTGCTCCTTCTGCTCCTGCGGCAGGTCGGGACGCGACAGCAGGTTCTGGTGCACGCGGATGGCGCGTTCGGTCTCGCCGCGGCGGCGGAACAAATTCCCCAGCGCGAAGTGCATGTCGGCCGTTTCCGGGTCCATGCGGACGATCTCGATGAAGGCGTCGATCGCCTTGTCCGGCTGCTCGTTGAGCAGGAAGTTCAGACCCTTGAAATAACCGCGCGGCAGCGTGCGCGATTCCGACACCAGTTGACGTATGTCGACGCGCGCGGCGACCCAGCCCAGTCCGAAGAAGACCGGGATACCCAATAACCACCAAAGTTCGAATTCCATGCTTTGTATTTTTTATTGTGCGTTTATTGTGTGTTGATGCTGTCCGGCTGCGGCTGGGCATTGGCTTGCAGCGCGGTCGATTGCAGCGTGGTGATCGTGGTCTTGTGCTTGTTCGTTTCGCGGCGGTGGCGGAACACGGTGGGCGTCAGCGCCAGCACGCCCAGGAAGGCGCCGGCCACAAAGAAGCCCAGCAGCATCAGGACCAGCGGTCCGTGCAGATCATAGTGAAGGAAGAAATGCAGATCGACTTCCTGCGTATTCTTCAAGGCAAAGCCAAAAAACAGGACGAAAAGAACGAATCCAATAATCGTGGATATAAATTTCATTAGCCGGGTTTCCTGTTCAGTATTTCTAAAAAAAAGCGGCATCCGTAGACGCCGCTTTTATTTTAACTCATCAGACGCTTCAGTCCTCAATGATCGGTTGCCCGACCATCGCGTCAACCCGCTCGCGCAATTGCTTGCCCGGCTTGAAGTGAGGCACCCGTTTTTCAGGCACCATCACTTTGTCGCCCGACTTCGGATTACGTCCGATACGCGGTGGCCGGCTATTCAGAGCAAAACTGCCAAAACCGCGGATCTCGATGCGTTGACCGGTCGCCAGGGCGTTGGTCATCGCATCCAGAATGGTCTTGACGGCATACTCCGCATCTTTGGCCACCAGCTGAGAATAACGCTCAGCCAGGCGGTTGATCAATTCGGACTTAGTCATCGACTAGTTCTTAGTTCTTGTTATCGAACTTGGCTTTCAACAGCGCGCCCAGGCTGGTGGTGCCCGAAGCTGCGTTGTTGTCGGTCGCTGCCATCTTCTGCATGGCTTCCTGGGTCTCGACGTTGTCTTTCGCTTTGATCGACAGCTGGATGCTGCGAGCTTTGCGATCGATGTTGATGACCAGGGCTTCAACGGAATCGCCAACCTTCAGGTGGGTACCGGCATCTTCCACGCGGTCGCGGGAGATTTCGGAGGCACGCAGGTAGCCTTCAACTTCTTCGGACAGTTGGATCACGGCGCCTTTAGGCTCAACCGATTTAACGGTGCCGGTGACCAGTGCGCCCTTGTCGTTCATGGCTGCGAAGTTGTTGAATGGATCGCCTTCCAGTTGCTTGACGCCCAGGGAAACGCGCTCGCGCTCAACGTCGATGGCCAGAACGATGGCTTCCAGTTCGTCACCTTTCTTGAAGCGACGTACGGCTTCTTCGCCGGTTTCGGTCCAGGACAGGTCGGACAGGTGTACCAGGCCGTCGATGTTGCCGGCCAGGCCGATGAACACGCCGAAGTCGGTGATCGATTTGATCGCGCCACGGACTTTATCGCCCTTCTTGTGGGTCACGCCGAAGTCATCCCATGGATTCGCCTTGCACTGCTTCATGCCCAGCGAAATACGGCGACGCTCTTCGTCGATTTCCAGAACCATCACTTCAACTTCGTCGCCCAGCTGGACAACTTTGTTTGGAGCGACGTTTTTGTTGGTCCAATCCATTTCGGAAACGTGTACCAGACCTTCGATACCCTGCTCGACTTCAACGAACGCGCCGTAGTCGGTCAGGTTCGTTACTTTACCGAACAGACGGGTGCTTTGTGGGTAACGACGGGACAGACCGGTCCAAGGATCGTCGCCCAGTTGCTTGACGCCCAGGGACACACGGTTCTTCTCTTGATCGTACTTCAGTACTTTCGCGGTGATTTCCTGGCCAACGGTCAGCACTTCCGATGGGTGACGCACACGACGCCATGCCAGGTCGGTGATGTGCAGCAGGCCGTCGATACCGCCCAGATCCACGAACGCGCCGTAGTCGGTGATATTTTTGACGACGCCGGTAACCACGGTGCCTTCTTTCAGGGTTTCCATCAGTTTCTGACGCTCTTCGCCCATCGAAGCTTCGATGACGGCGCGGCGGGACAGAACCACGTTGTTACGCTTGCGATCCAGCTTGATCACTTTGAATTCGAGGGTCTTGCCTTCGAATGGGGTGGTGTCTTTTACTGGACGGGTGTCAACCAGGGAGCCCGGCAGGAACGCGCGGATGCCGTTGGTCAGAACGGTCAGGCCGCCCTTGACTTTACCATTGACGGTACCGACGACGATTTCGCCCGATTCCATTGCTTTTTCCAGTGCCAGCCACGAAGCCAGACGCTTGGCCTTGTCGCGCGACAGGATGGTATCGCCGAAACCGTTTTCGAGCGATTCGATCGCCACGGAAACGAAGTCGCCTACTTTGACTTCCAGTTCGCCGTGGTCGTTCTTGAATTCTTCAACTGGGATGAATGCTTCCGATTTCAGGCCGGCGTTGACGATCACGAAGTTGTGATCCAGACGAACGACTTCAGCCGAGATCACTTCGCCCGAACGCATGTCTTGACGCGACAGGGATTCTTCGAAGAGGGCTGCAAAACTTTCCATATTAGACATTGTAACTTCCAGGTTACCAACAAGGCTCGCGAATGCGACTTCAGTTGGGTTAGGGTTAATAAACGTTGCGGACATCAGAGCGACCGCAACACCAGCTATTTACCGATGGCCGCATACCACTGCAACACCTGGGCGACCGCTTCGTCAGCGGTCAAATTCGAGGTATCGAGCACATGCGCCCCCTCTGCGGGGACCAGCGGCGCGATGGTCCGGTTTGTATCCCGGTCGTCACGCGCCTGCAAATCCATCAGTAGGTCTTCCATACTAGCAGAAATTCCTTTGTCAATCAATTGCTTATAGCGACGTTCCGCACGCGCCGCCACACTGGCGGTCAAAAATACCTTCAGCACGGCGTTCGGGAAGATCACCGAACCCATGTCGCGGCCGTCGGCCACCACGCCGGGCGCCTTGCGGAAGCCCAGCTGCAGTCCCAGCAGCGCGTGGCGCACGGCGTGGAAAGTTGCTATTTTTGAAGCGGTGTTGCCGACCTCTTCGGCACGGATGGCCTCGGTGACGTTTTCGTGCGACAGGATGATGTCGCCGCCTTGGAAGCTGCATTGCAGGTGCTCGGCCAGCTTGGCCAGCGCGTGCTCGTCGCTCAGATCGGTGCCGCGGCGCAGGGCCGACAGCGCCGTCAGTCGGTACAGGGCGCCCGAATCCAGGTAGTGGAAGCCGAGCTTATCGGCGACGCGGTGCGCGACAGTGCCCTTGCCGGATGCGGTAGGGCCGTCGATGGCGATGACTGGAATTGCGGAAGTTACCATTTAGTTCACTTTATTTATTTTGCTATCGCTGCGAAGGCGGCGAAATACTCGGGGAAGGTCTTGCCCACGCATTTGGGATCGTTGATGCGCATGACATTGCCCTTGCGCGCGGCGCCGTCCAGCGACACCAGCGAGAAGCACATCGCCATGCGGTGATCGTCGTAGGTATCGATGGTAGCAGGCGTGATGACGGCCGGCGGCGTGACCTTGATGTAGTCGGCGCCCTCCTCCACAATCGCGCCGACCTTGCGCAGCTCGGTGGCCATGGCGGCGATGCGGTCGGTTTCCTTGACGCGCCAGCTGGCGATGTTGCGCAGCGTGCTGGTGCCATCGGCGTACAGCGCGGCGATGGCGATGGTCATCGCGGCGTCGGGGATGTGGTTGAAGTCGGCGTCGATGGCTTTCAGCACGCCGTTCGATTTGGCTTCGATCCAGTTGTCGCCCATGGTGATCTGCACGCCCATCTGCTCCAGCGCGGCGGCGAAGCGCACGTCGCCCTGGATGCTGTCCTTGCCCACGCCCTCGACCCGCACCGGGCCGCCGGCGATCGCGCCGGCCGCCAGGAAGTAGGAGGCCGACGAGGCGTCGCCTTCGACGTGGATGGTGCCCGGCGACTGGTAGACCTGGCCGGGCTGGATGGTGAACGACTCCCAGCCGTTCTGCTCGACCGTCACGCCGAAGCGGCGGATCAGGTTGAGCGTGATTTCGATGTAGGGCTTGGAAATCAGCTCGCCGACCACGTCGATAGCGATCGCATGCTCGCGCGCCATCAGCGGCGCCACCATCAGCAGCGCGGTCAAGAACTGGCTCGACACATCGCCGCGCACCGACAGGCGCTGCGCGTGGATCTTGCCCTGCTTGATATGCAGCGGCGGGAAGCCGGGGTTGCCGGTGTATTCGACGTTGGTGCCGGCGGCGTTGAGCGCGTCGACCAGGTCGCCGATCGGACGCTCGTGCATGCGCGGCACGCCGTGCAGCGTGTAGTCGCCGCCGATCACGGCCAGCGCGGCGGTCAGCGGACGGATCGCGGTGCCGGCGTTGCCCATGAAGAGATCGGCCGATTTGTTCGGCAGCACGCCGGCCACGCCCTTGACGTGGTGGATGGTGCCGGTGGCGGTTTGCTCTTCGGCCCACTGCACGCCGAGGGAGCGCAGCGCGGCCAGCATGACGGCGGTGTCGTCCGAGGCCAGCAGGTCGACGATGGCGACGTCGCCCCGCGACAGCGCCGACAACAGCAGGATGCGGTTGGAAATGGATTTGGAGCCGGGCAGGCGCACCGCGCCCTGCACATGCGCGACCGTTTGCAGGTCGATATATTCGTGGGTCATGCTGATTTCCTGATCTATTAGTCTGCGCAGTTAAGCTTCGTTCGCTTGCGACGGCGGCGCCTCGGCCGCCTCGATCGCTGTAATCCACTGGTGGCGGGCGCGCTGGGCGTTGCTGAACACACACTCCAGCCCTGCCCCGTCACCGGCGGCCAGACGGGCACGCAGGCCCGTCAATTGTGCCAGATAAGCATCCAGCTCCGTCAACAATGCCGACTGGTTGGCCAGGCTGATGTCGCGCCACATTTCGGGCGACGATCCCGCGATCCTCGTGAAATCGCGGAAGCCGCTGGCCGCATACTGGAACAGTAAATCTGCATGCGGTTTGTTCGCGATGTCGTCCACCAGCGCATACGCCAGCAAATGCGGCAAATGGCTTACGGCGGCAAACACCTTGTCATGTTCTTGCGGCGTCAAACGATGGATGATCGCATCGCAGGCGCGCCACGCGGCGGCCACACGCTCGACATCGACCGCCGCGTTTTCATCCAATGCCGTCAGCACCACCTTCTTGCCGACGTACAGGTCGTCGATCGCCGCCTCGGGACCATTGGTCTCGCGGCCGGCGATCGGATGGCCCGGCACGAACTGGGCGACCTTGCCGCCCAATGCGCGCCGCGCCGAGGCCACCACGTCGCACTTGGTGCTGCCGGCGTCGGTGACCACGGTACCGGGCTGCAAATGCGGCGCCAGCGCCGCCAGGATCGCCTCGGTCTGCGCCACCGGCGTGGCCAGCAGCACCAGGTCGGCGCCGTCGAGCGCCTCGCGCATGTCACCGCCGATGACGTCGATGATGCCCAGTTCCTGCGCGCGCTTGAGCGAGGCGGCCGAACGGCCCATGCCGACCACGCTGCCGACGGCGCCGGCCTTTTTCAGCGACCGCGCAAACGATCCGCCGATCAGGCCCACGCCAAAGATGACGACCTTGTTCAGCATTCTTACTCCGCCAGTGCCTTGGTCAGCGCCGCGATCAGCACCGCGTTTTCCTGCGGCAGGCCGATGGAAATGCGCAGCCACTCCGGCAAGCCGTAGTTACCGACCGGACGCACGATCACGCCCTGCTTCAGCAACGCCAGGTTGACGCGCGCGCCGGCGCCCACATCGCTGCCGACCTTGACCAGCACGAAGTTGCCGTAGGACGGCACGTATTGCAGGCCCAGCTGGTCGAACGCCTCGGTGAACTGCTGGTAGCCGGCGGCGTTGTTGGTCGCGCTCTGCGCCAGGAAGTCCTTGTCGTTCAGCGCGGCGATCGCCGCCGCCTGCGCCATCGAGTTGACGTTGAACGGCTGGCGGATGCGGTTCATCAGGTCCGTCAGCGCCGGCTGGGCGATGCCGAAACCGACGCGCAAACCGGCCAGGCCGTAAGCCTTGGAGAAGGTGCGCGAGACCAGCAGGTTGGGATACTTCTTGACCCAGGAAGCCGATTCGAACTGGTTTTCCTCCGCCAGGAATTCGTTGTAGGCCTCGTCCAGCACCACCACCACATTGGCCGGCACCTTGTCCAGGAAGGCCTGGATCTCGGCGGCCGGGATGAAGGTGCCGGTCGGGTTGTTCGGGTTGGCGATGAAGACCAGGCGGGTGTCGTCCTGGATCGCGGCCAGCATGGCCGGCAGGTCGTGGCCGTAGTCCTTGGCCGGCACCACGATGTGGCGCGCGCCCACGCCCTGGGTCGCCAGCGCGTACACGGCGAACGAGTACTGCGAATACACCACCGACTGGCCGCGCTCGACGAAGGCGTGGGCGGCGATTTCCAGGATGTCGTTGCTGCCGTTGCCCAGCGTGATCCACTCGGCCGGCACGTCGTAGCGCTTGGACAGCGCGCCCTTCAAATCGAAACCGTTGGCGTCCGGGTAGCGGCCCAGGTCCGCGGCGGCGGCGGTCATCGCCTGCACTGCCGACGGCGGCACGCCGAACGGGTTCTCGTTCGACGCCAGTTTGACGATGGCCGCTTCATCGAGGCCAAATTCGCGCGCGACTTCCGCAATCGGTTTGCCGGCCTGGTAAGGAGCGATAGCGCGGACGTATTCGGGGCCGTAGTTCTTGGGCATGGTCTCTCTCTATAAAAATAACGGTTAAGTCAGGCTGACCGGGTAGGAACCCAGCACCTTGAAGAAGGCTGCATTGCCTTGCAATTCCTCCAGCGCCTTGGCCACGCCCTCGTCCTGCACATGACCTTCGACGTCGACGTAGAAGTAGTACTCCCACGTGCCGGTGCGGGCCGGGCGGGATTCGAAGCGCGTCATCGACACGTTGTGGCGGGCCAGCGAACCAAGCAGGCGGTAGATCGAGCCGGCCTTGTGCGGCGCGGCCAGCGCCAGCGAGGTGCGGTCCTGGCCCGACGGGCCGGCCTTCAACTGGCCGATCACGGCGAAGCGGGTGCGGTTGTGCGGATCGTCCTGGATGTTGGCCTTGACCGTGCCCAGGCCGTAGCGCACGCCCGCGCGCTCGCCGGCGATGGCGGCGATGCTGTGGTCGTCGCGCGCCATGCGGGCCGCCTCGGCGTTGGACGAGACGGCGCGGCGCTCGATGTCCGGGTAGTTGTTGTTCAACCAGATCTGGCACTGCGCCAGCGCCTGCGCGTGGGCGCAGATGGCGGTGACGCCGTCCATATTGCCGGTGCCGGTCAACAGGCTGTGACGCACCGCCAGCGACACTTCGCCGCTGATCGACAGCGAGGTATGCAGCAGCAGGTCCAGCGTGCGGCCGATGGCGCCTTCGGTCGAGTTCTCGACCGGCACCACGCCGAATTCGGCGGTGCCGGCCTCGGTGGCGCGAAACACTTCGTCGATCGACGAGCAAGGCAGCACGTCGACGGCGGTGCCGAACTGCTGGTACGCGGCCTGCTCGGTGTAGGTGCCGGCGGGGCCAAGGAAGGCGATGGTGACGCGCTTCTCCAGCGAGCGGCAGGCGGACATGATCTCGCGCCAGATGGTTTGCAGCTCGGTGTCGCCCATCGGGCCGGGATTGCGCTCGGCCACGCCGCGCAGCACCTGCGCCTCGCGTTCGGGACGGAATACCGGCGCGTTGGTCTCGGCCTTGACGTGGCCGACCTGCTGCGCCACCTTGGCGCGCTGGTTCAACAGGTCGAGGATCTGGGCATCGATGGCGTCGATCTGCTCGCGCAAGGGTGTCAGTTTGTCGTTCATGGCTTTACTTTCCGTTGCTGGCGGCGAATTCGTTCAAGTAGTCTACGAGCGCTTGCACGCCCTCGATAGGCATCGCGTTGTAGATCGATGCACGCATACCGCCGACGGACTTGTGGCCCTTCAGTTGCAGCAGGCCGCGCGCTTTGGCGCCGGCCAGGAATGCTTCATTCTGATTTTCGTCCTTCAGGTAGAAAGGAACGTTCATGCGCGAGCGGCTGGTTTTCGCTACGCGGGTCTGGTAAAAATCGCTGGCGTCGAGTGCGTCGTACAGCAGCTTGGCCTTGGCGATGGCGCGCTGCTCCATCTCGGCCACGCCGCCCTGCCGTTTCAACCACTGGAACACCAGGCCGGCGATGTAGATGCCGTAGGTGGGCGGCGTGTTGTACATCGACTCGTTGTCGGCCACCAGCTTGAAGTCGAACGCCGACGGGCAGGCCGGCAGCGCCTTGCCCAGCAGGTCTTCACGCACGATGACGATGGTGACGCCAGCCGGGCCGATGTTCTTCTGGGCGCCGGCGAAAATCAGGCCGTACTTCGAGACGTCGATGCGGCGCGACAGGATGTGCGAGGACATGTCGGCCACCAGCAGCACGTCATCGTGGGGCGCGGGCACGCCGGCGTCGAAGTCGAATTCGATGCCGTCGATGGTCTCGTTGGTGCACAGGTGCAGATAGGCCGCGCCGGGAGTGAGCCGCCACTCCGACTGCGGCGGCACCGACATCGTCGACGAGGCGGCGACGTTGACGTTGGCGTACTTGGCGGCTTCCTTGATGGATTTGCCCGACCACGAACCGGTGTGGATGAAATCGATGGTCGCTGGCTGCGGCTTGTGGCCGACGAGGTTCAGCGGCACCAGGGCGTTCTGCGATAGTCCGCCGCCCTGCATGAACAAGATCTTGTAGTTGTCCGGTACTGCCAGCAGCTCGCGCAGATCGCGCTCGGCTGCCTTGTAAATCGAAATAAACTCCGGTCCGCGGTGGCTCATCTCCATGACGGACATGCCGCTGCCATGCCAGTCCAGCATTTCGGCAGCGGCTTGCGCCAGCACTTCCTTCGGCAATACGGCGGGGCCGGCCGAAAAGTTATAGATATGAGTCACGTTGCGATCCTTATTTTTTGGCGGGTTGTTTCGGCTTCTGCTTTTGCTCCTGCTCCAGCACCGCTTGCCGCTGCTCCTGCTGCTTCTGCATCAGCGGGCCAAGGCGTCGCATCGCGATCGCCTGGCCGATCTGCATGCTCTCGGCGGTCAGCTTGGGCATGGTGGCCAGCATCTTGGCGCCGACCGGGGTGCGGTAGAAGGCGGCGATCTGCTTCAGTTCATCGGCGCTATAGGTGCGCGCGTACAGCGGAATCGATTCGGCGAGGATCTCGTCGATCATGGCCGGATCGTTGATGGCGCCCTGCAGGGTGCTGATGGCGGGCGGCAGTTCGGCTTCCATCTTGGCCAGCGCCTGTTTCTTCTGTTCCGGCGTGGTCGCCGGGTTGTTCTTGATCGACGCCTCGGCGCCGGCGCGCATCGAAGTGCCGATGGTTTGCGCCATCTGCTGCATCACGCCGGTCATCAGCGAGCGCAGGTTCATCGCGTCGAACAGCTCTTGGGCGGCGGCGGTGGAGGCGGCGTCTGCTTGCGCGAAGGCTGGGGCGCTGATCAGGGCGAATGCGGTAACGATGCTTGCTACTATTTTTTTCATGGTCGTCTCAAAGGTCGTTCAAAAAGAAAAAGCGGGATCAGTCTTATTGTCGCATTTATCCGCGCAATAAACCTGACCCCGCTCTCCCCGGACCTGGGTCCGGGGCGGTGTGTGCTAGGACTTACTCAGGTTGAGCTTCGTCTGGCTGAGCTTCGTCCGGCTTGGCGTCAGGACCCGGCTCCAGCTCGACTTCGTCGATGTCGGTTTCCACCACGCGCTGCAGGCCGGACAGCTTGGTGCCGTCTTCGACCGCGATCAGGGTCACGCCTTGCGTGGCGCGGCCCATTTCGCGGATCTCGGACACGCGGGTGCGGATCAGCACACCGCCGGTGGTGATCAGCATGATTTCGTCGGTCGAATCGACCAGCGTCGCCGCCACTACCCGGCCGTTACGCTCCGAGGTCTGGATCGCGATCATGCCCTTGGTGCCGCGGCCGTGGCGGGTGTACTCGGTGATCGGGGTACGCTTGCCGAAGCCGTTCTCGGTCGCCGTCAGCACCGATTGCTGCTCGTTTTCCGCCACCAGCAGCGCGATCACGCGCTGGCTTTCGTCCAGGTTCATGCCGCGCACGCCGCGGGCGTTGCGGCCCATCGGACGCACGTCGTTCTCGTCGAAGCGCACCGCCTTGCCGGCGTCGGAGAACAGCATCACGTCGTGCTGGCCGTCGGTCAGCGCGGCGCCGATCAGGAAATCGCCCTCGTCCAGGTCGACCGCGATGATGCCGGCCTTGCGTGGATTGCTGAAGTCCTTCAGCGGCGTCTTCTTCACGGTGCCCAGGCTGGTCGACATGAACACGTAGTGGTCTTCAGGGAAGACGCGGTTATCGCCGGACAGCGGCAGGATAACGGTGATCTTCTCATTGTCCGCCAGCGGGAACATGTTGACGATAGGCTTGCCGCGCGAGTTGCGCGAACCTTGCGGCACTTCCCACACCTTGAGCCAGTACATGCGGCCGCGGTTGGAGAAGCACAGGATGTAGTCGTGCGTGTTGGCGATGAACAGCTGGTCGATCCAGTCTTCCTCTTTGGTCGCCATGGCCTGCTTGCCGCGTCCGCCGCGCTTTTGCGCGCGGTACTCGGTGATCGGCTGCGCCTTCATATAGCCGGTGTGCGACAGGGTCACCACCATGTCCTGCGGCGTGATCAGGTCTTCGGTGCCGAGGTCGGTCGCGTTGTGCTCGATGTTGGAGCGGCGCGGGTCCTTCTGCGGGTCGCCGAATTCGTTGACCACGTGGGTCATCTCGTCGGTGATGATGGTGGTCACGCGTTCCGGCTTGGACAGGATGTCCAGCAGGTCGGCGATTTCGGCCATCACGTCCTTGTATTCGTTGACGATCTTGTCCTGCTCCAGGCCGGTCAGGCGCTGCAGACGCATCTGCAGAATCTCTTGCGCCTGGTCGTCCGACAGCTTGTACATGCCGTCCTGCTGCATGCCGTAGTGCTTGGGCAGGTGCTCCGGACGGAAGGCGTCGATGCCGCCGATGGTGGTGCCGTCGGCAGTGCGGGCCAGCATCTCGCGCACCAGCGACGAATCCCAGGAACGGTCCATCAGGCCGGTTTTCGCGACCGGCGGGGTCGGCGCGGCCTTGATGATGGCGATGAAGTCGTCGATATTGGCCAGCGCCACGGCCAGGCCTTCCAGCACGTGGCCGCGTTCGCGCGCCTTGCGCAGCTCGAACACGGTGCGGCGCGTGACCACTTCGCGGCGGTGCGACAGGAAGCAGCTGAGCATTTCCTTCAGGTTCAGCAGGCGCGGCTGGCCGTCGACCAGCGCCACCATGTTCATGCCGAAGGTGTCCTGCAGTTGCGTTTGCTTGTACAGGTTGTTGAGCACCACTTCCGGCACTTCGCCGCGCTTCAGCTCGATGACCACGCGCATGCCCGACTTGTCGGACTCGTCGCGGATGTCGGAAATGCCTTCGAGCTTCTTGTCGCGCACGTTTTCGGCGATGCGTTCGAGCAGCGATTTCTTGTTGACCTGGTACGGCAGCTCGTCAACGATGATGGCCGTGCGGCCGCCGTCCTTGCCGTACTCTTCGTAGTGGGTCTTGGCGCGCATCACCACGCGGCCGCGGCCGGTGCGATAACCGTCGCGCACGCCGGAGACGCCGTAGATGGTGCCGCCGGTCGGGAAGTCCGGCGCCGGGATCAGTTCGATCAGCTCGTCGATGGTGCAGGCCGGATTGCGCAGCACGTGCAGCGCGCCGGCGATCACTTCGTGCAGGTTGTGCGGCGGGATGTTGGTCGCCATGCCGACCGCGATACCGGACGAGCCGTTAATCAGCAGGTTCGGGATGCGGGTCGGCAGCACCGTCGGTTCTTTTTCCTTGCCGTCGTAGTTGGGCTGGAAGTCGACGGTTTCCTTGTCGATATCGGCCAGCAGCTCGGCGGAGATCTTGTCCAGGCGGCACTCGGTGTAACGCATCGCCGCGGCGCCGTCGCCGTCGACCGAGCCGAAGTTGCCCTGGCCGTCGACCAGCATGTAGCGCAGCGAGAAGTCCTGCGCCATACGGACCAGCGTGTCGTAAATCGACGCGTCGCCGTGCGGGTGATACTTACCCATCGTCTCGCCCACCACACGGGCGCATTTGACGTAAGGGCGATTCCACACGTTGTTCATTTCGTGCATCGCGAAGAGGACCCGGCGGTGCACCGGCTTGAGGCCGTCACGGACGTCCGGCAAGGCGCGGCCGACGATCACGCTCATGGCGTAATCGAGGTAGCTCTTGCGCATCTCTTCTTCGAGGGAAATAGGGATTGTTTCTTTTGCGAATTGATCCATTGGCGGGTCGACTGATCTTTGACTGTGGTTTATTAAGCAATGTATGCCGCACTTACTGCATTCTGGCCTTGCCCCTCACTACGGACAGGCAAGCGTGCGATTTTAGCATGCGCGCACAGCAACCAGCACAATTCCGGCGTCGCCCCCGCCGCTGCAGGGCGCGCGGACCTTGTAACGTCGTGTAATATTCGTGACACATTACTCAATTATTATCGATAATCGCGTTGCAACAAAACAACATTTTGGTCGGAATCAAAAAGGACTCGTGTTGGTCCCTTTTCACGCCCAAAGATAGCTTGTGGCAAAATGGTTTAGAAGTTAATTGCTCGTTTCGCAATCGGGAGACAGGCGCGACGCCCCTGCGTGGTAGAATTCGCCCCACGTATTACTACGTCGCGCAGTTTTTCTGCGGATATCACCCCCGAAAGGAAGAAAAATATGAAAAAACTGATTTCGATGTTGGCCGTATCGGCTGCATTCGCTGGTTCTGCTATTGCACAAACCGCACCAACCGCTCCTCCATATGCTCCTGTGACCCAGGACATCAAGGCAGCAGCCCCTAAGAGCGCTTACGTTCAGGATGCACGCGGCGTTATCGCCCGTGACCCGTTCGGCCTGTGCTGGCGCACCGGCTACTGGACCCCGGCTGATGCCGTTCCAGGTTGCGACCTGCCACTGTGCGTCGAGCCAGAGAAACTGGTCGACGGCAAATGCGTCGCTCCAGCCGCTCCTATCGCTCCAGCACCAGTAGCACCAGCTGCGGCGCCGGCACCTAAGCCAGCCGTCGCCGTGCCTACCGCACAGAAAGTCAGCTTCGCAGCCGACGCGTTCTTCGACTTCGACAAAGCCGTTCTGAAACCAGAAGGCAAGGCGAAACTGGACGACGTGACCTCGAAACTGGGTTCGATCAACCTGGAAGTGATCATCGCCGTCGGCCACACCGACTCCGTTGGTAGCGATGAATACAACCAGAAGCTGTCGGTACGCCGCGCTGAAGCCGTCAAAGCCTACATCATCTCCAAAGGCGTTGAAGCTAACCGCGTGTACACCGAAGGTAAAGGCGAGAAGCAGCCAGTTGCAGACAACAAAACTGCCGAAGGCCGCGCCAAGAACCGTCGCGTAGAAATCGAAGTAGTCGGTACCAGCAAGTAATTGCCAGTACCGCAGTTCAAACCCCGCCTCGGCGGGGTTTTTTTTCGCCTCCTGCTTTAGAATAGCGGCATTAGTCCTTTTGAGCTGAACCGATGAACGCCGATCCCTTAGAACTGCAGAAATTCTCCGACCTCGCCCATCGCTGGTGGGATCCGACCTCCGAGTTCCGTCCACTGCACGAAATCAACCCGCTGCGCCTGGAGTGGATCAACGCGCGCGCGCCGCTGGCCGGCAAGAACGTGATCGACATCGGCTGCGGCGGCGGCATCCTGAGCGAATCGATGGCGCGCAAGGGCGCCAAGGTGACCGGCATCGACCTGTCGGAAAAGGCGCTCAAGGTGGCCGACCTGCACAGCCTGGAATCGGGCGTGGCGGTGCGCTACAAGCTGATCGCCGCCGAGGAGATGGCGGCCCAGGAAGCGGGCCAGTACGATGTCGTCACCTGCATGGAAATGCTGGAGCACGTGCCGGACCCGAGCGCCATCGTGCGCGCCGCCGCCACACTGGTCAAGCCGGGCGGCCAGGTGTTCTTCTCTACGCTGAACCGCAACCCCAAGGCCTATCTGTTCGCCATCCTGGGCGCCGAATACCTGCTGCGCATGCTGCCCAAGGGCACCCACGACTACGACAAGTTCATCACGCCGTCCGAGCTGTCGCAATACATCCGCAGCGCCGGTCTCGAGGTGCAGGGTTTCAAGGGCATGGGCTACAATCCACTGACCAAGATCTATTCCCTGAACGAAGACACCAGCGTCAACTACCTGGTGGCCACCACCCGTCCGCTGTAAAGTACCCGCTGCAAAGACCCATTTATGAACCAGATCAATCCTCCGCGCGCCATCCTGTTCGACCTCGACGGCACGCTGGCCGACACCGCCCCCGACCTGGCGGCCGCCGTCAATCTGCTGCGCACCGAACGCGGCCTGGAACCGACCGCCTACGAACTGCTGCGCCCGACCGCCTCGGCCGGCGCGCGCGGCATGATAGGCGCGGCCTTCGGCCTGAAGCCGGAGGACGAGGGCTTCATCCCGCTGCGCGACGGCTTCTTCGCCAACTACCAGGCGGCGATGGCGGTGCACAGCGCGCTGTTCCCCGGCATCGTCGAGCTGCTGGCCGGCATCGAGCAGGCCGGGCTGCAATGGGGCATCGTCACCAACAAGCCGGCCCGCTTCACCGATCCGCTGCTGCCGCAGATCGGCCTGGCGCACGCGGCCTGCGTGGTCTCGGGCGACACCACGGCGCACGCCAAGCCGCACCCGGCGCCGCTGTTCGAGGCGGCCGCCCGCCTCGGCCTGGCGCCGGAGCAATGCTGGTACGTGGGCGACGACCTGCGCGACATCCAGGCCGGCAAGGCCGCCGCCATGCCGACCATCGCCTGCGGCTGGGGCTACTGCGGTCCGGTCGAACCGCAAGGCTGGCAGGCCGACTATCTGTTTGATAGTCCTTCGCAACTATTGGTACTCCTGCAAGAATCGTTGTCCGGAAGATCTGAACTGGCGGCGTAAGATTGGCGATTTTGCATTTGATAACGCTAACCGTTGTATAGACGAGTCAATGAAACCGCTGCCATTTGAACAGGCACACTAATCAGTTGTTCAAGCAGTTTAACTACGCAATAATCGGCACCGACTGCGTAGTATTACTTATTTCCTGCAAGCCACAAACTCGCTGAATGGGAAGGGAGACAGTCACCACTATCTCAACTTTCCAATCAGGAGTTTTATGACTTTTCCTGAGCTGGCTGCCACGAACTCGCAGCCTCACTCTGAGCAGTTCGCTGTCTTAGCCTCTCCCTCGACCGCAACGGGCGCGCCGCAAAGCTGGATGGTCAGCGTGGCCAACGCCAAATTCCACTGGTATGACCTGGTGGCCGGCTTCCAGCAAGCCCCGGACATCCGCGACCCGATCGGCCGCTACCAGCGCCGCATGCAGTTCGAGCTGGAGGCGGCTGCGGCCCAGCCCCACCTGTTCTTCGCCGTGGTCCGCCCGCGCGTGCGCTTCGACATCACGGGCACAATCCAGTGGGGCTTCTTCTCGCTCAAGCTGACCTTGCCGCTGCTGCTGGGCGCGGACGAAGCCAAGGAAAGCATCACCATCGAGCTCAAGGTGCCGTTCGCGGCCACCATGAAAAAGCCGACCGTGACGCTGACGCCGAACTTCGTCACCCTGAACTGGGGCGGCCTGATCGAAGCGCTGTCGATCCACGACATCCTGCAAACCTACGCCCACACGCTGAAGATCCCGGGCAAGGTGGTGTATGTCGGCCAGACCCGCGACGACGAGGCCCGCCTGGGCAAGGGGCGCCTGCCGGCGCTGCAAAAGCTGCATGCGCAGCACAGCGAGCATTTCGACATGCTGCTGCTGGTGCAGCAGCTGGAGGTGCAGGTCAGCTGCGCCGACGGCGACCCGGCCGGCGCGCCGCACAACGCCCACCCGCTGGCGGCCGAGACCTTGCTGGCCGAGCGCACGTACGTGATCGAAGCGGCGCTGTCGAGCTACTTCGAGGGCGCCAACGCCCGCAGCCGCAACCAGGAGCAGCGCCTGCTGCGCAGCGCCCGCCTGAGCGAAATCCAGGCCGAGCACAACCTTGCCCAGTTCACCATCGACCTGCAATACGAGGATGCCGGCCGCTACAAATACCTGTGCTCCGAGCACGCGGCCAGCGCCAAGCGTCACCTGCTGAGCTGCCATATCGCCAACGGCCAGGCCATGGCCGCGCCCATGCCGCTGCCGCCCGAGGCGAAAAAAGCCAAGTCCTGAGGTCCGCTTGCCGGCGCGCGTGCGCGCCGGCCTCCGCAGTGTTACATTGTGGAGAGAATCCAGTTTGTGCTAACTTGCAATATGGAAATATCGGCAGGGACGTACTATACTGTGGGCAACCAATACTTGAGACCCTGGAGCGCACGCCATGACGAGCGATTACAAAGCCATAATCGCTGATGACGACTATCCCGATCCGTCGCCGGAGGAATTGGGCGTGGGGGCCTTGTTCGCCGAAGCGCCGGAGCCGTTCCATGACTTGATGGCCGCGCCGGTCGAGCAGATCGACGACTTGCTGCCGCTGATGCCGCAGCGCACCAACGCGCCGCAAACCTGGGCGGTGACCGTGGCCGACGCCAAATTCCACTGGTACGACCTGGTGGCCGGCTTCCCCGAGATTCCCGACATCCGCGACCCGGTCGGCCGCCACCTGCGCCGCATGCAGTTCGACCTGGAAGCGACGATGGAGAAACGGCTGATCTTCTTCGCCATCAACCGTCCGCGCGTGCGCTTCGACACCAGCCGCAGCACCAGCTGGGGCTTCTTCTCGCTCAAGCTGACGGTACCCATCCTGGTGGGCACCGAGGAAAAGCGCGACAGCCTCACGCTGGAGCTGGAAGTGCCGTTCGCCGCCACGCTGAAGAAGCCGAGCGTGGTGCTCACCGACCGCTTCATCACCCTGAACTGGGGCGGCCTGATCGAGGCGCTGTCGATCCACGACGTGCTGCAAAAATACGAGAATGCGCTGACCTTCCAGAGCAAGGTGCAATACGTCGGCCAGACCAAGGACCCGCTCGGCCGCCTGGCGCGCGCGCGCCTGCCGGCGGTGCAGCGCATCCACCAGCAGAACAACGAAGACAACGACATGCTGCTGCTGATCCAGCGCATGAACGTGGAAGTGATCTCCGACGACGGCGACCCGGCCGAGCTGCCCGCCAACGATAACCCGGTGGCGGCCGACATGCTGATGAAGGACCGCATCGACGTCATCGAATGCGCGCTGATACGCTACTTCGAAGGCCCGGAGATGCACGGCCGCAGCGACAAGGAGGCCGATATCCGCAAGCAGCGCGTGCGCCAGATCAAGGAAACCAACAAGCTCGATATCTTCCGCATCGACCTGCGGCTGGACGATCCGGGCAAGTACCACGACCTGTTTTCCAAGCACGCGCCGGTATCGAACAGCCACATCATTGACTGCACCATCGTCGACGGCGACGTGCTCGTCACGCGCGTGCAGGAAAAGGTCAAGCCCTAACCCTCCATGCCGCGGCCAGCGCCAGCGCGGCCGCGCGCAAACGTTTCAGCCACACCACAGCCCCTTGATTTCCGGCGCGTTCGAGTGGCTTTCCGGTTGACATAGACTGCGCCGGCTCTACACTGAAGATGCAGTCAAAAGAACAATTCTGCTGCGTCGAGCCTTCAGAAATCCTGCCATGCCGGCGCCCTTACGACGGAGATCAAAACATGAAACACGTGCGTCTTTGCGCCGCGCTTGCGGCTTGCTGTGCCTCCACCCTGGCCGCTGCGACCACTCCGGTAGCGAACTCCTACGATATGCTCAACGGCAATACCGGCAGTTATCATTACTGGGATGACACTTATTCGGGCGCGGGTTGCGTCACCTGCGACAACGCCGGCCTGAGCGGCGGCCTGGGCCAGCTGACCGACGGCATCGTCGCCAGCGACAACTGATACGTCACCGAAGCGCCGGGCCATGGTCCGTATGTCGGCTGAACGATCGACCCCACCATCAAGTTCCACTTCAATGCGTCCACCAATGTCGATACCGTCAAGATCCATTTTGACCGGTCGCCCTGCGCATAGGCGATGTTTGCCAACATCTGTCACAAAACCGGAGGCCGGCGCGTCTAAGCTCGACGACCACTACTTTTACTTGCGATGACCGAGACCACCTCCCCCGCCGAACCGGCCACCTTCGCCGCGCTGCGCCCGCGGCTGTTCGCCATCGCCTACCGCATGCTCGGCACCCGCGCCGACGCCGAGGACGTGGTGCAGGATGCCTGGCTGCGCTGGCACGGCAGCGAACAACAGGCGGTGCAATCGGCCGAGGCCTGGCTGGTGACCATCACCACCCGCCTCGCCATCGACCGCCTGCGCGCGCGCATGGCGGAGCGCGCATCCTATGTCGGCTGGTGGCTGCCGGAACCCATCGTCGAACTGGACGAGCACACCCCGGAGAGCAGCGCGGAGCTGGCGAGCGAGGTGTCGATGGCCTTCCTGTGGGTGCTGGAGCGGCTGTCGCCGGAGGAGCGCGCGGCGTTCCTGATGCGGCAGGTGTTCGACCAGGATTACGCCGATATCGCGGGCATGCTGGGCAAGAGCGAATCGGCCTGCCGGCAGATGGTGCACCGCGCGCAGGAGCGCGTGCAGCAGCAGAAGCCGCGCTTCGACGTGCCGAAGGAGCGGCATCGCGACTTGCTGGTCAAGTTCATGGAGGCGGCCAAGGTCGGCGACCGCGCGGCCATGAAGGCGATGATGGCCGGCGACGTGCAGCTGGTGGCCGACGGCGGCGGCAAGGTCAACTCCTTCCTGCACATTCTGCACGGCGCGGGGCGCGTGGCCGGCGTGTACTGGTCGCTGGAGCATCAGAATCCGAACCGGGTCGCCTACCGGCAGGCGCGCGTCAACGGCGTGCCGGGACTGGTGCGCTATGTGGACGGCAAGCTGGAATCGGCGCAGTCCTTCCAGGTGGAGGACGGGCGTATCGCGGCGATCTTCATCGTGCGCAATCCGGACAAGCTGACCGGGGTGCCGCAATTTATTTGAGCTTTTTTTTGAAAAGCGGTCACAGAACGCGAAGCCGGGACGTCTCACAGGTATGAAGGGCGCAATGGTGCGCCCTCACTGACCGAAAGGCGTCATCATGAATCACTCCGCTCGCATTCCATTCTTCCAACTGGCCCAACCCCAGCTGCACGCGATGATCGCGCTGTCCGGCACCGTCAAGAAAAGTTCGCTGGGCGCGCGCCTGGTGGAGCTGATCAATCTGCGCGTGTCGCAGATCAACGGCTGCGGCGTGTGCATCGACATGCACTGGCGTGACCTGATCAAGCAGGAAGCCAATCCGCGCCACCTGAACGCCATCGCCGGCTGGCGCGAGGCGCCGTTCTTCAGCGACCGCGAACGGGCGGCGCTGAACTGGGCCGAGGCGGTCAACGCGATCCCGCACCGGCATCCGAGCGACGACGATTTCGCCCTGCTCCAGCAGCATTTCACCGATGGCGAAATCGCCGAGATCAGCTACACCATCGCCGTCATCAAAGGTTGGAACACCATCAACGCCAGCCTGCGCAACCAGATCCCGGAGGTGCCGGCACCCGGCATGTAAGGTCAGCGCTTGAGCACTTGTGCGACCACGGCGCAGACGTGGTCGACATCGTCCAGCGTCATCGCCGCGTGTAGCGGCAGGGTGACGGTTTCGCGCGCGATGCGTTCGGCGTTGGGGAACCGGCCGTCGGTGTAGCCGTAGCCGCGGCCGACCGTGGTCAAGTGGCAGGCTTCATACGACATGCCGGTGCCGACACCCTGCGCCTGCAAGGCGGCGCGGAAGCTCTGCCGGGTGTGGCCGAACTGTTCGTACGGGATCAGCACATTGAACATATTCCAGCTCTGGCGCGGCACGCCTTGCGGCGGCAGCACCACGCCCGGCACCGGCGGGAATTTTTCGAAGTAGCGCTCGACCAATGCCGCGCGCCGCGCCAGGAAGCGCGGCAGCTGCTTCAGTTGATGGACACCGATCACCGCCGACACGTCGGACATATTGAATTTGCCGGCGGCGATGGCGACATCGCGGGTGTCGTCCGGCAGGCGCTTGATGCCGTGGAAGCGCAGCAGGTCCACCAGTTTTGCTTCGTCCTCGCTGGCGACGACGATGGCGCCGCCTTCGATGGTGGTCATGTTTTTATTCGGGTGGAAGCTGAACACGGCGATGTCGCCGATGCCGCCCACAGGCTGGTCTTTCCAGTACGAGCCTTGCACCAGCGCGGCGTCTTCGATCACGCGCAGCTGGTGGCGCTTGGCCAGCGCGTACAAGGCGTCGAGGTCGCCCAGCGCGCCGGGGAAGTGGGTCGGCATGATGGCCCTGGTGCGCGGCGTGATGGCCGCCTCCACCTGCGCCAGGTCGATGGCGCGGCTGTGCAGCTCGCAATCGACGAACACCGGCATGGCGCCGACCTTGACGATCATGTTCATCGCGGAGAAGAAGGTTTGGGCCGAGGTGATCACCTCGTCGCCGGGACCGATGCCGCACACTTGCAGCGCGATCTCCATCGCGCCCGTCGCCGACGTCAGCACGCGCGTGGGACGGGCGTCGAAACTCTCCGACAGTGCGCGCTCCAGTTCCGTGACGTTGGGGCCGGTGGCTATCCAATTGGAACGCAGCACGGCGGCTACCGCCTGGATAGTGTCTTCATCGAGTTGGGGTTGGGCGAATTTGAGCATGGTTGTGGCCTGGGCGACGAAACTGGGAGGATGATTCTACCAGCGCGGCGGCGCCCAGTGATACCATAAAACTGCCACAAAACCAGACGTCAGTCCTCAACTTGTAGCGACCCAAAAAATGACACATCAACCCACGTACCACAACATCTCGCAACTCGGCACTATCGAGTTGGTTGCAGCGATGCAGTGCATGCCGGTGGGCGTGACCATCATCGATAGCAGCTTGAAGATGCGCTTCTGGAACGACGCGTTCTGCCGCTTGCTCGATTTCCCGCAAGAGATTATGCAGCCGGGCGTGACCTTGCAGGAGCTGTTCCTGTTTAACGCAAGGCGCGGCGACTATGGTCCCGGCGATCCCGACGAGCAGGCCAGGGAGCGCATTCGGCTGAGCATGATGTTTCAACCGCATCAGTTCACCCGCACCCGCGCCGACGGCACCGTCCTCGACATCACCGGCCGGGTGATCCATGACCACGACGGGCAGGCAATCGGCTTCGTCACCATCTATCAGGATGTCACGCGCGAGCACCAGCATGCGCAGCATCTGCTGGCCGCCAACAAGGAGCTTCAGGTCGCCTATGACGATCTGCGGCTGGCCCAGATCGGCTACGCCGCGATGGAAGAGGACCGGCGCCGCTACTATCAACTGGCGGTGCGCGATCCACTGACCGGCTTGTTCACCCGCTACTACATGGAAGACGCCGCAGCGCGGCTGATCGAACTGCATGAGCGCGACGCATCCACGCGCCTGGCCTTGCTGGTGTTCGACATTGATCGCTTCAAGGACATCAACGATGCGCACGGGCATCTCGGCGGCGATACGGTGCTGCGCCATATCGCGCTGCTGCTCAAGCAGCACTCGCGCCGGGCCGATGTCGCCGTGCGTTTTGGCGGCGACGAGTTTGCCGTGTTCCAGTCCGGTGTCGGCGACAGGGAATGCATGGCGTTTGGCGAGCGCTTCCGCGAGGCGGTGGGCGCCACGCGGTTGGACGGCGAGCTGGCCGGGTTGACGCTGTCGATCAGCGTCGGCGTGGCCGAGCATCGGATCGGCGAATCGATGACCGATCTGCTGTCGCGCGCCGACGCGGCGCTGTATGCCGCCAAGCGCGCCGGCCGCAATCGCGTGCAAAAAGCGGATTGACGTCGGCATGAACGAGGCAAGCTGCCGGGTGGCTTGACCCGGCCTTGCCGTTGGGCTACTGTGGCATGAACTTCGGGAGGTTCCATGTTCATGCGGATGCTGGCTTGCGGACTGTTGTTATGCCTGGGTGGAGCAGCGTTGGCCGCTCCTGGCGACTGCCGGGACATCAACGTGGCGTTCCATCAGGTCGGGGCCCTGTACTATCGCGCCCCGGACGGCGGCTGGACCGGCATCGACAAGGATGTCGTCGATGAGCTGGGAAAGCGCACGGGATGCCGTTTTCGCGCCACGCTAGAATCGCGGGTGCGCATCTGGACCATGCTGGCCGGCGGCAAACTGGACATGTCGGTGTCCGGCATTGCGACCCCGGAGCGGGAAAAATTCGCCCGCTTCATCCCCTACTTCGCCACCCGCAACTACGCGCTGCTGGACCAGAGCTTGCCGGCGTCGGCCAGCACGGCGGAGGGTTTCCTGGCGGCTCGGGAGTACAAGGTCGCGGTGGTCAAGAGTTACAAGCACGGCGCCGCGTACGATCTCTGGCTCGATCAATTGCGGGCGCAGGGACGGGTGTATGAAGCGGCCGATTTCCCTGCGGTGGTGCGCTTGCTGAAGATAGGCCGCGTGCAGGCGATCCTGGCCTTGCCCGTCAGTTGGGTGCCCATCCTGAAACGGGAGGGATTGAGTGAGTCGGTCCGCGTGCTGGACTGGGCGCCCAGGGAGAACCTGGTCCACGGGCTGATCGTGTCGCGCGAACGGGTTCCGGCAGCTACCGCTGAGCGCATGGCCAAGGCGATCGAGTCGATGCGCAATGACGGCACGCTGTTGACGATCTTCAAGCGCCATATCGGCGATGAGTTGGCGAGTGGCTTGCTCAATTACTGAGGCCAGCTAACGCGCCGATTTACGCCGTTCGTAAGGCACGTTCGGTGGCAAGGTTGAGCGGCGTAAGCGCACGCCTTTCGTTTCGATGCCGGCCAGAAGCCCCCAGGCGGCGGCCCACCGTGACGCCCGATCTTTCCGAGGTATCGATTGCGTGGCAATAGCGCGGCCAAGCGCGATGATCATTCTATTCATCGCGTAAGACTTCTTTTTCGGACTCAAAGTAGTAATGCTCGGCATGGAGGTTCCATTCTTTCTGGATCGACTTCATGCATCATCCCCCGCTCAGGAAGAGCGCACTGTGCGTCATCTCGCATATGGTCGCAAAGGGTTGCGGTGATTTTTTTATGGCAGGAATCCTTAGTCGGATTGGCTGCCCGCGCAGGTAGGCATACGGCAGCCGATATGGTTCCAACGCGTTTAATGGCCGCTGGCGCGCAAGGCACCGCCCCCATCAATTCGGCCGTGTTGGCGTAGCCCTTCAAATTCACCTCCTCGTACTTCACGTTGAGCAACAACCGCTCGACGAAGATATTCGTCCAACGCACGCCCACGCCCGTCCATGCTGTCGCTGATGCGCCAAGACAGCACCTTGCGACTGCACCAGTCGACGGAGAGTGTAAGTGCATAAATGTGTTAAAAATACAACATGTGACAAAGTGTGAAGTTTGCTAATTTAGTAACTGCTATCCTCTGCACATCTGCCAACTATCTTGCAAATAGAAATTCTTACCTGCTGCAACTCTTGCTAGAGCGAGATGCTGCTTAAAAGTTACACCGCGAAGCCATAATGTTCGAATTGCAAAAATTGTGTCTAGAGTCCGCAGGCATAGTTGAGCAGTAACCGGTAAGGAGTTAAGATGAAATCAGACGACATTCCAGTATCATTCAGGCAGGTTTTTTACTTATCCTTCACTATATTCATGCCGCTGTTCTTGGCAGCTGCATTAGTAATATGGGTTCCCGCGAAGCCTGGACAAACCGCATCTGACGTCGCAATAGCTGGGAGTCTGCTGGGCATTGTTTCAATAGTCTTATTAGCTTTGCTTGTCATAGTCGTCCGCCGGCACGCTGTTGAGATTGCTGATGAGGCTATCGTGATCAAACATAGCCTCTACACTCTCGTCCTTGAGCGAAACGCCGTTAGCTCGGTACAAACACTTAAAGTGAGCTCCATAGATCAGCTTGGTCTGTCAACGCGAAAAAATGGCATAGCGGCCTTTGGTTACTTCTCGGGTTGGTTTTGGGGGGCACACGGCGATCTTACGTTTTGTGCTTTGTCCAAATGGCCCGTGTACCTAATACGATTCGAAGGCAGCAGCAAGTGTCGACAGGTCGCGTTAAGTGCAAGTCCAGAAGTTATATGCACTATTGAAAACTGGGCCCGCGCTTAGGCGCAAGGGAGCCCGCGCAAGATAGTGGCGTCCATAGCGGTAGTATCAAAACGTTATTGCAGCGCCCCTACGCAGTTACCGCTCTTCGCCGCTGGATGCCGAAGGTCATCCACGCACGCCGGCGGACGGCCTCTCATAGTAAAAAACCCGCTCGGAGGCGGGTTTTTTTGTGCTTCATGAAGCTGCTTGAAACGTATTAGTGGTGGAGTCGGCGGGAATCGAACCCGCGTCCGCAAGCACTCTACAGACAGTTCTACATACTTAGCACTATCATTTAATTTAACCTGTACAGCACGGATGTGCACGTTCTGGACAAGCGATTCACCTTAGATTTAGCGCGGATTGAAGTGACCCCTCACAGCGCGAGTCCCTGTAAATGACTCCACAGCTTTTAACGGCCCACCCCAGGGACGAGGTGTTGTGGAGCTAACAGCAATTAAGCTGCCAGTGCGTACGAGTTATCGTTTGCAGTTAAGTTTTTTCAGGTTGTATTTACGAGGTAGCCCGCCCTCGGTATGCCCTGCGCTGCTTTGCAACCCACGTCGAAACCAGGTCGACCCCACAGAACTCCATTCTACCGCACTTTCCCCACCTTCGCACCCTCCCCTGCAGAGCACGTCAAACGCCCGTCATATTTGCCCGCTATGATGGGTGCAGTTCTCACACAGAACGACCTTTTAGCGCCTCCCAGAGGCGGCTACTACCGGCGCCGGCGGTCGGGAAATATACCGGCACCAACATTCTCCGCTCGTTACAGCAGCTGTCCAGCCTTGGCCAGCAAGCCCAAAATCCCGAGAAAGCCCGAGACCATCAACGCGACCAGCCATCGAAACTGGACGTCGCTGCGATCCATGCGCTTCTGGCTTTCATGTATCACTGCGTCAATGCGGATAGTGGTTTCACGGTGCGCGTTATCAATATGACTACTGATTTCCCTGTGCATACCGTCCAGGCGACCTGACGTGTCTCGTTGCAATTCGTAATTTTGCGTGTTCATCGCCAAGAAATGAGCCGCGGTCTCCTGCCGAACCTGCTCTATCTTGGCATCGACCACCCTGAAGTTGGCCGCGGTCTCCTGCCGCACCTGCTCTATCTTGGCATCAACCGCCTTGAAGTTGTCCGCAGTCTCCTGCCGAACCTGCTCTATCTTGGCATCGACCACCCTGAAGTTGGCCGCTGTCTCCTGCCGAACCTGCTCTATCTTGGCATCAACCGCCTTGAAGTTGTCCGCAGTCTCCTGCCGAGCCTGCTCCATCTTGGCATCGACCGCCTTGAAGTTGTCCGCAGTCTCCTGCCGGACCTGCTCTATCCTGACGGAAGTCTCCTGCCGCACCTGCTCAATCTTGGCATCGACCGCCTTGAAGTTGTCCGCAGTCTCCTGCCGAACCTGCTCTATCTTGGCATCGACCGCCTTGAAATTGTCTGCGGTTTCCTTACGCAAATCGTCTATTCGCGCGGTGACCTCGCGACGCGTCTCATCTATCCGCGCCGTGGTCTCCTGACGCAGTGCATCGATCCGGGCGTTGACTTCCTTGAAGCCTGCACCCATCTCCTGCCTTAGCACTTCCATATCCGGGCTCATATCTCCATCCTCGGCACCATCGGGGCCGTTGTCAAGCTGAGCTAACGCGCTATTTTTCGCATGCATGGAACGCCCCCTACCCTATCCAGCCAGCTTAATCCCGGCTCCACGCCACTCCTCTGATCTGCCTCAAGCCCATCCTTGCGCAGCGTTGTTGCGACGCAGCATAAAATAGGATTTCTGCATGCTTTTTCGGGTGCAAGCCACGCTCTGCATTAAAATGAAAGCCACACTTCCCGCGCCTGACCCTCGCCATGCCCGATGCCGCCGTCCTCGCCGCTCCCAGCCCCAAGAAACGCGGGCGGCCCCACAAAGGGGAAGGCGGCGGCCTGCGCGCCGAATTGCTGGAGAAATCGGCCCAGCTGTTCCGCACCAAGGGGTACGACAACACCACCGTGCGCGAGATCGCGGCGGCCGCCGGCATCCAAGCCGGCAGCTGGTTCTACCATTTCAAGAGCAAACAGGACATCCTGACCGCCATCATGGAGCAAGGCCTGGCCTGCTCGCTGGCCGAGATCGAAGCCATCGCGCGCCAGCCGCTGCCGCCCTGCGAGCTGCTGCGCCGGCTGGTCGAGGCCCATCTGCAGACGTTGCTGGCGCCCGACCACCATTTCATCGCCGTGCTGCTGTACGAGTGGCGCTCGCTGGACCCGTCCTCGCGCGCCCGCATCGTCGCCCTCAAGGACCGCTACGAGGCGGTGTGGGACCAGGCCATCGCCGCGCTGCACCGCTCCGGCGACTGGGCCATGCCGTCGCAATTCGACCGCCTGCTGATCTTCGGCGCGCTGAACTGGACGGTGCAATGGTACAAACCCGGCAGCGGCGTCGACGTCCAGCAACTGGCCCAGCAGGCAATGCTGTTCATCTTGCGCACGCCGGCCGCGCTTGAGGCACAATAGAGGCGTATCTTAAAAGGAATGCCCCATGATCTATGAAATCGCCGAGTTGTACATCAAACCCGAGTCCCACGCCGCCTTCCAGGCCGCGGTGGCCGAGGCGGTGCCGGTGTTCCGCGCCGCCATCGGCTGCCTGTCGATGCGCCTGGACCGCGACATCGAGGTGCCGGACACGTATCATCTGGTGGTGGGCTGGGAAACGCTGGACAACCATCTGGTCGATTTTCGCGCCAGCCAGGGCTTTCTGGTCTGGCGCGGGCTGGTGGGCAGCCATTTCGCCCTGCCGCCGAAAGTGGAACATTTCGAAACCGTGGTCCCCGGCTTTTAAGCCGCCCACCGCTGTCCAGTCTCAAGACGGAGGCTCATCATGACACGTACCATCCATCGCAATTTCGACCAGGTGACGGACGCCGAAAGCGCCCGCAGCGCGCTGCTGTCGAGCGGCTTCCCGCCGTCCTGCGTCAAGCTGACCAAGCATACGACGCTGCCGCCCAGCGTCTCGACCAGCATGGTCGGCAACCTGCTCGACTCGCTGACGCCGGGCGGGCCAGCCGCCGCCGCGCACGCGCGCCAGCGCAGCGGCGCCATGCTGACCATCGATATCTACGATGAGGACGAGGGCGCCAAGGCGGACGCCATCATGGGTGGCTTCGGCCCCAGCGCCGCCTAGCGGTCCACTGGTCAGGTGGCCAGCAGGCCGGCCGCTTCGGCTTGCTGGCGCCGCATCCATTCGCCGGCGTCGGCCACGGTCAGCGCCCGCGCGTAGAAGAAGCCCTGCAAGGCGTGACAGCCGGCGTCGCGCGCGGCCACCGCTTGCTCCAGCGTTTCGATGCCTTCGGCCACCACCTGCAGGTCGAGCGCGGCGGCCAGCTGGCAGATCGCCTTGACCACCGCCACCGCGTCCGGCGCCGGCAGCGGGTCGATCAGGCCGCGGTCGATCTTCACCGTGCTCAACGGCAGCTGACGCAACATGCTCAGCGACGAGAAGCCGGTGCCGAAATCGTCCATCGCGACGTCGATGCCCAAGGTGCTCAGGTGTTGCAGCTGCAGCCGGGTGTCGTCGAGGTTGTCGACCGCGGCGCTTTCGGTGATCTCCAAGGTCAGGCAACGCGGCGGGATGGCGGTGTCGATCAGCGTCTGCTCGACGATCTGCAGGAAGCCGCGATTGAGCAGCTGCATCGGCGAGACGTTGACCGCCACCGGCACGCAGTCGCCCAGCTCGGCGCACCAGACGGCGATCTGGCGGCAAGCCTGTTCCAGCAGCATGGCGCCCAGTTCCGGTATCAGCCCGGTGCGCTCGGCGATGGCGATGAATTCCACCGGACTGACCCAGCCGATGCCCGGCCGCACCCAGCGCGCCAGCGCCTCAAAGCCCAGCAGCTTGCCGGTCACGGCGTCGATCTTGGGCTGGTAGTCCAGGTAAATCTCGTGGTTCTTGATGCCTTTGCGCAGCGCCTGCTCGTTGTCCAGGGTCTGGCTCGACATCTGCTCGAAGCGCTGCTCGGCCATGGCCAGCGCCGTGCCCGGCGTGCGCTTGGCCTGGTACATGGCGGCGTTGGCGGCGCGCAGCAGCGCTTCGGCGTTGCCGGCGTTGTCGGGGAACACCGCCATGCCCATCGAGGCGTCGATGAAGTATTCGCCGCCCGGCACCTTGAGCGCCTGCACGCAGGCGTTTTTCAGACGCTCGGCGATGTCGCGCGCATTGCCTTCGTCGGGGTCGACGATGGCGAATTCGTCGCCGCCCAGCCGTATCAGTTCGGCGCGCGCGCCGAGCGCGTCCTTGAGCTTGGCGGCGAAGGCCTTGAGCACGTGGTCGCCCGTCACATGGCCCTGGCTCTGGTTGAACAGCTTGAAGCGGTCGATATTGAGCACCACCAGCGTGCAGTGCAGCGAGCCGTCGGCCAGGTAGCAGTATTCGCGCAGGCGCTGCATCAGCACGGCGCGGTTGGGCAGGCCGGTGAGCTTGTCGTGCGTGGCCTGGTGCACCAGCGCGCGGGCGCTGGCGTTGCGTTCGGTGTCGTCGGTGATCAGGATCTGGGTGGCGCCGACGCCGTCCCATTCGACCCGCCAGGCCTCGAAGCGCAGCTCCAGTTCGCGGCCACCGGCCACTTCGCGCCGGCCTTCCCAGCTGGCGATGTCGAGCTCGCCTTGTTGCAGCAGGCGGTGCTGGCGCTGCAATTGCTCGTCGCTGAAGCTCTCCGGCGGCAGGTCGGCAAACACCGTGTAATTGCCCTGCCCCAGCGGCATGCCGTAGATGCCGCGCACCGCCGGATTGGCGTACAGGATGCGCAGGCCGTCGGTGACCACCACGCCCTGCACCGAGTGCTCGGTCAGCAACTGGAAGCGGGCCGCCAGCTTGCCGGCGTCGCGCAGCGCGCCGTCCAGCGCGCTGAGCATGAAGACGGTGCCGATCGCGGCCCGCAGCACGGTGCCGAACACGATGTTGGCGGCGATGCCCTGCTCGCCGTACAGCATCAGCAGCAGCTGGTTCAGCCCCAGCAGGATCAGCAGGGGACCGACCAGGCGCTCCAGCGCGTGGGTGGCCCACAGCCAGCGGCTGGCCAGCGCGCCCAGGCCGCACAGCACCAGCATATTGCACAGCGGCCAGAAGAACAGCTTGTCGGCGACCTTCGGCGCCATCAGCGCGGCGGCGGCGGCCACGCCGATGGCGATGGCGACGCCGCGCGGCAGGCGGCGCCCGGCCAGCCGCATCACGCCCGAGCCGAGGAACAGCAGGTTGGGGATGGCGCCGACCAGCACCAGCGGCACGCCCAGCTGGTCGAACGGCGACGGCGCCGTGGTGTGGATCAGGTAGGCCAGCGGGACCAGCGCGGCGAACAGCGTCGAGCACCCCAGATGATGGGCGAAGGTCTGGCTGCGGTGGCGCCGCCATACCAGCAGCAGCGCCACGCCGATGACGGCGTACATGGCGGCGTTGATCAGGTACAGGTAGCTCATGCTGTTCATGTCAGGCCGCCGGGTGGTTGAACACTTGCCGCAGATAGGCCAGGAAGGTCTCGTCCTTGCACAGCGTCTTGCCGGGCGAGTCGGACAGCTTGGCCACCGACTGGCCGTTGCAGCACACCAGCTTCATGACGATGTTCAGCGGCGTCAGGCCGACGTCGTTGGTCAGGTGGGTGCCGATGCCGAAGCCGGTCATGATGCGGTCGGCGAAGTGGCGGTACAGCGCGAACGCGGTGTCGAGCTTCAGGCCGTCCGAAAACACCAGGCGCTTGGTGTTGGCGTCGACCCGCAGCGCGGCGTAGTGGGCCAGCGCTTTTTCGCCCCACACCACCGGGTCGCCGGAGTCGTGGCGCAGGCCGTCGAACAGCTTGGCGAAGTACAGGTCGAAGTCGTCGAGGAAGGCGTCCATGCCGACCACGTCGGTCAGGGCGACGCCGAGGTCGCCCCGGTATTCCTGCACCCACGCCTCCAGCGAGGCTTTCTGGAAATCGCGCAGGCGCACGCCGAAGGCCTGGAACGATTGCATGTATTCGTGCGCCATGGTGCCGATCGGCACCAGGCCGAACTTCATCGCCTGGTAGACGTTGGAGGTGCCCTTGAAGTATTGCGGCACTTCGCGCGCCAGCCGCTGCACCACCTCGTCGTGCCAGGCGCTGGAGTAGCGGCGGCGGGTGCCGAAGTCGGAGAATTCGAAGGGGTGGCGCCTGGCCGGTTCGGCGCCGAAGGCCTTCAGCGCGGCGATCTTGGCGGCCAGGCGCGCGCGCCCCTCCTCCAGCGCGGCGGCGGCGTCGAAGCGGCGGAAGTACAGCTCGTTGACGATGTAGAGCACATAGATTTCAAAGCCCATCACGTGCACCTGCGGGCCGCTGGCGTGGATCACCAGCGTGGCGCCGTCGGCGCGCACCTCGATGAACTTGCGCTGGAAGCGGAACACGGTGAGGAAGTCGACGAAGTCGCTCTTGATGTAGCGCAGCGAACGCAGGAAGTGCAACTCTTCGTCGCGGAAGCTCATCGAGCACAGGTGGTCGAGCTCGCGTTCGATGTCGGGCAGCAGCTCGGTCAGCGGATAGGCGGTGGCGTTGCGGCAGACGAACTCGTACTCGGTGTGCGAGTTCGGATGACCGTGCAACAGCGCCTGCCACATGGTGAACTTGTATAAATCGGTCTCCAGCAGGCTGCGGACGATGGGCTGGTTCATGCGGGATCCGCTCCCAGTGCGCGGCTGGCGTTGGCCAACAGTTCGGGCAGCACGTCGGCCGTTTGCATCAGCTGCACGCCGCGCGCCTGCATCGCCTGCAGGAAGGCCTGGTAGTGCGGCTCGAAGCCGGCGACCGGGCTGATGCAATCGGTCAGCAGCACCAGCTTGGACAGCGGCTGGCCCAGGTGCTCGGCGATGTGCTCGACGGTGGCCTTGACGCAGTGGCTGCCGGCCTCGCCGGCGATGTAGACCTGGTCGGCCTCGGCCAGGGTGGCGATGAATTTACTGTTGAGCTGAGTGTCCGGGTCGTCGGCGTCCGGCACCTCGGCCATGACGGCGGAATAGTGCTCGGTCCACGGGTTGGAACCCTTGGCCAGCTTGGCGACGATGCCCAGCGCGGCTTCCTCCCAGGCGCCGTAGGCGGTGCGCACGTCTTCGTGGACGTTGTTGCCCCAGGTGCCGATCTCGCAGTGCACCGGCCACACCATCAGCTGGTAGCGGCCGGCCGCTTCCAGCTTGTCGAGATAGTTCAGCGCCAGCGGCAGGGCCGCCGGGTGGCGCGGCTGGAATTTCTCGGCGCGCACGTCGGCCGCGCTGATCTGGGTGAACGGCGCCACCGGCGCGCCGTCGCGGGCGATCCAGAAGGTGGGGTGGGCGATGTCGAAGCGGTGGTGCGAATCGAGTGTGATGCTGATGGCGGTCAGGCCGGCGCGGCCGCGGTTGATCAGGCCGGCCAGGCGCAACATGTCCTGGTGGGCGCCGGGCACCGGCAGCGCCGGCGCGCGCGGCGCGCGGGTGGCCGGGTTGAGCGGCAGGTAGCTGGCCGGCAGATCGCAAAAGTCGTTTTGCGGATCGATGATCAGCAAATGCAGGTTCCGTTTCATATGGGCTCCGAGGCTTGCTTAACTGTATATGATTTTGCCCGATAGCGCGGGCCGACGGTGATGATTATCTGCCAAGCCACACGAATTTTCATAATACCCCCGCACAGAAAGCGGCCGGCGGCGACTGCCGACGCAAAAAAACTCCCTGCCGGCAGCCGCCAGCAGGGAGTTTTTGATTGCCGGACCAGGAATTAAGCGGCGATCGCGTCGATCTTCGAGCGGCCCTTGGCGACGGCGGCGGCCACCGCTTCCTCGCCCATGGCCACGCCTTCGGCCACCACGAAGGTGACGTCGGTCATGCCGAGGAAGCCCAGCACCGAGCGCAGGTAGGTGGTGACGTGGTCGTAGGCGGCGGCGGGGCCTTCGCTGTAGACGCCGCCGCTGGCGACGAACACGATCACTTTCTTGCCGTGCACCAGGCCTTCAGGGCCGTTGGCGCCGTATTTGAAGGTGCGGCCGGCGCGCGCCACGTGGTCGATCCATGCCTTCAGGCCGGAGGTCACCGAGAAGTTGTACATCGGCGCGCCGATGACGATGGTGTCGGCGGCCAGCAGTTCGTCGACCAGCGCGTCCGAGGTCTTGATGGTGTGGGCCTGGTCGGCGTTGCGCTGCTCGGCCGGGGTGAAGTAGGCGCCCATCATCTGTTCGGTCAGGTGCGGCACCGGGCTGGAGGCCAGGTCGCGCGTGACGACGGTGCCGGACGGGTTGGCCGCTTGCCATTTTGCCACGAACTCGCCGCCCAGCTGGCGCGACAGGGAGCCGGTTTGACGAACACTGCTGTTGATGTGGAGTACGGTTGCCATGATGCTGTTTCCTTTCGGGTGGGGAGGGATTGCATTCATCATAGAACGAGTTTAATATCGATGAAACCTGGTAAATTTAAATCTTACCTATCGATATATTCGATAGTATGATATCAATCTCTCAACAAGGTGCAGCATGCGCGATCCCGGCCTCCCCTCCCTCGACCAGCTGCGCGTGTTCATCGCCGTCATCGACCATGGCGGCTTCGCCCACGCGGCGCGGGCGCTGCACCGCACGCAGTCGGTGATCAGCTACACCATCGCCAACCTGGAGGAGCAGCTCAACATCGCGCTGCTCGACCGCAGCAAGCGCAAGCCGGTGCTGACCGAGGCCGGCAAGGCGCTGCTGGCCGACGCCCGCGCGGTGTCGCTCAAGGTGGACGGCATGCGGGCCCGCGCCAAGGCGCTGTCGGCCGGGCTGGAGGCCGAGGTGTCGGTGGTGGTCGACGTGATGTACTCGACCTGCAAGCTGGTGCGCATCCTGCACGCCTTCCAGCAAGAGTTCCCGACCGTGGCGATGCGCCTGCGCACCGAGGCGCTGGGCGCCGTCACCCAGCTGGTGCTGGAGCAGCAGTGCCACATCGGCATCAGCGGCTGGATGCCGGGCACGCCCGACATCATCGAACGCCAGAGCTGCGGCTACGTGACCATGGTGCCGGTGGCCGCGCCCGAGCATCCGCTGGCGCAGATCGAGGGCATCATCCCCAGCACGGTGCTGCGCGAGCACACCCAGCTGGTGCTGACCGACCGCAGCACCCTGACCAAGGGCCAGGATTTCGGCGTGCTGGCGCTGCGCGACTGGCGCCTGGGCGACCTCAGCTCCAAGCACGCGCTGCTGCGCAGCGGCATCGGCTGGGGCAATATGCCGGTCGAGTTCGTGCAGTGGGACCTGGATGCGGGACGGCTGGTGCAGCTGCACATCAGCGAGGGCAGCGCGTTCAGCTTCCCGCTGTACGTGATACGGCGCGGCGACGAGGAGCCGGGGCCGGCCACGCGCTGGCTGATGCAGCAATTCCTCGAGCAGGCGCAGCCCGGCGCGCCGCTGCCCAAGCACGACATGCGGCCGCTGCCGGCGGTGGGCGATCCGGGCGTCAGCCCCATGTCTTTGTATCACCGCCTCGGCGATCCGCCCAAGGGCGGGCCGAACGGCGAGCCGAAACCCGCGGCGCCGCTGGGCGACCTGCCGCCGGGCTTGACGGCGCCCTCGCCTATTTCACTCCGGCGGCGTTGAGCTTGCCGCGCAGGCGGCGGATTTCTTCCGACAGATCGACCACCAGCGCGGCGACGTCGTCGTTGGCGTCGAAGTCGCGCTCGACCTGGCACAGCCGGCGCGCGCGCACCAGGTCGGCGCTGGTGAAGCGCCAGGCCACGTAGTCGCCGTCGGCGCAGTCGAGCAGGATGCCGGTGCGCACATGCTGCACCACCCAGTCCGGCTCGACGGCGCAGGCTTGCGCCAGTTCCTCCACGGTCAGCGCGGCCTCATCGACCAGCACCGGGTTCAAGATTGCCTGTCCCATCGCTCATCCTCCCGCGCGCGGGTTGAAAGCCAGTTCGCGCGCCATGGTTTGATACAGTTCGCGGGCCTTGTCGCTGGTGGCCGGCGGCAGCGCCACCTCCAGCAGCAGGTACAGGTCGCCGGTGTCCTTGCCGGGGATGCCGCGTCCGCGCAGGCGCAGCTTGCGCCCGGTCTGCGAGGCGGCCGGCACCGTCACGGTGACCTTGCCGGACGGCGTGGCGACGTCGATCTCGCCGCCCAGCGCCAGCTCCCACGGCGCCACCGGCACGGTTTCGTAGACGTCGCGGCCGTCGATGCGGTAGCGGGCGTTGGGGCGGAACTGGATTTCCAGGTACAGGTCGCCCGGCCCGGCCGCGCCCGGCTGGCCCTGGCCCGACAGCCGCAGTTGCTGGCCGGCCGTCACGCCCTTCGGAATGTTGACGCTGAGGTTGCGCTCGCGCGTGACGATGCGGTCCTGGGCGTCGCGCTCGGCCACCGTCAGGCTGATATTGCGGGTGGCGCCATGGTAGCTGTCGGCCAGGTCGATGGTGATGCTGGCGTGGCTGTCCTCGCCGCGCCGCGGCGGCGCCTGGCGCCGGCGGCCGGCGCCGCCCAGATTGGCGAACAGGTCGGCAAAGAAGTCGCTGCCCATGGCGTCGCCGCCGAAACCGCCGGCGCCGGCGCCGCCGTTGCCGAAGCCGCGGCCCCAGTCCGGCGGCGGACGGAATTCCTGGCCGGCGCGGTATTGGTGGCCGCGTCCCAGTTCGTCGTAGGCGGCGCGCTTCTCGGCGTCGCCCAGCACGCCGTAGGCCTCGTTCAGTTCCTGGGTCTTGTGCTGGGCGTCGGCCTCCTTGCTGACGTCCGGATGGTATTTCCGGACCAGCTTGCGGTAGGCCTTCTTGATGTCATCCTCGCTGGCCGTCTTGGCCACGCCCAGGGTCTGGTAGTAATCCTTGTATTCCACGTTGCGCGCTCCCGTCATGCATGTGCCACAGTCTAGCGCCTATCGGGCGCCGGCGCCGTCCGCGTTGTCATTTATGCTCGCGCCGGTCCTTGGCGGCCGGCCTGGCGTCGACTTCGCGCACCGACGACATCATGTCGTTGAAATTTTTCAATTCGGCGTACTCGCCCTTTTCCAGCACCAGGCAGCGCCCCTTGTAGTGCTTGTTCTCGCAGACCTCCCAGGTGCCGTTCTGCACGATCACGCTGGAAGTCTTGTCGTTGAAACCCAGCTTGTCCAGGTCCGGCTCCGAGCCGTGCAGCTGCAAGGCCGGGCCGCCGAAATGCTCACGCGTGTAGAGCGTGATGTCGCCCGCCTGCGCCGCCGCGGCGGCGCCCAGCAGGGTGGCGCAGAGAAGTCGGTTCATGGCCTGGTCTCCAGTTCGGGGCGGTGGCCTGCATGATAGCGCATGCCGCTCAGCGCACCCGGCGCAGCGAGGAAATGCGGTTGTTCATATCGTCGAGGAATTCGTAGCGGCCCGGCTCGAGCACGATGCAGCGGCCGCCGAAGTCGGCGTGCTCGCACAGTTCCCAGCGGCCTTCGTTGACGATGACGGAGCTGGCCTGGTCGTTGAAGTCATAGCGGTCCAGGGTGCGCACTTCGTCGTTGTGCAGCTCCAGGCGAGCGCCGCCGAAGCGCGACTTGGAAAACAGCACGATGGCTTCGCGGCGCTGGCCGTAGCCGCGGTCGTCGTCGCGGTCGCGGTCGCCACGGCGGCCGCCGCGATCGTCGCGCTCGTCACGGCCACCGCGGTCGTCGCGGCCGCCGCCATTGACTTCGCGCACCGAGGAGATGACGTCGTTGAAGCCGTCCAGCGCCGGATATTCGCCGCGTTCGACCAGCATGCAGCGGCCCTGGAAGTTGGCGTGCTCGCACAGCTGCCAGGTGCCGGAACGCACGATCACCGACGAGGCGCGGTCGTTGAAGCCGAGCGGCTCGAGGTCGGGCGTGCTGCCGCGCAGGGTCAGCGGCGGGCCGGCGAAGTTGGAGTGGGTGTACAGCGTCAGCTCGCCCGCGTGGGCGGTGGCGGCCAGCAAGGGCAAGGCCAGCAGAAGGGCGGCGCGGGTCAGACGGTGCAGGAATGGTTTCATGATGGAGTACGCTCAGTAAAAAGTTGATCAGCCAGTGCCATGCACCGACAACGCCTATGCTAGCGTGTCGGCCGACAAGACAATATGGCTAATTTGCAAGAAAGTGTAATGATACAGCGCGGCGGCCCCGGCCGGACCGGGGTAGAATTGTCGCCCGCCCATTTCCCGACCGCCGCGCATGCCCCACGCCTTCACCCTGCCCAATCTCCGCCGTGAAACCGCCGCCCTGTGGCGCCTGGCCTGGCCGATGCTGATCGGCCAGCTGGCCACGGTCGGCATGGGCGTGGCCGACGTGGCGATGACCGGCCACGCCAGCGCGGACGAGCTGGGCGCGGTGTCGCTGGGGGCGTCGATCTGGTCGATCATCCTGGTCACCGTCAGCGGCACCATGATGGCGATCAACAGCGTGGTGGCGCACGACGTCGGCGCCGGCGAGCTGGGGCGCATTCCGCACGCGGTGCGGCAAGCGTTGTGGAAGGCGCTGGGCGTGGGCGTGGCGGCGATGCTGCTGGCCAACCTGGCGACCCTGCTGTTCGAGCATCTGTACCTGACGCCGCATGTGCAGCGGCAGGCCGAGTTGTTCGTGCACGTGATCAGCATCGGCCTGCCGCCGTTCGCCGCCTACCGCGCGCTGTACGGCTACAGCACCAGCATCAACCAGACCAAGCCGGTGATGCTGATCGCCCTGCTCGGCCTGGGCTTCAATGTGCTGGTCAACTGGCTGCTGATCTTCGGCCACTGGGGCTTGCCCAAGCTGGGCGGGGTCGGCTGCGCGGTGGCCACCGGGCTGTGCATGTGGCTGATGCTGGCCGCCATGCTGGGCTGGATGCGCGTGGCGCCGGCCTACCGCGCCACCTATCCGTTCAGCCACTGGGAGGGGCCGCACTGGCCGGAGATCCGCTCGATGCTGCGGCTGGGGCTGCCGATCGGCGTCACCTATTTCGCCGAGGTCAGCGCGTTCGGCGCCATCAGCCTCTTGATCGCGCGCTACGGCGTGGTGCAGATGTCGGCGCACCAGATCGCGCTGAATTTTTCCTCGCTGGTGTTCATGGTGCCGCTCAGCTTTGGCATCGCCCTGATCACCCGCGTCGGCCAGGCGGTGGGCGAAGGCAATCCGGTGCGGGCCCGCTTCGTGGCCTGGACCGGGGTGTGGATGTCGCTGGCGTTCGCGGTGCTGTCGGCGCTGTTCATCGTAGTGTGCCGCCAGCAGATCGCCGAGGCCTACACCTCCGACCCGGCGGTGCAGGCGCTGTGCGTGCAGCTGCTGCTGTTTGCCGCGCTGTTCCAGCTGTCGGACGCCACCCAGGTGGCGACCTCGTGCGCGATCCGCGGCTACAAGGTCACGCGCCAGCCGATGCAGATCCAGCTGCTGGCGTTCTGGGGCTTCGCGCTGCCGCTGGGCTGCGTGCTGGGGCTGGCGCCGCAATGGCTGCCGTGGGCGCCGGCGCAGCCGATGGCGGCGGCCGGCTTCTGGATCGGGCTGGTGCTGGGGCTGACGGTGGCGGCGGTGTTGCTGAGCTGGGCGCTGCAGCGGCTGTCGCTGGCGCGGGTGGCCGTGGCGCAGCGCGGCTGAAGGGCGGACCGGCCAGGTGCGCCGGCCGAGGCCATACAGTGCGTTACCGACGCCGAAGGAAAAACGGTTTTCCCCCGTGGATACAGAACATTGCCATCTCGCCACAAGCGGGCCGGTCTGGTATCGTCTTGGGTTCCGATAACCAAGAGACACTCACCCCATGCGCTTCATCCTCTGCTTCCTCGCCCTGCTGGCGGGCGCCCACGCCTCCGCCGAAAAACTGACACTGGACCGTCTGCATGCCGACCCGTCGCTGAGCGGCCCCGGCGTGCGCAGCCTGAAGGTGTCGCCGGACGGCGCCCGCGTGACCTTCCTGCGCGGCCGCGACGACAACCAGTTCCAGCTCGACCTGTGGGAATACAACCTGAAGGACAAGAGCACGCACCGCCTGGTCGACTCCAAGATCCTGGTGCCGGAAGAAAACCTGTCGGACGCCGAGAAGGCCCGCCGCGAGCGCGAGCGCACCGCCAGCCTGAAGGGCATCCTCAGCTACAGCTGGTCGCCGGATGGCAAGCAGCTGCTGGTGCCGATCGCCGGCAATCTGTACCTGATCGACGCCAGCAAGCCGGACGCCGCGCGCATGGTGGCCTCGGGCAATGTGCTCGATCCCAAGATCTCGCCGAAAGGCCGCTACGTCTCCTTCGTGCGCGACCAGAACCTGTATGTGATCGACCTGAGCAGCGGCAAGGAGAAGCAGCTGACCAGCGACGGCGCGGGCACCATCCACAACGCCGAGGCCGAGTTCGTGGCGCAGGAAGAAATGGGCCAGACCAGCGGCTACTTCTGGGCGCCGGACGATTCCGCCATCGCCTACAAGCGCTACGACGAGGCGCCGGTGCCGGTGGTGCGCCGCTTTGAAATCTTCGCCGACCGCACCGACGTGGTCGAGCAGCGCTACCCGGCCGCCGGCGACGCCAACGTGCTGGTGCAGCTGAAGATCGTCTCGCCGACCAGCGGCGAGATCCGCAACGTGGAGCTGGGCGCCAACGCCGACATCTACCTGGTGCGCGCCGACTGGAGCGGCAGCGCCAAGGCCTTGCTGTTCCAGCGCCAGAGCCGCGACCAGAAGAAACTGGAGCTGGTGTCGGTCGACGCCGCCACCTTGGCGCAGCAGGTGCTGATCACCGAAACCTCGCCGACCTGGGTCAGCATCTTCGACGACCTGCGCTTCCTCGGCGACGACAAGGGCTTCATCTGGTCGTCCGAGCGCAGCGGCCGCAAGCACCTGTACCAGTACGATATGCGCGGCAAGCTGCAGCACGCCATCTCCAGCGGCGAATGGGGCATAGACCGCGTGCTGGCGGTCGATGAAAAAGGCGGCCGCGTGTTCGTGCAGTCGAACCGCGACGCCGTGGTCGACAGCCAGACCTACGCGCTCAAGCTCGACGGCAGCAGCGCCACCAAGCCGCTGCGCATCACCCAGGGCGACGGCTGGCACGACTCCTCGTTCGCCCGCAACGGCGAAGTGTTCGTCGACACCTACTCCGATCCGGACACCCCGCCGCAGGTCAGCATCCGCCGTCCGGACGGCGCGATGATCAGCTGGCTGGAGCACAACGAGCTGAACGCGTCTCACCCGTACGGCAAATACCTGGACGCCCACCTGCACACCGAGTACGGCAGCCTGAAGGCCAAGGACGGCCAGACCCTGTACTACTCGATGATCAAGCCGAGCGGCTTCGACGCGGCCAAGAAATACCCGGTCTACCTGTCGACCTACGGCGGCCCGCACTCGCAGCACGTGGCTCGCCGCTGGGGCAACTTCTTCGACCAGTACATGGCGCAGCAGGGCTTCGTGGTGTGGCGCCTGGACAACCGCGGCTCGTCGCGCCGCGAGCGCGTGTTCACCGACGCCAACTACCACAAGCTGGGCAAGGTCGAGGTCGAGGACCAGATCACCGGCATCGAGTGGCTGGGCAAGCAGAGCTTCGTCGACGCCAAGCGCGTGGGCGTGTTCGGCTGGAGCTACGGCGGCTTCATGACCTTGCGCCTGCTGGCCGAAGCGTCGGACAAGATCGCGATGGGCGTGTCGGTGGCGCCGGTGACCGACTGGTCGCTGTACGACACCCACTACACCGAGCAGTTCATGGGCACGCCGAAAGAGAACGCGGCCGGCTATGAAGCGGGCGGCGTGTACTCGCACCTGGACGGCCTGAAATCGCCGCTGCTGCTGATGCACGGCATGGCCGACGACAACGTGCTGTTCACCAACACCACGCGCATGATCGACGCGCTGGTCAAGCGCAATGTGCACTTCGAGCTGATGACCTATCCGGGCGCCAAGCACGGCATCTCGGGGCGCGGTCCGCAGCGCCATGTGTTCGGCAACATCGAGGCTTTCTTCAAGAAGAATTTGATGCCGGAAACGAAATAAACGAAATAAAAGGATCTTCGGATCCTTTTTTTATGGGCGCTTGAGCGGTCACAAGCGCCGATTTGTTAGCCATTCGATAATGCCCGCTGCGGTGCATTCCGCACCGCCTCACTTATATCCCAGGAGGAAATATGGCTATCGATGTCTACCTGCAAATTGACGGTATCCGCGGCGAATCGGCCGACGACAAACACAAGGACTGGATCGAATGCAAGTCGGTCAGCTGGGCGGTCAGCCAGCCCAAGTCGGCCACCGCGTCGACCGGCGGCGGCCACACCGCCGAGCGCTGCGAGCATCAGGACATCACCCTGATGAAGCTGGCCGACCTGGCCTCGCCGGTGTTGCTGCAAACCTGCTCGTCGGGCAAGACCATCCCCAAGGCCAGGTTTGAATTCATGCGCGCGGACGGCCAGGGCGAGCGCGTCAAGTATTTCGAGATCGAGCTGGAAAATGTGCTGGTCGGCGCGGTGTCGCCCAGCGTGGAGGAAGGCGATATCCTGAGCGAGCACGTGGCGCTGAAGTTCTCGAAAGTGAAGTGGCGCTACACCCAGCAAAAGATCGGCGGCGGCGCGGGCGGCAATACCGCCGGCGGCTGGGACCTGAGCACCAACCGCATCGCGGCTTGAGCCCCGCCCAAATGAGAACAGCCGCTTTGAGCGGCTGTTTTGGTTTAACGGACGATTAGTTGCGGTTGCCTTTGGAGATGTCTTTCACCGCTTCCTTGGCATCGCCCAGGCCTTTTTGCAGCTTGCCTTCAGCTTGCTTGTTCAGGCCCTTGGCTTGTTGCTCCGAACTGCCGACCAGCTTGCCGGCCTCTTCCTGGATTTTGCCGCCGATGTCTTTCGCCGTACCTTTAACTTGATCCTTGTTCATGGTGAACTCCTTGGTGGGTGATGAAGCTACAGGACACACAGCGCTGTGCTGCGTGCAAGGTCCCCACTATAGGCAGACGCCGGCTGCCACTCTGTGCGATCGCGCACCCACGGCGGCAATCAGTGTTTGCGCCAAACGCTGGCGAGCCACGGCTGCTGATCGCGCGGCAAGCCTTCGGGCCGATAGTAATGTTGGACTGCGATAAATCCTGCTGCCAGCAGGTAACGCTCCCAGGTGTCGTAATCGTAGTAGCTGCCGTAACGCGGGCCGTTCCAGCCTTCGCGGTTGTCGCCGCGCGGATTGGAGCTGAACAGCACGCCGCCGGTGTTCAGCGCCGCGTGCAGGTCCCGCAGCACTTGCGGCAGCGCGGCGCTGGGCACGTGGAACAGCGAGGCGTTGGCGTAGATGCCGTCGAAGAAACCGGCGGGCAGATCAAGTTTGACGAAGTCCTGCTGCCACGCCGCGCAGCCGCTGTAGGCGCGCGCCATCTCGACGAATCGCGCCGAGCCGTCGACGCCGATCGCTTCGTGGCCCATGCTCTTGAAGGTCTTCAGGTCGCGGCCGGGGCCGCAGCCCAGGTCCAGCAGGCGGTAGGGCGCGGGGCCTTGTATCGCGCCCAGCAAGGCGGCGATGTTTTGGCTGACGTCGTGGTCGATGGTGCCGGCAAAAAATTGCTCGGCGTTGCGCTCGTAGTGCTGCAGCGTGGTTTGAGTGATCTGCTCGATAGGGTCGGGTTCCATGCCGCCAGTATATACGGCGGGTGCGAAATTCAACCCTTCGACAGATCGTACTATTTCGGCTCTCGGGATCTCTCTATTTTTCGCGGAACCGTACCTTGTGCGGCGCACCACCCAAGCCCAGATAAGACCAAACAAAAATAGAGAGTTTCCGAGGTCCGAATTAGGATGGTCCGGCGAAGGATGCGCGTCGGGGCCCCCATCGCACATCCTTCCGGTTCAGCTTACCAGACGCGCACGCGGTCCTTCGGCGCCAGGTACAAGGTCTGTCCAGGCTGCACGTTGAAGGCCTGGTACCACGCGTCCATGTTGCGGACGGTGGCGGTGCGCCATTTGTCCGGCGCATGGCCGTCGGTCAGGATGGCGCGGCGCAGCGCTGCTTCGCGCTCCTTCTCGCGCCAGCTCATCGCATAGCCGGTGAAGAATTGCTGGTCCGCTTCCACCGTCACGCGCTGCTGGTCCAGCGTGGTGTGGTAAGCGTCATACGAGGCCGCCAGCCCGGCCAGGTCGGCCAGGTTCTCGCTCAAGGTCTGCTGGCCGTTGATGGCCAGGTCCGGGAACGGCTTGTACGCCGAATACTGCGCCGCCAACGCCGCCGAGGCCTGCTTGAAATGCTTGCCGTCGGACGCCGTCCACCAGTCGCGCAGGCGGCCTTGCGCATCGAACTGCGCGCCCTGGTCGTCGAAGCTGTGGCTGATCTCGTGGCCGATGGTGGCGCCGATGCCGCCGTAGTTCATCGCGTCGCTGGCGCTCGGATCGAAGTAAGGCGGCTGCAGGATCGCGGCCGGGAAGTTGATCGCGTTCTGCATCGGCATGTTGACCGCGTTGACCAGCTGTGCCGGCATGCACCACTCGGCGCGGTCCACCGGCTGATGCAGCTTGGCCAGTTGCTGTTGCGTATGCACGCTACGCGCGCGCAGCAGGTTGCCCAGCGCATCGCCCGGCGTCACCTCCAGCTGCTCGTAGCTGGCCCACTTCTCGGGATAGCCTATGCCCACGTACAAGGTCTTCAGCTTGGCGTGCGCTTCTTTCTTGGTGGCCGGGGCCATCCACGCCAGCTGGTCGATGCGGCTATGGAAGGCGTCGACGATCTTGCCCACCATTTGCTGCAAGCGCTGCTTGGACTCCGGCGGGAAATACTTGGCGACATAGACCTTGCCCAGCGCGTCGGGCATGGCCGCGTTGACGGCGGCCAGGCTGCGTTTCCAGCGCAGCGATTGCTCCGGCGTGCCGTTCAGCGTGCGGCCGTAAAAATCGAAGTGCTGGTCGGCCAGCGCCTTGGGCAGCGCGCTGCTCACCTGGTTGATGCGGTGGAAGGCGAGGAAATCCTTCCACGTTTCCAGCGGCGCCGACTGCACCAGCCTGGCCGCGCCGACGATGGCGGTCGGATGCCAGACGATGAATTTTTTCTGCCCGCCCAGGCCGGCGCTGGCGAAGAAAGCCTGCCAATCCAGCCCCGGCGCCTTGCGCGCGAAATCGGCGGCGCTCCAGTTGTTGTTGGCCTTCAGCACGTCGGACGAATCCTCGCGGCTGGCGTGCGCCAGCGCGATCTTGCGCTCCAGTTCGAACACGCGCGCGGCGCGGGCGTCGGCGTCGGCGATGCCGGCCAGCTTGAAGGTGGCGGCGATGTGCGCCTGGTACTGGCCGCGCAGCTTTTGCATGGCCGGCGTGGCGTCCAGGTAGTAGGCGCGGTCAGGCATGCCCAGCCCGCCCTGCAGCAGGTAAGGCGTGTAGTGCGCCGAGTCCTTCAGGCCCTGGGCGATCCACAGGCCGAACAGGTTTTCGGTGAAGAAGTTGGTGGCGTTGAGCGGATCGACATCGGCTTGCAGCGTGCCGCCCAGCGCCTCGGCCAGCGCGCGCTTGTCGCCGATGGCGGCGATTTTTTGCAGCAGCGGCTGTAGCGGCGCCAGGCCCTTGGCCTCGATGCCGGACTCGTCCATGAAGGCGGCGTAGTAGTCGGCGATCTTCTTCGCCTCGGCGTCGGCCGGCTGCGCCGCCATCGCTTCGATCAATTTCACAATGCGCTGGTTGGTGTCCTCGACCAGCGCGTTGCCCACGCCCCAGCCGCTGCGGTCGGCCGGAATCTCGACGCTGTTGAGCCAGTCGGCGTTGACGTAATCAAAAAAATCGTCGCCCGGCAGCACGGCGCTTTTGGCGGCGGCGGTCGATGGGGCGGCGGAGGTCGGCTCGGCGCGCAACGGCGCGGCCAGCATCAGGGCGGCGCAGATGGCCAGGCTTAACTTGCTTGCGGATGGGTGCATGGGAGTCCCTTGGTCGTGGATCTGGTTGAATGTCGGGCGTGATACGCCAGCGTGCACTGTAGCGCCGCGGCGCGCGCGGCGATGCGGCTTTGCGACGAACGGTGGATTTGACGGAATAGATGGTCACAACACGGCAGAAAAGAGACGCCCGCCCAGCAAAATTGCTTCATTCATTCGGGGAATCGCTATATAGTTAGCCCATAGCAACGCGCTAATTACCCAGGAGATAAATATGAAACTTGATGCCCTGTTCCAGAATCCAACTGCGTTGCCCACCGCGCCCAAGGTCGTGGAAGAGCTGATCAGCAGTTTCGACAAAGCCAGCGTTTCGACCGAGGAGATCGCGAAGAAACTGTCGACGGATCCGGTGCTGAGCGCCAAGCTGCTGCGCCTGGCCAACTCGGCCTACTACCACGTCTCGCGCAGCATCGGCACGGTGGAAGACGCGGTGCTGATGCTCGGCTTCGTGACCGTGCGCACGCTGGTCATCAGCTCCGGCCTGGTCAGCGGCTTCAAGACCGTGCCCGGTCTCGACCTCAAGCAATTCTGGCGCTACAGCCTGCACACCGCGGTGTCGGCCAAGTGGATCGCCAAGAAGACCAAGGAAAACACCGACCTCGCCTTCACCATCGGCATGATGCACGCCATCGGCCAGCTGGTGATCCACTCGGCGATGGCCGAGCAGGCGATGGCGCTCGACAAGGTGGCCGGCCCGCTGGACTCGCGCCGCCTGGACGCCGAGCAAACCTCGTTCGGCTTCACCTTCGCCGACGTCGGCGCCGAACTGGCCAAGCGCTGGAAGTTTCCGCTGACCTTCTCGGAAACCATCCTGGCCTTCCCCGAGCCGCACCACAACGGCGAGCTGAACCGCCTGGCCGCCGTGGTCTCGCTGGCCGCCTGGCGCGCCCGTGTCGAGCAGGCCGGACTGAGCGAAGACGAAATCGCCGCCTGCTACCCGGCCGACCTGGCCGAGGAACTGGGCCTGGACGACAACGCCCTGATCGACGAAATGCCGTCGCCGGACGAGCTGAGCGCCGGGCTGGAAGAGCTGGTCAAATAAGCCAGCTTGCTCTTAACACCACGAAAAGCCCCGCACGGGGCTTTTTTTCGATCTTTTTCAAATATTTTTTCAAAACACCCTAAAGTTCCCGTTTAAGGCGACGTTAATCTGGACATGCGGTAATCCGTTATAACTAGCCAGGGTGAGAACATGACCTCCACCGAAGTCCTCTCGATGTACGAAAATATTGCCGGTTTGACCAATCAGATGGCCGCCGCCGCACGTCTGGGTGATTTCGACGGCCTGAGCCGCCTGGAAGCGCAATGCGCCAGCGAAGCCCGCGCAGTGGGCGCCGGCGCACCGGCCCTGAGCGGCGCCCCGCGCCTGCGCAAGATCGACCTGCTGAAACAAATCCTGGCCAACGACCGCGCCATCCGCGACGTCACCGAACCCTGGGCCAACAACGTGCCCGGCATGTCGCGTCAGTAAAACGCCCTGCTCCAATGAAAAAAGCGCCCGCGGGCGCTTTTTTTACGTCTGGGGCGATCAGCCCGCCAGCGCCAGCTTCAGCGACAAGGCGATGCCCTGCGCCGCCTGGGTGATCTCGTCCAGCGACGGGAAGCTCGGCGCGATGCGGATATGGCTATCCTTAGGATCATTACCGTAAGGGAAAGCCGCACCGGCCGGCGTCAGCGTGATGCCCGCCTCCTTGGCCAGCGCCACGGTGCGCTTGGCCGAACCGTCCGGCGTCACCAGATCGATGAAGTAGCCGCCCTGCGGACGCGTCCACGACACGCCCGGCACGTCGGCCAGATAGCGCTCGAACTGCGCCAGCACCGCGTCGAACTTCGGCTTCAGCAGCAGACGATGCTGTTCCATCAGCGCTTCCACGGTCGGCAGGTCCTTCAGCAGGCGCACATGGCGCAGCTGGTTGATCTTGTCCGGGCCGATGCTGCGGATGCCGGCATGCTTGGTCCACCAGGCGATATTGGCCGGCGACGCGGCCAGCGCGGCGATGCCCGAACCGGCCCAGCTCACCTTCGACGACGACGCGAACACGATCGCGCGGTCCGGGTTGCCGGCCTTGGCGCAGGCGTCCAGGATATTGGCCACTTCCAACTTTTGCTCGCCCAGATGGTGGAAGCGGTAGGCGTCGTCCCACATCAGGCGGAAGTCCGGCGCCGCCGTCTTCATCGCCGCCAGGCGCGCCACCACGGCGTCCGAAAACACCACGCCGCCCGGATTGCTGTACTTCGGCACGCACCACATGCCCTTGATGCTGGCGTCCTCGGCCACCAGTTTCTCCACCAGGTCCATGTCCGGACCGGCTACACTCATCGGGATGTTGATCATCTTGATGCCGCGCGCTTCGCAGATGGCGAAGTGGCGGTCGTAGCCCGGCACCGGGCACAGGAAGGTCACCGGCTCGCGCACCCACGGGGCGTTGCCGGGCGTGCCGTTGAGCAGGCTGTAGATGATGACGTCATGCATCAGCGACAGGCTGGCGCTGCTGTCGACCACGACCTGCGCGGCCGGCACGTCCAGCAGCTTGCCGAACAGTTCGCGCGCTTCCGGCAGGCCGATGGTGCCGCCGTAGTTGCGGCCGTCGGTGCCGTCGGCGGCCTTGTAGCCGTCCAGTGCGGCCATCAGGCCATTCGACAAATCCAATTGCTCGGGGGCAGGCTTGCCGCGGGACATGTCCAACTTCAGGCCGAGTTGTTTGAAAGCTTGATATTGCTCTACTGCGGTCATAGCGCTCTTTCAGTATGGGGAAGACGGAGGGGGTCGAATACTATACCCCAGATTGTCTGGCCTCGATAAGAGCGTGCAGTTATATACTTATTACTGCTGCATCATTGATTCCGGCGTCACTTCGTGCAGCGGCGGCGCCTCCACCGGCTGCTCGCCCTCACCGGCCGGCTTCTTCCTGCGGAAACCCTGCCAGATTTTCAGCGGCCCGCTGCCGCGTTTCTTGCGCAGGTAGAGATAGCCGCCGGCGCCCAGCAGCAAGGCCAGCACGCCGGCGCCGGCGGCGATCAGCGGCATATTGCTGGCGGCCGGTTCCGGCGGTTTTTCCTTTTTGTACTTCAGCTTGGGCAACACACGCACCTTCTTGACCGGCGCCGAGGCCTCCTCGGACGCCGCCGAGCTCGCCGCAGATGCCGGCGCGGACGCCGATGCCGATACTGATGCCGGCGCCGCTGCCGGCGCACCGCGCGCAGCGGCCGGCGTCTGCGTCTGCGTCTGCGTCTGCGTCTGCGTCGGTGTCGGTGTCGCGGCCTGAACCGACGCCGTGTGCGCCGCCGCATTGGCCGCCCCGCCCTTCGCCGCCAGCGCCCCTTGCAGCAACTTCACCTTACCCTCCAGCTCGACCAACTTGCTGGACAACTCCACACTGTGCGTATCCAGCGCCGCGCATTCTTTCGCGCTCATGCCGGACGGCGTGCAAGCGGCCGGAGCCGCCGGCCGCTTCACGCCCTTAGGCAGCGGCAACGGCGCCAAAGGCAGCAAAGCCTGCGCCACGCCCTGCGGCACGCCGTCGTCGCGCGCCGCCTCGCCGCTGGCCGACGGTTTGGCCGGCGCGGGACGTGGCGCCAAGCGCGGCGTCGAGCCCATCGCATCGGCTATGCGCTCCGGCAAATTGCGCAGCGCCGGCGACGGCCGCCGCGTCGGCGCCGCCCGCAAGCCCACCGGCTCGCCCACTTCGGATTCATGCGCAGCCGGCATCGGCGCCGGCCGCGTCCGGTCCCGCACTGGCGCCGCGGCGGGCGCGGGCGCCACCGCGACCGGGGCGGGCGGCGCCGCCGCCAATACCGCCTCCTTGGCCGCCCGTTCCGCCTTGACCAACGCCGCAGCCTGCGCCGCCGACATGGCCGGCGGTGGCGGCGGCGCCGGATTCGGATCCGCTTGCAGCCACACGGTTGCCGCGCGCACGTCCTGGCGCCCGGCGGCGCTCAGCTCCAGGAACAAATGCACATAGTCGGCATCGATATTGCGGGTGGTGGTGATATGCAGGAACTGCCGGCCGTCGCGCCGCACCACCGACAGGTGCACCGAGGCCAGCGCCGGATTCATGCCGATGTTCGCGCCCCGGAACACATCCTGCTGCGCCAGCCGCACCTGCAAGGCCGACACCTCGTCCGGCGCCAGCTGCACCAGCTCGATATCGGCCGCCAGCGGCTGGCCGATATAGGAGCGCACGGCGATATCGCCCAGTTCCGCCGCCGGCGCGGCGGCCGCCAGCAGCAGCGCGCCGGCGCAAGCAAAGATCGTGGTCAGGAATGGTGTGCGCTGCATGTCGGGGTCGCTTGGAGCGAATTCTTAAAGTGTATCAGCTATAACGGCTGATTTTCCCGGTTTTGTAGCCCTAGGTTAATTTTTCAGGACTGCGCTACACTGGAAGGCACTTAGCAAACACACATGATTGCCTCCCCGCCCAAAGGAAACACCATGAACACCAGAAGTGAACGTGACAGTTTTGGTCCGATCGACGTCCCCGACCACCAGTTGTGGGGCGCGCAAACCCAGCGCTCGCTGGAGCACTTCCACATCTCCACCGAACGCATGCCGCTGGAGCTGATCCACGCGCTGGCCAGCGTCAAGCGCGCCGCCGCGCGCGTCAACCTGGACCTGGGCCTGCTCGAAGTCGCCAAGGCCATCGCCATCACCCAGGCCGCCGACGAAGTGCTGGCCGACCGCCACCCGAGCGAGTTCCCGCTGGCCGTGTGGCAGACCGGCTCCGGCACCCAGTCGAACATGAACATGAACGAGGTGCTGGCCAACCGCGGCTCCGAGCTGATGGGCGGCGTGCGCGGCGAAGGCCGCAAGCTGCACCCCAACGACGACGTCAACAAGGGACAATCGTCGAACGACATCTTCCCCACCGCCATCCACGTGGCGGCCGCCCAGGCGCTGGCCGGCCAGGTGCTGCCGGCGCTGCGCGCGCTGCGCGACAGCCTGCACGCCAAGGCCGAGGCCTTCGCCGACATCGTCAAGATCGGCCGCACCCACTTGCAGGACGCCACGCCGCTGACCCTGGGCCAGGAGTTTTCCGGCTACGTGGCCCACCTCGACTTCGCCGAGCGCGCCATCAGCACCGCCCTGCCCGGCGTGCTGCAATTGGCGGCCGGCGGCACGGCGGTCGGCACCGGCCTCAACGCGCATCCCGAATACGCGCACCGCATCGCCGCCGAGCTGGAGCACACGCTGGCCCTGCCCTTCCGCAGCGCCGACAACAAATTCGCCGCGCTGGCCGGCCACGACGCCCTGCTGTCGGCCCACGGCGCGCTCAAGACCCTGGCCGCCGCGCTGATGAAGATCGCCAACGACGTGCGCTGGATGGCGTCCGGCCCGCGCTCCGGCCTGGGCGAGCTCAGCATTCCGGAAAACGAACCGGGCAGCTCCATCATGCCGGGCAAGGTCAACCCGACCCAATGCGAGGCGCTGACCATGTTGTGCTGCCAGGTGTTCGGCAACGACGTCGCCATCACCATCGGCGGCGCCTCCGGCAACTTCGAGTTGAACGTCTACAAGCCGCTGATCGCCCACAACTTCCTGCAAAGCGCGCGCCTGCTGGCCGACGGCATGCGCAGCTTCGAGCAACATTGCGTGCACGGCATAGAGCCCAACCGCGGCCGCATCGCCGAGCTGATGGAACGTTCGCTGATGCTGGTCACCGCGCTGGCGCCGCACATCGGCTACGACCAGGCCGCCACCATCGCCAAACAGGCCCAGCATGAAGGAACCACGTTGAAGGAAGCCGCGCTGGCGCTCGGCTACGTCAGCGCCGAGCAGTTCGAGCAGTGGATCGTGCCGCTGGACATGACCCGTCCCGGCGCCAAGGGCTAGGTCGCACTAGAATCCATACGAATAGCGCACCCCGGTCAGCCAGTCCGGCCGGGCGCTGGCGTCGTGGCCGGGATTGACCCGCCACATCACCGCGCCGGTCAGCTTGCCCCCGCGGCCATCGCGGCCGAACGAGGTGGTGTAGCCGAATTCCAGGTCGCGCTCGGTGGCGGTCGGCCGCAGGTTCAGGGTCGGCGCGCCAAAGGCCGGCGCGCCCGGATCGCCGGACAGCGGCGCCGAACCGCTGTATTGCAGCGTGCCGGAACGCACCTTGGCCGGCACCGACAAGGTCACCGCCAGGCGGTCATGGCTGTTGAACACCTGGCGGGTCGACAGGCCCACACTGAACGCCATCGTGCGCACCGACGATACTTGCGCGATCAGGCTGTCGGGATTGCCGATACCCTCGGTCTTGCCATAGGACGCCATCAACATCAGCGCGCTGCGCGAACTGAGCGCATAGCCCAGCGACAGCGAGGTGAAGGTGGTGGTCGGCCGGGTGTTCATCGCCAGCGCCGGCGTCTGCTGCGAGCCCAGCGCCGACCCGGTCTCGCGCAAAACACCGATGGTCAGGATGCCGACCGCGCGCCCCATTTTCTTTTCAAAATCCGCGCTGGTGAGGAAGCGCTTGCTATATTCGTTGAGCATGGGGCCCAGCGGATCGAGCAGCGCCAGGTTGTCCGGCAAGGCGCCGAAATGCAGGCGCGGACCGCTCTGGTAGGCGGCGCCATAGCGCGGCGCGGCATCGTTCTGCAATTGCTCGCTGAGCGCCAACTGCCGGTCCGCCGCCTCGAACAGCAAGGACGAATTGGCCCGTTTTTCAAACGCGGGCGGCGGTTTTTGCAGCGTAAAGGGATCGGATGCGGCGGCGCCCGCCAAGCCGGAAAGCGGACAAATCAGGACTGCGACTGGCCAGAAAAGCTTGTTCATGATGCAACTCGCTGAGGGCAAACCATGCTGCACAAAAATTCAGCAGTTAACTCAGGATAGCAACTTTTTTTCTCGACGGCAATCTCAACCGTGCGGTATTCGTGGAGTAAACTGCGGCCCTGTCGGAATGCCGCTACACTACTGAAAGTAAGCGGCGGCGCCGATTTCACATCATAGCAACAGAGGATAAAATGCAGAAAGTAAGTTTTGAATTGAGCGGAGAGTTTGTTGAGCTGAATCAGCTACTCAAGCTGGTTGGCCTGTGCGACAGCGGCGGCGCCGGCAAGATGATGGTCGCCGACGGCGGCGTCAAGGTCGACGGCAAGCAGGAATTGCGCAAGACCGCCAAGATCCGCGCCGGCCAGCAAGTGAGCGTGGGCGACATCCGCATCAGCGTCGAAGCGGCGTGAATTGATCTTGCATTTGGGCAATAACGACCTAAGCTGAAGGTCAGGACGGGTGGGCGCGTTTGACCCAGCGCAAACCGGCGGCCCTGACCGCCGATATATTGGGATGGCCTGCTACCCGGCTTGTTCAACCAGTTTTCTTACGACCAGGGGAACGTCATGGACGATCCTGCACACAATTTACAAACGCAGGAACGCCTGCTCGACGACCTGCGGCAAGTGATAGAAAACGCCGAGGAGTTGCTGAAGAACACAGACCAGTACAACGGCGCGCTGTACCAGGCGGCCCGCGCCAAGCTGGCGCAGGCGCTGGTGACCGCCACCGAAGAACTGGCGCGCTTCGAAGACACCCAGCTCAACCGCATGATCGAGCTGACCGCCGCCGCCAACCGCCTGCACCGGGACCTGACCGGCGAAGCGAAAATCCTGCGCGCCTTCCGCCCGACCTAGGCCGCCCGGCGGCCGGCCAGCCACGCATCGAGCGAAAATTTACCCGGGCCGAAGGCCACCAGCGCCAGCAGCATCGCGCCCCAATAGAAATGGTCGTTGATCGCGGCCGGGCATTCAAAGCTCAACAGCTGCGGGTAGGAAATCACCGCCATCGCATTCACCAGGAACAGCGCCAGCGCCGCCGGCCGCGACACCAGGCCCACGCACAGCAGCAGCGGCAGCGCCAGCTCGCCGGCCGCGCCGACGTAGGCCGCCAGCTCGGGCGGCAGCAGCGGCACCATGTATTCGTCGTGGAACAGCGCCAAGGTCGCGCTCCAGTCGCCGACCTTGACCAGGCCGGCCTTGAAGAATTGCCAGCCCACATACCAGCGCAGCGCCAGACTCATCAGTGATCCGCCCCACGCGGTCAGTGCCGCATCGTAGCGGGATAATTGTTGGTGTAGTCCGAGGATAGTTTTCATCATTGTCCTTTCAAAATTAGTTAGTCGCCGCTAGGCGTCTATCCTGACAATCAAGGCGAAATCTATCCATTGCCGCAGATTGGCGGCGAAGTCGTAGTCGTCGTCGAGTTCGAAGGCCGCATCCAGCGCCGCGCCCAGCTCGCCACCAGCGGCCAGCACCGACAGCGCCGCGTGGCTGGCCGCGCTCAGCGGCAGGACCTGGGTTTTCCACTGCGGCCGCGTGACCAGCCCCCAGGACGGCGCCGCCAGCTCGGCCGGAAACGCCACGCCGCTGCCGGGCTGGTGCGCCTGCCACAGCGCCACCGTCGCCCAGTCCGACGCCAGCAGCGTGCTGGCCGGATGCAGTTGCAGCCGTGCCGTTTCGATCTGCTCCGGCGCCAGCGCCGCCATCTGCTGCGCCGTCACGCCCTCGGCCGAGGGCGCGTAGTGGGCGCGGTGCAGGGTCCACTCCAGCGTCGCCATGTCCGGCAGATAGGGCAAATCGGCCACATGCGGGAAGCCGCGCAGGAAGGCGCCGAAGTGCGCGCCGAAGCGGTTCAGATCGCCGCTGTCGGACGGCTGCGCATGGCCATAGGCCTGCGCCAGGCCGCCGAAGAATTCCTCGCCCACCAGCAGCCGGATCACCGGATAGGCCGCGCCCAGGGTCTTGCTCCAGGTGGCGCCGAGGTTGCCGCGATACAGCGCGTAGCGGTGTTCCTTGTGCTCGCCCTTGAACAGCGCCAGCGCCGCCGGCGTCTGGCGCGCGTCGAACAGCGCGCCGGCGAACACCTGCTGGCTGGCGGCCAGCGCCTGCGCGTCCGCCGGCTCGTCCGCCAGCACGGCAGGGCGCGGCGCAGCGGCCATGGCAAGCGCCGCATGGCGGCGATGCAGCAGCTCGGCCTTGTCCGCCTCGCCCAGCAGCACGCTTAGTTCCGGAATATCGGTATCCCACTCGATCAGGGTCGGCACCGCGCCGAAGCGCCGCAAAGCCGCCTCGTACAGGCGCCAGACCGGCTCGGCCACGGTGTCGCCGTGATGGTCGATCACCGCCTGCGGCGTCACCAGATGGCCGGCCAGGTGCATCTCGCCCACCATGCCGGGCCGGATCGCGGCCAGCGCGGCCAGCGCGTCCTCGCCGTGGTTGCATTGATTGACGTACAGATTGTTAATGTCCAGCAGCAGAGCACAGCCGGTGCGCGCCGCCAGCGCCGCCATGAATTCCGCCTCGCTCATGGCGTCGCGGTGGAAGCGCACATAGGTCGACACGTTTTCCAGCAACAGTTGGCGCTGGAGCGTGTCCTGCACGCGGCTCACGCGCGCGCACATCAAGTCGAGCGCAGCCTGGTCCAGCGTCAGCGGTAACAGGTCGTTGAGTTGCCGGTCGCCGACGGCGCCCCAGCACAGATGTTCGGACACCAGCATGGGCTCCACCCGCTCCACCAGGCCGCGCACGCGTTCCAGGTGAAGCTCGGAATAGCCGCGCGCCGAGCCCAATCCGAGCCCGACGCCATGCAGGCTGATCGGATAATCGCGTCGCAGTTGCTGCAACACGTGCCAGTCCCAGCCGGCTTGATCGAGATAATTTTCGGTATGAACTTCGAGCCAGGCGGCGCGCGGCCGCTGCTCGATGAACTGGCGGTAATGCGGAGCCCTCAAGCCCACGCCCACGCCCGGCAAAGGCTGCGCTGGACTAGACAAGGACATGGCTCCGCGACCGCTGGTTGCGATTACTTGGCTGGCGCTGCGGTTTTGCCGCCGGCTTTTTCGCAAGTGCCCTTGGCCACATATTTCCACTCGGCGGCGCCGTTGTCGGTCTTCGACTGGCCGGCGCAGGAGTGCGCACCGTTGGCGGCAGCGCAATCGTTCTGGCCAGCCTTGGCGATGCCGAAGCATTTCTCTTTTTCAGCGGAGGCCGACGCGGCGGCGGCGGAAGCGGTGCCGACCGAAGCGGCGCATACGGTGGCCAGGGCGGCGGCGATCAGGGCTTGACGTTTGTTCATGGTAAGTCTCCTCAGTGGTAGAAGTTAAGTTCAAAGTGCAACGCAAATCGTCTGCAACTGTACGGTAGTCGGCTGGCGGCGGTCCGGCCTTACACACTTTTTAAAAACTTTTTCCCGGACCGGCAAGCAAACGCAGCGTACCAGCATTCACGCTTGTACGCATCATTCTGTTGAGTGGATTCACATCGGGAAGGGACGCCGGGCGCAAGCACACGCCGGCACGCCGCGCACCGGCCGGCGCGCAGAGCGGTCACGCGGCGCCAGGCGGGCCGCGGCGATGCCGTTCAGGCAGTCGTGTTGATGGTGTTGCCGAGATGCGAAGGCAGATTCGGCGCCGATGGCACCGGAGGAATCGCCTCGATCAGGGCAGCCGCGCTCGACGCCTGGATATCCTGGGCTTTTTTCAATACCGCGATGCCGACTGCCTGCTTGGTGCCGGTATCTGCAATCGTGGTTGCCGTTTGAGCAATGCCTGAAACGTCCATGTGATTCTCCAGTAAGGCCTATCACTACTTTACGGACGTTCCGGGCGTAACTTTAGCCGTTTGCCGAAACTTTTTTCAGATAGGCGCCCAACCAGGCCAGCACGGCCTGCGGCTGGTTCAGGTCCAGCCACGCCACGCCCGGCCGCAGGTCCGCCGGCGCCGGCTGGTCGGAGGCGACCGCGATCACGCGCGCGTCGTCGGGGTATAGCGGCGGCTTGCCGGTCGCGGCGCGATACACCTCCAGCTTGGCCACCGGATAGGACTTGAAGCCCTCCAGCAAGGTCAGGTCGGCGGGCGCGAGGCGATCCAGCTGCTCGTCCAGCGAGGGCTCGGGCGCGCCGCGCAACTCGCGCACGATCGCCACCCGGTACGGCGACGCCACCATCACCTCGGCCGCGCCGGCCCGCCGCAGGCGCGAACTGTCCTTGTGCGGCGGCTCCAGCTCCAGGTCGTGATGGCTGTGCTTGATGACGTTGACGGTCAAGCCCTGCCCGGCCAGCCCGGCGATCAACAACTCCAGCAACGTGGTCTTGCCGCTGCCCGAGGTCCCGGTGACCGCCAGCACGGTGCGCTCGATTTCTCTCTGCATTACCTACATCTCCGCTGCATCATGTTGCCGCCATTATACGCAGCAACATCGGCGCGGGGCTGGCGGCTTACTCTTCGTTCAAGGCCTTGAAGCGTTCGCTGCGGGTACTGCGCGTGCCCAGCAGCAGCAATGCAATGCTGACGAAGCCGGCGACATAGGAGCCGGTATCCTGTTGCGCTTGCGGCGCCGGCTCCGCGGCGTGGGCGCGCGGCACAGCGAAGACCGCGGCGATCAGCAGCGGCAGCAGTTTCAAGTGTTTCATCGGGTTTCCCGTGCATGAATATCAATGATAAGAAAATATCATTCCCACATGACGGGCGGATGACAGCTTTCAATACGGAACGCGGTAGCGGTAGCCCTTGAAGTTGAACACCGCCTCGCGCGGCTGCAGTTTATCGAGGATCAGGCCAGGGGCGACCTCCTCGCCTTCGTGGCGCAGTATCTTGTCGATCAACAACAACCGGTCGGCGGGATTCTTGGAATAGATATAGCCGCCAACGGTGATATGCGGGATCGAACGCTGTATCGGCTCCGGCAAATCGCGCAGGTTCTGGGCCTGCTCTTCCTGCGCGACCGCCGGCTTGGCGGCATTTTCCGCCACAAGCGCCGCTGCCACCGGCGCCGGCTCCGGATGCGGGCGCGGCGCCGGCGCCGGCGTCACCGTCGCCACCGGCGGCGGCAAGGCAGCCGCCAGCGGCGGGATGTCCGCCGACGGGACTGGAGCCGCGACCGGCGCGGCGGCTGCTGGCGCGGCTGCCGCGACTGGCGCAACGCCGACCACGCCAGCTGGCGCGGCCACGGCCGGTCTTGGCGCGACCGCCCGCTGCGCGGGGCGCAGCACCAACGCCAGCAACACCGCGATCGCCACGCCCATCGCCAGCAGCGCCAGCACGACAGGCTTTTTCAAGGCGCCGCCGGCCGATTTGGCGTTGGCGCCGTGCAGCGTGGGCGCGTGCAGCGTCGGCGCGCTGCCCAGTTGACGTTCCGCCTGCGCCTTCTTCAGTGCTTCCAAAATATAAGACATATTATTTCCCTGCCCCGCTGCCGGCGCCCGCGCTGGCCAGCAAACGCGGCTCCTGCACGCCGCCCAGCTGATACAGCCGGATGAAAGTTTTCGGTCCGGCCACGCCGTCCGCCTTGAGATGTTGCTCGGTCTGGAATTCGGTCAGGCGCGTGCGCAGGCCGGCACTCAGCGGCAGATCCTCCTGCGGCTTTTTCAGGCCATAGATCTGCGCCAGCCGCCGCGCCAGCCAATCCACATCCGGACCATGATCGCCGCCATGGACCTCGTCGCGCCAGCTGCGCGGCGCGCGCCAGAAGGTCGTGAACTCGCCGTCGAAGCGCGCCTCCAGCGCGTCCAGGCTGATGCCTTGCGGCTTGCCGCCGGGCGCGGCGATGATCGCGCCATGCTCGTCCATCGCCGTCAGCAGCACATAGTTGGGCGCGGTGGGATCGTCGTGCAAGGTCAGCATCGCCGGGCGGTCCAGCAGACGCAGTTCCGCGACGCCGCCCTTGACCTGCAAGCAGCGCAGGTTCAAGCGCGCCGCCGTCGGACAAGGCTCGCCGTCCGGCAGCGCCAGTCCCCAGATCGCCGCCAGCTGGCGCAAAGCCGCCGCGCTGCCGCCTGCCGCCGCTGATGCAGGCAGCGGCATCGCCGCTGCCTGCATCAGCGGCGCAGCCCCTGCGACTGACGCCGGCACCGACGCCGGCGCTACCTTGGGAAGCGTCGCCCGCGCCGCCGCCGAAGCCGCCTGCGCGCCCTGCAAAACCGGCTTCGCATCGTGCGCGGCCAGCTGCCACGCCGCCACGCTCAACACCACACCGCCCAGCACCCCGGCCGCCACCAGAGGCCAGCGCGCCGCGCCCGCGCGCGCGCCCTCGCCGGCGCTCGCCGCGTCCGGCCGGGCGAACACCTCGGCCGCCGCCTTGCGCAAGATGGTGCGCGTCACCTGCGGCTGGTTCTCGACGTACGCCCCCAGCAACGCCCGGTCGCACAGCAGATTGATACGGCGCGGCACGCCCTTGGCCAGCTTGTGCACCAGCCCCATCAGACCACGCGGAAACGGCGCGATCGCCGCAGCGCCCGCCACCGCCAGCCGGTGCTCGATATACGCCCCGGTCTCCGCCTCGCTCAGCGAGCCCAGGTGGTAGCGCGCGATCACCCGCTGCGCCAGCTGCTCCAGCTCCGGCCGCGCCACCATCGCGCGCAGCTCCGGCTGGCCGATCAGGATGATTTGCAACAGCTTGCGCTCGCTGGTTTCCAGATTGGTCAGCAGGCGCAGCTGCTCCAGCACCTCGGCCGACAGGTTTTGCGCCTCGTCGATGATCAGCACGTTGTTGCGGCCCTGCGCATGGCTGGCCAGCAAGTAGGCATTGATCGCATCCACATAAGCCTTGACGCTGACCGCCCCCGCGCCCGGCGGCGCCGGCGCGATGCCTAACTCGTCGCAGATCGACAACAGCAGCTCCTCCACCGACAGCTTGGGATTGAAGATATAGGCCAGCTTGCAGTTCTCGGGGATCTGCTCCATGAAGCAGCGGCACACGGTGGTCTTGCCGGCGCCGATCTCGCCGGTCAGCAGCACGAAGCCGCCGCCGCTGCCGACGCCGTACAGCAGATGCGCCAGCGCCTCGCGATGGCGTTCGCTCATGAACAGGTAGCGGGGATCGGGCGCGATGGAAAACGGCGATTGCTTCAGATTAAAAAAATGCGTGTACATGAAGACCCTGGCGATGCGCTACTTCAAGCGCTGGCGCACCGGCGGCGGCTGCACCGGCGGCAAGGGCTTGAACTTGGCGCAGTAAATCTTGGATTTGGTATCGAAATACACGATGCGGCTGGCCGGCTTGGCCTCGCGCACCGGGTAGGCCGAGCTGTCGATTCTCGCATAATGCAAGCCGACCTGGGTGATGATGGCCTGCTCCAGCTCCTCCGGCGTGGCCTCGGCCACGGCGCCGACGAAGATATAGGTGCTGGTGTCGTCGCTGACCATGACCTCGGTGATCGGCTTGCCCCACAGATTGGCGCCGTCGGTCTTGAACCAGTAGGCGCCGCCGTCGTGCTTGTACGCCGGGCCGAACGCCTTGAACAGGTAGTCGTAGTAGTAGAAATTGTCGGTCTGGTCGCGGCACAGCAGGCCGTTGCCGACGATGGTGCCGAAGGTGGTCGGCACCGATTGCGCGCCGGCGGCGCAGCAAAACGCCACCAGCGCGGCGGACAGGGCGCCGCGCAGCATGCGCATGAACGGCGGCATTATAATTTCTGCAACCAGGACCGGTTGGCGCTGATGCGCGCCTTGGCGGTGGCAGGAAGGGCTTCGTAACAGCCAGGATATTGTTTCAAGGCGCTTTCCCGAACTTCCTTCTGCAAGCCGTTAATCAAAAAAATATACAGCACCGAGCCGTCGTCCGTATTTTTGGTTCCCATGTACCTGATCATGTGCGCTCCTTTGATCTGCGCAGGTGTTCCCCGGCAATACATCCTTGCATCCATTATGACATTAACGGTCGTGCCGCACTGAAGTTGAATGACAGTTCATCACCGTTTTTTTGCAGCTGATCCCCCCATTCCGCGCGTCCGTCCCATTCCACGCGCCGGCCGGCGGCGTTTGCCCTATCGTTCAATCCTCGCCACTTCCCAATATCGAGATAAAAATGAAGCAGACGATCAAACACACCGCGCTGGTCTCGGCCCTGATGGTGGCATCCTTGGCCAGTTTCGCCGCCCAGGCCGACACCAAACAGGACGATACTATCGGCACCGAAACCCGCACCGTGGCGGCCTTCAGCAACATCGCCATCAGCGGCCCGTTCCGGGTGATCGTCACCGCGCAGCCGGGCAACGCCATCGAACTGTCCGGCCTGCGCCGCCAGTTCGCCGAGATCGAAACCTCGGTCAGCGGCGACACCCTCACCGTGCGCCAGCCGCGCAAGAACAAGGGCTGGGTCTTCAACTTCGGCTGGGGCAAGAAGGACAGCAAGCCGCCGATGACCATCCGCATCAGCGCGGCCGGCCTGAAGAGCCTACGCAATTCCGGCAGCGGTGATGTTGATTTGCAACAATTCCAGGGCCAGCAACTGAGCCTGACCTCGGAAGGCCCGGGCGACGTGCACGCCAGCGGCAGCGTGCGCGACCTCACCGTCACCGCCTCCGGCAGCGGCGACGTCGACCTGCGCACGCTGAAGGCGGCCAGCCTGAACCTGATGATGAGCGGCCCCGGCGACGTCACCGCCGGCGGCATGACGCAGGACGTCAACCTGACCGTCAGCGGCTCGGGCGACCTCGACCTCAGCGACCTGCACGCGGGCAAGATCAATGCGTCGATGCACGGGCCGGGCTCGGTGTCGCTGCACGGCACGAGCAAGGAAATCCGCGCCGAGATCGCCGGCTCGGGCGACCTGGAAGCGTGCTCGCTGAACACCGAAGCGGCCAGCGCCATGCTGCACGGTCCCGGCGAAGCCTGCCTGGCCGGCGCCATCAAGAAATTCGAAGCGGAAGTGCACGGCTCGGGGGACCTGACGGTGCGCGGCCTGCAAGCGCCGAGCGCGCGCGCCCTGCTCAGCGGGCCGGGCAATATGAACCTGTCGGGCAGCGTGGGCGTGCTCAGCGCGGAAGTGAGCGGATCGGGCGATCTGGAGGGGCAAGCCTTGCAGGTGGCGCGCGCGGTCACGCGCAGCCGCGGCCCCGGCAACATCATCCTGAGCAAGGTGAGCGACGCATTGGACGCCGAGTTGAGCGGCTCGGGCGACCTGAGCGCCACGACCGCCTGCAAGAACGTCAAGCTCAACATGCACGGCCCGGGCGAGGTCAAGCTCGAAGGCAAGACCGACACCCTGGTCGCGCAGCTGAGCGGCTCGGGCAGCCTGCACGCCCGCCAGCTGTGGACCAGCCAGGCCGACGTCAAGGTGAGCGGCCCCGGCAACGCCGTCGTCAACGTCGCCGACAAAGCCGTCACCTACGACCGCAAAGGCATGAGCCACTAAAAAAAACCCGGCGGTTTAGTCGAAGCAGAGGCGCTTCTTGGTGGCGGCGATCAGCTTGTCGTCGTAGGGATAGAGGTTCTCGACAAACAACAACTCGGTCTCGTCCGGCTCTTCCAGGCACATCGCCAGCATCATCGGACCATCTTCCATGCGCCCCAGGAAATGCTTGGGCCAGCGATTCTTGCGGTTCGCCTTCATCACTTCCATCCCCAGCTTGGCCAGCGGCGCCTTCACGCCGGCGGCCAACGCTTCCTTCTGCCAGTCATCCCAGTAGTCGTTCATCATCTTGCTTTCAAAGTGCACTAAAGCCATAGTGTACTCCCTCGCCCCTCCCCCTACCAAAAGCAGACCAAAGTGGCATGCAAATACGACACCGAACCACTTGCCGTAAAATCCAGCAATAACCATTAAAAACAAACACTTACAAATACGTTCCAAGTAGACAATGCCAGTCCACTTCAATATTTTCTAATACCAGTTAAATACCTGTTGACAAGCTGGTTTGCCAAACATATAGTGCCCTCACACGGGGGATCCCGGCACAGCATTCTCGGATAATCATGATTGAATTTTTAATCGGCGTAGACGGCGGCGGCACCGGCACCAGGGTGCGACTGGCGCGCGTCGACGGCATTGAACTGGCCGAAGGCGTCAGCGGCCCATCCGGCCTGATGCACGGCATCGCCAACGCCTGGGCCGCCGTCGAAGACGCGGCCGGCATGGCCTTCCGCGCCGCCGAACTGCCCATCCCCGCCAAGGAACAAGTGGCCATCGGCCTCGGCCTGGCCGGCGTGCACAACCGCGCCTGGGCGGCCGAATTCGTCGCCGCCAATCCGGGCTACGCCCGCGTCGCGCTGGAAACCGACGGCCACACCACCGTGCTGGGCGCCCACCGCGGCCAGCCCGGTTCCATCATCGCGCTGGGCACCGGCAGCGTCGGCGAGATCAAGCGCACGGACGGCGTCCACGTCGAAGTCGGCGGCTGGGGCTTCCCGGCCGGCGACGAAGCCGGCGGCGCCTGGATCGGCCTGCGCGCCGTCAACCACATGCAGCAGGTGCTGGACGGCCGCATGCCGGCCTCCCCCTTCAGCGCCGACCTGGCGCAAGCCTGCGGCGGCGGCCGCGACGCCTTGCAGAACTGGCTGGCCAAAGCCACGCAAACGCAATACGCGCAACTGGCGCGCATCGTGCTGCAGCACGGCGAATCCAGCGACACCGCGCGCGCCATCCTGCTCGAAGCGGGACGCCAGGTGGAGTTGATGGGCAACGCGCTCGACGCCGGCGGCAAGCTGCCGATCGCGCTGTGCGGCGGCCTGGCCGCGCCGCTGCGCCCCTACCTGCCGGTCTCGATGTTGAAACGGATCGTCGCGCCGCAAGGCGATTCCGCTGCAGGTGCCTTGCGGCTGATCCAACAACGTCTGAAGGAGTAAGCCCGTGCTAGCCCAGTTGAGCGATTTCAAGCCCGATGCCGAGAGCGACACCCCCCTCTACATGCAGCTTGCGAACAAGCTGTCCGACGGGATCGCGGCCGGCGAGTGGCGCGCCAACGAGGCCCTGCCGTCCGAGCGCGTGCTGTCGGACATGCTCAACATCTCGCGCGTGACGGCGCGCAAGGCGATCGACATGCTGTGCGAGCGCGGCATGCTGACCCGCAAGCGCGGCTCCGGCACCTACATCACGCCGAAACTGGAGCAGCCCTTATCCCGCCTGACCAGCTTTTCCGAGGAGCTGCGCGAACGCGGCTTCACCGCCGGCTCGCGCTGGCTGCAGCGCGACATCGGCATCGCCTCGCCGGTCGAGCTGCTGTCGCTCGGCCTGTCGCCGAACATGCCGGTGGCGCGCCTGAAACGGCTGCGCACCGCCGACGACGTGGTGATGGCGATCGAGACCACCACCATCCCGGCCCAGTACATGCCGAACCCGCACAGCGTGACCGATTCCCTGTACGGCTACCTGGAAGCCAACGGCACCATCCCGATGCGCGCGCTGCAGCACATCCGCGCCGTCAACGCCAGCGTGGAGCAAGCGCGCCTGGCCAATATACCTGCGGGTGCCGCGATGCTGCACATCACCCGCGTCAGCTATCTCGACAACGGCGCAGCGGTGGAACTGACCCACTCGTATTGCCGCAGTGATTATTATGAATTCGTAGCGGAGTCGCGCAGATGAGCAGTGCAATCCAAGGCAATATCCTGACCTCGGCGGGCTGGGTCCGCGGTGAGATCACCTTCAGCGACCGCATCGCCGCCATCCACGGCAGCAGCACCGACCCGTCGAAAAACCAAGACGTCTATATCCTGCCTGGCTTTATCGACCTGCACGTACACGGCGGCGGCGGCAAGGATGTGATGGAGGGCGGCGACGCCGTCCACACCATCGCCGCCATCCACGCGCAGCACGGCACCACCAGCATGCTGGCCACCACGATGACGGCGCCGCCGGAAGACATCGAACTGGCGCTGCAAGGCATAGGCAAAGCCTCCGCCCAGCGCGGCAAGGGCGAAGCGCGCGTGCTCGGCGTGCACCTGGAAGGCCCATACATCAACTCCGGCAAGCTGGGGGCGCAGCCGCCGTTCGCGCGCACCGCCAAGCTGGCCGACGTCGAGCGCCTGGAGACCATGGCGCCGATCAAACTGATCACCGTGGCGCCGGAAATCGGCGGCCACCTGGAGCTGGTGCGCGAACTGTCGGACGCCGGCATGCGCGTGCAGATCGGCCACACCCTCGGCACCTACGAGGACGGCGTGGCCGCGCTGGAGCACGGCGCGCACGGCTTCACCCACCTGTTCAACGCCATGACCGGCCTGCACCACCGCGAACCGGGCATGGTCGGCGCCGCGCTGGCCCATGCGCAGTACGCCGAATTCATCCCCGACCTGCTGCACGTGCACCCCGGCGCCATCCGCACCGCGCTGCGCTGCATCCCGCACCTGTACTGCGTGACCGATTCGACCGCCGCCACCGGCATGCCGGACGGCGAGTACATGCTGGGCCGCCACACCGTCATGAAATGCATGGGCGGCGTGCGCCTGCCCGACGGCACGCTGGCCGGCAGCACCCTCACCATGGACCAGGCGCTGCGCAACCTGGTCGGACTCGGCCTCGATCTGGCGGACGCCTCGGCACGGGTCTCAACGTATGCGGCCGATTATCTCGGCCTGCAAGAGCGGGGCCGCCTGGCCCCCGGCGCCTACGCCGACTTTGTGGTGCTCGACCGTGACCTGAATCTCAAAGCCGTCTATATCGAAGGAGAATTGTTGTGACCTCAATGATGTTGAAAGAAGCCCTGTCCGCAGCCGATTGCGTAGCCCTCCAGCTGGCCAGCGATGGCGACCGTTACGCGGAGCTGGGCCGCAAATTGAGGAGCACGTCCTTCTCGACCGCGCTGACCATCGCGCGCGGCAGCTCCGACCACGCCTGCGCCTACGCCGCCTACCTGATCATGGCCCGCCTGGGCCGCGTGGTGGCGTCGCTGCCGATGTCGCTGGTGACCCTGAACAAATCGCCGCTGATCACCCGCGACACGCTGGCGATCTCGATCTCGCAATCGGGCCAGAGCCCGGACGTGGTCGAGCCGATCCGCTACTTCCGCGACGGCGGCGCCACCACCATCGCGCTGGTCAACGACATCGATTCGCCGCTGGCGCACGCCGCCGAATGGGCGATCCCGCTGCGCGCCGGCAAAGAGCAGAGCGTGGCCGCCACCAAGAGCTTCATCACCAGCATGGTGGCCGGCGCGCGCCTGGTCGCCGCCTGGCAAAACGATCCGGAGCTGCTGGCCGGCCTGGAAGCCCTGCCCGACTCGCTGCGCGCGGCGACCAAGGAAGACTGGAGCTCGGCCATCGAAGTGCTGGCGCCTGCCCGCAACATCATGGTGGTCGGCCGCGGCATCAGCTTCCCGGTGGCGCTGGAAGCTTCGCTGAAATTCAAGGAAACCTCGGCGCTGCAGGCGGAAGCCTTCAGCGGCGCGGAGATCAAGCACGGCCCGATGGCGCTGATCGAAGAAGGCTACCCGCTGGTGATCTTCGCCACCCGTGGCCCGACGCAAGCGGGCCTGCTGCAACTGGCGACCGAGATGCGCCGCCGTGGCGCGCGCGTGCTGCTGGCCGCGCCGGCCGACGTGGCCGAACGCGACCTGACGTTGCCAGTGGCGGCGACGCCGGATCTGGATCCTATCGTGGCGATCCAGGCCTTCTACGTGATGGCGGCCCAGCTGTCGGCGGCACGCGGTATGGACCCGGATGCCCCGCGCCATCTGAGCAAAGTCACCAAGACCAACTAAGTAATGTCGCACGCGAAACCGTCATCCCCGCGCACGCGGGGATCCATACTGAAGCGGCGTTCACGCTCAGCATGGATTCCCGCCTTCGCGGGAATGACGGCGGCGCTGGCCATGTCTGCCGCCCTCGCGGCGCCAGACAAAATCGAATTCTGGACCTTCAGCATGAAGCCCAAGTTCACGCCCTATTTCGAGACGCTGGTGAAGAACTACGAAGCCGGCAATCCGGGAGTGAAAGTGGAATGGGTCGACTTCCCGTGGGACGTGATCCAGACCAAGCTGGTGACGCGCATCGTCGCCGGCACCCCGCCCGCACTGGTCAACCTGAACGTGCCCTGGGCCGACGAATTCGCCCGCGACGGTTTGCTCACGCCGGTCGACGCCCTGCTCGGCGACGCCCGCCAGCGCTACCTGCCCAGCACACTGGAAGACCTGACCTTCGGCGGTAAGCTCAGTCGCCACATCTACGGCTTCCCGATGTACAGCAACGTCGCCGTCATCGCCTACAACACCCAAATTTTTAAAGCCGCCGGCATCCACAGCGCGCCGCGCGATCTCGACGAGCAGCTGCTGTTCGCGCGCCAGATCGCCGCCCGCACCGGCAAGGCCGGCCTGTGTCCCGCGCTGTCCAAGATCGACGGCCTGATGATGCAGCAGGGCCTGGCCGTGATCCAGGACGGCAAGGCGGTGTTCAACTCGCCCGCCCACATCGCGCTGATCAAAAAACTGGCCGAGACCTACAAGGCCGGCGGCCTGCTGAAGGACGCGCTGTTCGCCGAGGATAACTTCCCCGCCGCGATTGACGCCTACAAGGGCGGGCGCCTCGGCATGCTGCTGGCGCCACCGACTGCCGTCAAGCGCATCCAGAGCGACGCCAAGGACATCTACGCCATCACCGACGTCGCCCCCGCGCCGCTGGGCCCCACCGGCATCGCCGACGGCGGCTGGCTGATCCACTTCGCCGTGCCGAAAAACGTCGCCGCCAAACTGCTGCCGGCGGTCGGCAAGTTCGCCCGCTACCTGACCAACGACGCCAACCAGCTGGCCTTCGCCAAGCAGGCCAGCGTGTATCCGGCGATGGCGCAGGCGGCCAACGATCCCTTCTTCATGACGGTGCCGCCGGGCGCCGGCGCGGCCGAGAAGGCCGTATCGGCGGGCGCCGTGTCGATGCCGCATTCGCACACGCTGTACGTGGCCGGCATCACCGACTACGACGAACTTCGCCGCTACCTGGTCAAGGCCGTCGAAGCCGGCGTCACCGGCAAACAGGATGTGAAGGAAGCGCTGGACCAGGCGGTGGCGATCTGGAACAAAAAACTCACTGCGCAGCGGAGCCGTTGAGATGAGCCGCACAACCCTGACCGCCTGGCTGTTCCTCGCCCCCGCGCTGGCGCTGCTGGCCGTGTTCTCGTTCTGGCCGGTGGCCTTCGGCTCCCTGCTGGCCTTCACCGACTACAGCCTGATACGCGACACCCACTGGGTCGGCCTGGACAACTTCCGCTACATCTTCGACAACGAGATGTTCGTCACCGGCCTGAAAAACTCGCTGGTCTTCCTGCTGATGGTGCCCTTCGTGCAGATCGGCGCGCTCACGCTCGCGGTACTGGTCAACAACCAGCTGCCCGGCATCCGCTACTTCCGCGCCGCCTTTTACGTGCCGGTGGTGACCACGGTATCGGTGGTCGGCATCATGTGGGGCTTCATGTTCCACGAACAGGGCGCGCTCAATTACGTGCTGATGACGATGCGGCTGGTCGGCGCGCCGGTCGGCTGGCTCTCCAACGACAGCCTGGCGCTGTTCGCCATCATGTTCGTCACCTTGTGGCGCGGCCTGGGCTGGTACATGGTGATGTACCTCGCTGCATTGCAAGCCGTCCCCGCCGACATGCAGGAAGCGGCCATCCTCGACGGCGCCAACCGCTGGCAGCGTTTCTGGCGCATCACCGTGCCGATGCTGCGTCCCACCATCATGGTCTGCACCATCCTGTCCGTGCTGGCCGCCTTGAAGGCCTACCAGGAAGTGGACGTGCTGACCCAGGGCGGCCCGATGAACTCCACCTTCACCGGCTTGTACTACGCCTACGACCAGGGCCTCAAGCACCTGAAGCTGCCGCGCGCGCTCGCCGCCAGCTTCGTCATGTCGATCTTCTGCATAGGCATCGCCCTGCTCTGCCTCCGCTACATCAAGCCCAAACACCGATGATGAAAACGCTCGCTCGTCATTTTCTCCACTATCTGCTGCTGTGCGCGATCGCGGTGGTCTGCGTGTTCCCGTTCTGGTGGACGCTGGTGACGGCCATCTCCACCGAGGGCAATATCTTCGCCTTCCCGCCGACCTTCTGGCCGAACGCGCCGTCGTTCGAGAACTTCATCGAAGTGTTCAAGGCAATTCCGATCTGGTCCTTCTTCCGCAACTCGGTCTTGATCGCCGCCTGCACCGTGTTCTGGAAGCTGGCGCTGTGCTCCGCCGCCGCCTACCCGCTGGCGCGCATGCACTTCAAGGGCCGCAAGCTGGTGTTCGGCCTGATCCTCGCCACGCTGGTGCTGCCGTCGGAGGTGAACTTCCTGGTCAACTTCATCACCGTGACGAAACTGAGCCTGGTCGACACCTACACCGGCGTGATCCTGCCCAACGTCGTCACGGCGGTCGCCATCCTGCTGCTCAAGCAAGCCTTCGAGGAAGTGCCGCAGGACCTGATCGACGCCGCGCGCGTCGACGGCGCCTCCGAATGGACCATCTTCAGTAAAATCATGCTACCGCTGATCGCACCGTGGCTGGCCACGGTCGGCATCCTGACGGCGGTCGAAGCATGGAACGAATACATCTGGCCCTCCATCGTGATGAGCAAGCCGGACGAATTCCCGCTGTCGGTGGGCGTGCTGTATTTGCGCGGCACCTTCGGCAGCAGCACGCGCGTGATCGCCGCCGGCACCATCTTGACCATCCTGCCCACGCTGGCAGCCTTCCTCTTTACTCAACGATTCTTCATGCGTGGCATGGACGGAGCTGTTAAATGAACCAACTCGTGACCCCTACCCAAAACGACCTTAGAAAACTCGCCGGCCAGCTGATCATGATCCGCTTCCCCGGCACCGCCCTCGATGCCGCCACCGCGGAATTCATCCAGGCCAACGGCATCCGCGCCGTCTGTCTGTTCCGCGGCAACATGACCGACTCCGAACAGCTGGCCAAGCTGACCGCCGACCTGCGCGCCATCATGGGCCCGGAGTCGCTGATCGGCATCGACCAGGAAGGCGGCGCCGTGGTGCGCTCGACCTGGGTGCCGGCGCCGCCGGCCGCGATGGGCCTGGGCGCGGCCGACGACACCGACCTGTCCCAACGCACCGGCGCCGCCGTGGCGCGCGCGGTCAAGGCGCTGGGCTTCAACTGGAACTTCGCACCGGTGCTGGACCTGAACAACAACCCGCACAACCCGGTGATCGCCGAGCGCTCCTTCGGCGCCGAGCCGAAACGCGCCACCGAACTGGCGATGGCGTGGATGGCCGGCAGCCATGCCGAAGGCGTGGCCTGCTGCGTCAAGCACTTCCCCGGCCACGGCGACACCAACGTCGATTCGCACCGCGCCCTGCCGACCGTGAACAAATCGCTGGAAGAACTGGCGCAGTTCGAGTTCGCGCCGTTCCGCATGGCTTCCGGCCAGGCGCCCGCCATGATGACGGCCCATATCGTCTACCCAACGCTGGACGCCGACAACCCGGCCTCGCTGTCGCGCCGCATCCTGCACGACCTGCTGCGCGATGAGTGGCAGTACAAGGGTGTGCTGATCACCGACGGCATGGACATGCACGCCATCGCCGGTCGCTACGGCGTGGGCAACGCCGCCGTGCGCGCGCTGGCCGCCGGCGCCGACATGGTGATGGCGCTGGGCACCACCGAAACCCAGAACGAAACGCTGGACGCCATCGCCGCCGCCATCGCCTCGGGCCAGCTGCCGATGGACGAGATCAAGCTGCGGCTGGACCGCCTGGCGGCGCTGGCGCTGGCCTATCCCTGCAAGCCGCGCTCCTACAAGGAAGACGCCGCCGACCGCGAGCTGATGGCCGAAGGCTGGCGCCGCAGCCTGACCGCCTACGGCGCCCCCACCCGCCCGCCAGTGGACGCGCGGGTACGCCTGGTGGTGCGCCAGGACGTGGTGAGCGACGGCGTGTCCGAAGCCGGCGTGCCGGCCGAAGGCGTGGCCGCCTCGCTGCGCCGCCTGTACGACGTCGAACTGACCACCTTCGCCGACGCCGACACCTTCGACTGGAGCGCGCTGCCGCAGGACGGCCGCTACACGATCCTGGCCTCGACCTCGCGCCTGCGCTACGGCGAGCACGCGCGCGCCACCTGGAAGCCGGACCTGCACCTGGCCTTGTGGAATCCGTATCAGGCGCTCGACATCCAGTCGCCGGCGCTGATGACCTACGGCTTCGCCCAGCCGGCGCTGGACGCGGTCAACGGCTGGCTGTGCGGCGAACTGGAAGCCACCGGCAACGCACCGGTGCCCGGCTTCGCATAAACAATCAATCAGGGGAGGAGGCAATATGGACAACAAAAAAATACGCGACCCGAAGTTCTGGGTCCCCAGCCTGTACCTGGCGCAGGGCCTGCCGTTCTTCGCGGTGGCGATCGTCGCCAACCAGATGTTGAAGAGCATGGGCGTACCCAACGACGAGCTCAATCACTGGACCGGCTTGATCGGCTTCGCCTGGGTCTTCAAGCCCCTGTGGAGTCCCTTCCTGGAACTGGCCAGCAGCAAGAAGCTGGTGGTGGTCGGCTTCCAGATCTTCGGCGGCTTGTGCCTGGGCGGCGTGGCGCTGGCGCTGCACGCGCCGTTCTGGTTCGCGGCCTGCATGGCCATGCTCGCGCTGGTCGGCATCTCGTCGGCCACGCACGACATCTCGTGCGACGGCCTGTACATCTCCAGCCTCGATGAAAAAGGTCAGGCCAAATACGCCGGCTGGACCGGCACCTTCTTCAACGCCGGCAAGTTCTTCACCACCGGCGGCCTGCTACTGCTGGCCGGCCACTTCGAGAAGACGCTGGGCGTGGTGCAGGCATGGACCATCAGCTTCTGCATCCTGGCCGTGATCATGCTGGCGCTGGGCCTGTACAACAGCTGGGCGCTGCCGACCGCGAAGAACGAAGTCACGGCCGACACCAACGCCGGCGCCATCGCCCGCACCTTGTGGGAAGTGATCGTCGAATTCTTCAAAAAGCCCGGCATCTGGGTCTCGATCCTGTTCATCATCCTGTTCCGCGCCGGCGAGGCGCAGGTGCAGTCGATCGGCCCCTTGTTCCTGCGCGAGGCGCGCAACCTCGGCGGCCTGGGACTGACCACCGCCGAAGTGGGCGCCGTGTATGGCACCGTCGGCACCGTGGCCTTCGTGGTCGGCAGCATCGCCGGCGGCTACTTCACCTCGTGGCTCAGCCTCAAGCGCGCCATCCTGTGGCTGATCCTGGCGGTCAACCTGCCCAACCTCGCGTTCTACCTGCTGTCCGTGTTCCAGCCCACCGAGCTGTCGGTGATCGGCGTGGCGCTCAGCGTCGAGATGTTCGGCTACGGCTTCGGCTTCGTCGGCCTGATTTTGTACATGATGCAGGTGGTCGCGCCGGGCAAATACCAGACCGCGCACTACGCCTTCTCGACCGGCATCATGCAGCTCGGCTTTGTGCTGTTCAAGCTGTTCAGCGGCGACGTCCAGCTGTCGCTGGGCTACCAGCACTTCTTCGTCTGGGTGATGCTGTGCGCGATCCCGGTGGCGATCCTGTCGCAGCTGATACCGATGGCCGCGCGCCCGCAGGCCGAGCAAGAGCCGGCGCCGCAAGCCGTGCGCGCGGGTTAAGCGGATGGCCAGCGTCAGCCTCAAACAGATCGTCAAGCGCTACGACCAAACCCCGGTGGTGCACGGCGTCGACCTCGATATCGCCGACGGCGAATTCATGGTCTTCGTCGGCCCCTCTGGCTGCGGCAAGTCGACGCTGCTGCGCATGATCGCCGGCCTGGAGGACATCAGCGGCGGCACCCTGCACATCGGCGGCGCGCTGGCCAACGACATCGCGCCGGCGCAGCGCAAGCTGGCCATGGTGTTCCAGTCCTACGCGCTGTATCCGCACATGACGGTGTACGAGAACATGGCCTTCGCGCTCAAGCTGGCCGGCCGCAAGCCGGCCGAGGTGGCGGCGGCGGTGGAGCGTGCCGCCGCCATCCTGCAGATCGTCCCGCTGCTCCAGCGCCGGCCCAAGGAGCTGTCCGGCGGCCAGCGCCAGCGCGTGGCCATCGGCCGCGCCATCGTGCGCACGCCGGAGGTGTTCCTGTTCGACGAGCCGCTGTCCAACCTCGACGCCAGCCTGCGGGTGCAGATGCGGGTGGAGATCAGCCGCCTGCACCAGGAACTGAAGACCACCATGATCTACGTCACCCACGACCAGGTCGAGGCGATGACCCTGGGCCAGCGTATCGCGGTGTTCAACGCCGGCCGCATCGAGCAGGTCGGCACGCCGCATGAGCTGTACAACCATCCGGCCAACCTGTTCGTGGCCGGCTTCCTCGGCACGCCGAAGATCAACTTCATCGCCGGCGAGATCGTCGCCACGTCCGAGGAGCACGCCAGCGTGCTGCTGCCCGGCGGCGCGATCGTCGAAGTGGCTGCGCAAGGTTCCGATGGCGGCCCGCAGCGCGGCGACCGCGTCACGCTGGGCGTGCGCGCCGAGCACCTGTCCATCGTCGACGGCGCCGGCGATGGCGCCAACACCATCGACGTCGGCATCGGCCACGTGGAATACCTGGGCGACCTGTCCATCGTCTACACCACCTTGGCCGGCGTCGGCGAAATGATCGCCGTCAAGCGGGCCGCCGAGGCGCCGCCGCTGCGTGCCGGCGACCTTACCCGCATCCACCTGCCGCCGTCGCGTTGCCTGCTGTTTGACGCCGGCGGCCGGGCGCTGGTGCGCGGGCCGACACACGCTTGAATTCGTAATTCGAACCGGTTTTATGTAACAATACGCGGGTTTACACACTGTCGCGATGGCATGGCGTACCCGCCGGCTCTCTAAATTGTTTGATAGAAGGATAATTCATGTCCCACATTCGTCTCGCTCGTATTAGCCTGATCCTGGCCGCCATCGGCCTGAACGCCGCACCGGCCATGCTGGGCATGTCCCCTGTCTACGCCGCCGAAGCCGCCAAGCCGGCCGAGCCGCCCAAGGACACCGTGCGTCCGGAGATCTACAAACTGATCGACCCGGTCCAGACCAAGGAACTGCTGGCAGCGAAGAACTACGCCGAATTCAAGAACCGCATCGACACCGCGGCCGCGATGCCGAACGTGACGCCGTACGAAGACTTCATCCTCAACCAGATGCGCGTGCAACTGGGCCAGGCCAGCGGCGACTATCCAGGCACCGTCAAGGCGCTGACCGGCATGATCGACTCGGGCCGCCTCAAGCCGGACGACAAGCTGCGCTTCATCGACGCCGTCGGCGGCATCTACTACAGCAACATCAAGGACTACGACCAGGCCATCGCCTGGTTCACCCGTTACGGCACCGAGTCGGGCGACACGCTCAAGCAGCGCCAGTTCATCGTGCGCTCCTACTTCTTCAAGGACGATTTCGCCACCGCCAAGGCCGAAGCGCTGAAGGACGTGGCCGCGGCCAAGAAGTCCGGCGCCATCCCGCCGAAGGACGAGCTCAACCTGCTGGGCAACGTCGGCATCAAGACCAAGGACACCGAGCTGTATCTGCAAGCGGTGGAAGAGCTGACCCGCTACTACCCGAGCGAAGAATACTGGTTCGACCTGCTGAACCGCACCCGTGGCAAGAAATCCTACGCGCCGCGCCTGGACCTGGACATCGCCCGCCTGAAAGCGCTGGCCGCGCCAAGCAAGATGGAGCCTGAGGACTACGCAGAAATCGCCGAACTGGCGGTGCTGGGCGGCTTCTTCACCGAAGCCAAGATCGCCATGGACAAGGGCTACCCAGGCGCCATCCCGGCCGACAAGAACAAGGCCGCGCTGCAAAAAATCCGCGACAGCGCCAACAAGGGCGCCGCCGACGATGCGAAGAACATCGACAAGGGCATCGAATCTGCGACCAAATCGAAGGACGGCGTCGGCATGGTCAACCTGGGCTACAACTTCGTGACCCTGGGCCAGGCCGACAAGGGCATAGAGCTGATGAAGCAAGGTATCGCCAAGGGCGTGGCCAAGAATCCCGAGGACGCCAAGCTGCGCCTGGCCTACGCGCTGGCCATCGCCGGCAAGAAGGACGAATCGGTCAAGCTGCTGGAAACCCTCAGCGGCAACGACGGCCGCAGCGACCTGGCGCGCTACTGGATCATGTACCAGAACCCGCCAAAAGCAGCACCGGCGGAAGCCAAGTAATCCCTGTTGGGGGTCAGTTCCGGCATCGTGCCACGCGTGGCACGATGCCGGAACTGACCCCCAACGTTTTTATCGCCGCATCGCGCCCGACAAGGCGTCGAGCAGCTGATGTCCGCCGTCGTTGCTCAACTCCCAGAACATCGCCCCGCGCAGGCCATGGGCCTTGATGTAGCGGGCTTTCTCCCTGAGCGAGGCCGGGTCTTCGTAGCTGATCCAGACCCGCTCCTCCGCGTGGTACAGGTACGGCGCCTTGGCCGCCTCATTCCAGTAGCGCCGGTAGCCCTGGGCGCCCTCATATCCCGCCGTCAGGAAGCCCTGCTTGAGCAGATGGCTGTACCCATACGAATTGCCGCCGCCCACGCCGCCCGTGGCGCCGCCGTCGCACGGCTGGTACTGGCCGTCGCCATGCTCGCCCGGCGCGCAGCCCTTCCAGCCGTAGCCATAGAACGGCACGCCCAGCACCAGTTGGTCCGCCGCCACGCCGGCCTGCAGGTAGCGCTGCACCGAGCCCGCCGCGTAGTAGCCGCTGGCGGTCACCGGATCGCCGGGATCGGCCGACAGCGCCGCGTGGTGGCCGCTGCTCTTCTCCCACGGCATGTGGTAGTCGTAGGCCATGATGTTGATCCAGTCCAGGCTCTGCGACAGCTGTTTGATCCAGCCGCCGCCGGCCGCGCCGTCGTTGACGTAGTTGGCGTTGCCGCCGGCCGCGATGGTGATGCTGTAATGCTTGCGGTCGGCCTTGCCGGCGGCATCGAAGGCGGCGCGCAGCGCGCGCGCCAGCAGGATGAAGTTCTGCTTGTCGGCCGGCCGCGCGCACACCGCGCCCGCCACGCAAGGCACGCCGGCCTCGGTCGGATATTCCCAGTCGATGTCGACCCCGTCCAGGCCGAAGCGCCGCATCAGCTTCACCGACGAGGCGACGAAGCTGGCGCGCGCCGCCGCGCTGTCGGCCACGTTGGAAAACTGGTTCGACCAGTCCCACCCGCCGACCGACACCACCACCTTGAAGTGCGGATGCTGTTTTTTCAGCGCCACCAGCGCGCGCAGGTTGGCGCCGTCCCGGGCGGCGTCGCGGAACACCAGCGCGCCGTTGGCCGGGGCGGTGTCGCCGGCCGCGCCCTGGCACGCGGCCACGTAGTTGACCGAGGGCTCGGGGTTGCCGTGCCGGCCGTCCCAGCAGACGTCGAGGAAGGCGTACAAGGCCATCGTCAGCTGGCCGGCGCCGACGTTGGCGGCGGTGACGGGGAAGGCGTCCGACTTCCAGCCGGGATAGTAGCCGACGATTTCCGGCGTGGCGGCGGTGGCGGGCAGCGCGGCGGCCAGCGCCGCCGCTATGGCCCAGCGTTTCAGGTGGTGCATGTGCGGAGATCCTTGCAAGGTTAGCCAGCGTTCAGTTCCGCCACGAAGTCGTACATGTCGCCGCGGAAGTAGGAGCGGCAGAATTCCACCGCGCGGCCGTCGCGCAGGAAGCCGAGCCGCTCGACCGACAGGCCGGCGTCGCCCTCTTTGGCCTGCAGTAGCGCGGCCTGTTCGGCGTTGAGCAGCAGCGCCGACAGCCGCTGCAAGGCGCGCACCGGCCGGTTGCCGGCCCGCTCCAGCGCGTCGTACATCGAGACGTCGACCGCCTCCAGCGACGGCAGGCAGGACGCCACGATGGTCGCGTACTCCAGGCACATCGGCACGTCGTCGGCGTAGCGCATGCGGTGGAAGCGGTAGACCGCCGCGCCGGGACTGAGCCGCAGCCGCATCGCCTCGTCCGGCGTGACCGTGCCTTCCGAGCGCTTGAGCCAGACGCTGCGCGGCGTGCGCCCGCGCGCCCGCATGTCCTCGGAAAACGAGGTCAGCTTGGCGAAGTTCTTCTCGATGCGGGTGTTGATGAAATTGCCCGAGCCGGGACGGCGCACCAGCACGCCCTCGGCGACCAGGCCGTCGATCGCCTTGCGCACCGTGATGCGCGACACCGCCAGGTCCGCCGCCAGCTGGCGCTCGGCCGGCAAGGCGTCCTCCGGCTTGAGCAAATGCTGCTCGATGGCCGAGCGCAAGGCCCGCTGCAGGCGCTGGTACAGCGGCAGGTTACTGGTCTCATTGAGGTGCGCCCGGATGTGTACCAGTGGGGTCATAGCATCGCTGTCCATAACGTTGCAGGCATTCTGTTTGTAGTTGTCAATTGATAATACCAAAAAAAGACCAGCGCACAGGCGCCGTCACCTTCCGGATCCGCAAATATTTTTCGCAATACCCACCTAGCCCGCATGGATGCTGGGTTTCAGGCTGTTGCATATCATCACAACAGCGGTCCATACCAGCGCCGCAGCGGTATTACATAGTTGCCGAAGACACACTCTGTATGCCGCATACAACATTAGGAAAAAGAATTTCAAAGTGGTAGTGATCTGGTATTAAAAGACAGGTATATTGGCGTTGGATTGGTTTTGTAAGTGGTTTGTAAGAAGTAAAAAGAACGGCATCAACAATCAGTGGGCTCGGCGGAGCCTTCATCAACGGGAGGGAATATGTACCACAATTCAAATAACACGAAAATGTCCAAACTGACGCCTATCGCGACCGCAGCTGCCATCCTGGCGCTGAGCGTCTCGATGACCGCTCAGGCACAACAGGCCGCGGCGGAAAAAGAGCCTGAAGTGGTCGTCGTCAGCGGCATCCGCGGCTCGCTGCAGCAATCGCTGTCGGTCAAGCGCAACGCGTCGAGCAACGTCGACGTGATCACCGCCGAAGACGTCGGCAAGATGCCAGACAAGAACGTCGCCGACTCGCTGCAACGCGTCCCCGGCGTGAACATCTCCACCTCGGGCGCCGGCTCGGGCGGCTTCGATGAAAACGACCGCGTGTCGATGCGCGGCACCGCGCCGTCGCTGACCCAGACCCTGATCAACGGCCACGCCGTCGCCTCGGGCGACTGGTTCGTGCTGGACCAGGTGGGCGGCGCCGTCGGCCGTTCCGCCTCGTACTCGCTGCTGCCGTCGGAAATCGTCGGCCAGGTGGTGGTCTACAAATCGCCGACCGCCGACCAGATCGAAGGCGGCTCGAGCGGCTCGATCGACATCCGCACCCGTCATCCGCTGGACTTCAAGCAGCCGATCTCGATGGAGGCGACGGTGCAGGCGGTGTACGCCACCCTGCCGGAAAAAACCGATCCGCAGGTGAGCGCGCTGTTCAACTGGAAAAACGACGCCGGCACGCTGGGCCTGATGGTGCAGGGCTTCTCGGAAAAACGCAGCCTGCGCCGCGACGGCCAGGAACTGCTGCAGTGGACCCAGGTCGCGCCGACCAACGCCGCCGTCAAGACCAATCCCGACCTGGCCAACGTCTGGTTCCCGCGCCTGATCGGCTCCTCGCTGTTCCAGCAGGAGCGCAAGCGCAAGGGCGGCCTGATCGACCTGCAATTCAAGCCTAGCCGCGACCTGAGCCTGGAGGCGACCTACTTCCGTTCGAAGATGGACGCGTCCAACTTCAACACCAACTACATGACCGACATGAACGGTTCCGGCATGCTCGGTTCGGGCGTCGCGCCCGATGCCGGCTACGTGATCCGCAACGGCACCCTGGTGTCGGCCTCGTTCGCCAACAAGGGCACGACCGCCAAGCCGCTGCGCTACGGCATCGTCGACGACATCGTCCGCGAAGGCGCCTACGCCCAGACCGAGTTCTTCGACCTGGACGCCAAATGGCGCGCCACCGACAAGCTGGTGTTCACCGCCAAGGCCGGCTCCACCAAGGGCAAGGGTGTGACCCCGAGCCAGGGCGTGTTCGAGGGCGACGTCAACAACTCCGGCGCCAGCTACCAGTTGAATGGCCTGGGCAGCCCGGCCAACGTCAAGTTCCCCAACATCGACGTCTCCAAGTTCACCGGCACCCCGCTGGACTGGGTGTTCGGCGTTTCGCCGGCCACCACCGACGACAAGGAGACCTATGGCCAGATCGACGCCGCCTTCGCGCTCGACAGCGGCGTGTTCCGCGAACTCAAGTTCGGCGTGCGCGGCTCGCACCACACCCGCGCCAACTTCGAAGTGGCGCAAGGCCCGAACTGGTCCAACACCGACGTCGGCGGCAGCAGCACCAACCCGGCCTGGAGCGGCACCACCTATCCTGGCAACTTCGGCAAGGACCTGGGCGGCGACTTCCCTAAAAACGTCTGGATCCTGGACCCGGCGGTCCTCAACGCCTGGGGCGACCTGCACTCGAACCGCGATGTCTCGCGCACCTACTACCAGGACATGTTCGACCTGAAGGAAAACACCAAGGCGATCTACGCCCAGGCCGAGATGGAAGGCGACGGCTGGAGCGGCAACGTCGGCCTGCGCATCGTGCGCACCGAAGGCACCTCGAACGGCTACCAGATCCTGCAGAACCAGCCGGCCGGCGGCACGCTGCCAGCCTATCCATGGGGCGGTTTCGTGCAGAAGACGGCGATCGACAACAACAGCACCATCCCGCTGCCTAGCCTGAACCTGAAGTTCGACCTGCGCTCCGACCTGGTGGCCCGCGTCGGCCTGTCGCGCACCATGACCCGTCCCGACTACGGCGCCCTGGGCGGCGCGGTGCTGCTGACCGACGAGACCCACACCGGCAACGGCGGCAACGCGGCGCTCAAGCCGGTCAAGTCGAACAACCTGGACGCCAGCCTGCAATGGTACTTCGCACCGCGCGCCCTGCTGTCGGCCGGCGTGTTCTACATGGACCTGCATGACTACGTCGGCTACGGCGTCAGCACCGGCACCTTCATCGACAGCCGCGCTTCGCAGGAACAGAAGAAGCCGGTGTTCGCGACCTACAGCATCACCTCGCCGATCAACGTCGGCGCCAAGGTCAAGGGCATGGAACTGGCGGCGCAGGTACCGGTCGGCATGGGCTACGGCTTCGACGCCAACGCCACCTTCGCTGACTCGCACCTGGACTTCGGCGCCTGCCCGGCGATGCAGACCGCCACCTCCGGCGATCCATGCGACATGCTGGGCGCTTCGAAGACCACGGCCAACGCCGGCGCCTACTACGAGAACGACAAGTTCAACGTCCGCCTGAGCTACGCATGGCGCTCGGCCTTCCTGGCGGCCCAGGACCGCGGCACCCCGCTGTACCAGGACGCGTCGGGCACCGTGTCGGCCTCGTTCAACTACAACATCAGCAAGAACATCGTGCTGACGCTCAGTGGCCAGAACCTGAACAACCCGATCCTGAAGAACTACATCTTCAACAAGGATCAACCGGCACGCTTCTATGCCAACGGCGCGCAGTACTACGCCGGCCTGCATATCAAGTACTGATCGGTAACCGCTTCATTGTGTAGTCTGTTCCCGCCACGGCCGCTCCCGGCCCTGGCGGGTTTTTTTATGCCATCATACGATTCATGAACCAGATCATCGAATACCAGGACCTCGACCCGGCGCGCTTTGACGGCGAGATCGTCGGCAGCTACCGGCCCGCCGTGCTGCGCGGCTTCGTGCGCCACTGGCCGGCCGTGCAGCAGGCGCGGCAAGCGCCGGAAGCGCTGTGCCAGTACCTGATGGGGTTCGACAGCGGCCACCAGGTCGACGCCGTCATGACGCCGCCGGACCAGCGCGGGCGGCTGTTCTACCAGCCGGACATGGAGGGCTTCAACTTCGTCCGCAACAAGGTGCCGGTGTCGAAGGTGATCGAGCAGCTGGCGCGCTACTCGCAGTTCGAGGCGCCGCCGTCGGTGGCGATCCAGAGCGCGCTGATCGACGACTGCCTGCCGCAATTCGCGCAGCACAACGTGGCGCCGGCGCTGCCGCCGTCGGTGCGGCCGCGCATCTGGCTGGGCAACACCATCACCACCCCGGCGCACTTCGACGAATCGTACAACCTGGCCTGCGTGGTCAGCGGCGAGCGGCGCTTCACGCTGTTCCCGCCCGAGCAGGTAGCCAATCTGTATATCGGTCCGCTGGATTTCGCGCCGACGCCGACGCCGATCAGCATGGTCAATTTCCGCGCTCCGGATTACGCGCGGCACCCGCGCTTCCGGCAGGCGCTGGACGCGGCGCTGGTGGCCGACCTGCTGCCGGGCGATGCGCTGTTCATCCCGCCGCTGTGGTGGCACCACGTGCAGTCGAACGGCATTCTGAACATGATGGTCAACTACTGGTGGAAGAACGAGCAGCCGGCGCCGGACGCCGGCACCACCTTCGAAGCGCTGGTGGCCACGCTGCAAAGCATGAAGCACCAGCCGCCGGAACTGCGCGCCGCATGGGGTGCGATCTTCCAGCATTATGTGTTCGATCCGGCGCAAGACCCGTCCGCGCATATACCGGAGCACAAGCAAGGCGTGCTGCACAACGCTCGCCCGCGACCGCTGGAATCCTGAACTACAGCGTCGGCAGGATTTTAAAATCGCCGACCGGGGCCGCCTGCGCTCCCAGGTCTTCGACGGCGACACTCGCCACCTCGGCGGCGGGCGGTCCCCGCTTGGCCCACGCCACGATGGCCTCAAGGGCATGCGCCTCGCCCGCCACTTCGGCCTCCACCGCCCCATCGCGCCGATTGCGCACCCAGCCGGCCAGGCCCAGCGCCCGCGCCCGTTCCGCAAACGCAGCGCGGTAACCGACACCCTGCACCCGTCCCGCTATCGTCAATCGCATCATGATCGCTCCCAAATTTCCGCCAGAATACAGGGTGGGGCTGTCTCCGCGCGCCCCTTCGACAGACCATGCTGATTTGGCCTTCTGCTTTGCTCTATTTTCGTCATTTCCGAACTCTTTTTTTGGGCGCTGGTCCAACAGAGAGAAATAGAAGACGCCAGAAAAAACCAAACAGGAGAATCAGCAATGAATACCCCAAGGTCTCAAAAAACGTCCCCCAAGGTCCCTCCCGCCGCATATGACGAGCTCTGCGATTTTCTGCGCCAGAGCGACAGCGCGTTGACGCCCGCCGAAGCCATCGCCAGCGCGATCAAACTCTGGATAGCGAAGAGCCGCGAAGACGCGGCCCCGTTGCGCGGCTACCAATGGAAGCAGCTGTTCCTGCCCGAAGGCACACGCCTGCGCGTGCACAGCGGCGACAATTGGCACGGCGCCGAAGTAATCGGCGACGACCTCATCTTCCGCGGCGAGGCGGTCTCGCCGAATCAGATGGTACAACAAACCTGCGGCGACGCCCGCAACGCCTGGCTCGAACTGTGGATACGCTTCCCGGGCGAAAAGAACTGGACCAAAGCCGCCCAACTGCGCAGCCGCCAGAACCAGCTGGCCGCCAAGGCGCCCTTGACGCCGGCCGACGCCATGGCAGCCGCAGCCAAAGCCATGAGCGCCGCGCTGAACACGGCACTGACGCTGGTCGAACACGCGAACCACCAGTCGCAAAACACCCTGGAACGCCGCCTGCCCCGCTACCGCCGCACGCACGACCAGCTGGATGATATCCACTGAAAAAAGCTGTTGGGGTCGAAAAACTGTTGGGGTCAGTTCCGGCATTGTGCCATTTGGCGTGTTGCCGTAACTACCCCATCTAGCCGGTTATTTTGCACTCGCAGCAGCTGCCGCGCCTTTCGCCTTGGCCTCGTCGCCCGCCGTCACCACCGTCAGCCTGGCCGGATCGATGGCCTTGCGGAAGGCGGCGTTGACCTGCGCCAGCGTGGCCGCCTTGAGCTTGTCCTCGTATTCCTTGCTCCAGCTGTAGCTGCGGTTCATGTACAGGTTGCGCGTCCAGCCGGCGGCCAGCACGCTGTCCTTGGAACGGTTCTGCACCCGCTGCTGCAACAGGCCCGATTTGGCGCCCGCCAGTTCGGCCGCCGTGTAGCCATCCTTCACCGCCCGCTCCAGTTCCTGCCTGATCGCCGCTTCCAGCTTCTTCAGGTTTTGCGGCGCGGCGATGGCGTCGATGCCGAAGCTGCCGGCGCGGTCGATCTCGCCCGGTTGCAGGCCCGAGCCGCCGCCGTAGGACAAGCCATCCTTCTGCCGGATGCGGTCCATCAGGCGCGATTTCAAACCGCCTTCGCCGAAGATATAGTTGGCCAGGTCCAGCAGCGGATAATCAGGATCGTTGACGTTCAAATCGAGATTCATGCGCGCGGTGTAGAAGCCGTTCTCCTTGTCCGGCGCATTGATGGTCTTGTGCAGCGGCGCCTTGTCCTCGTTCGCCGAAGTAATCGGTGCATAGGCCACCTTGCTGTCCCAGCCGCCGAAGCTGTCGGCGATGGTCTTGCTGATCGCGGCCTTGTCAAAATCGCCGACGATCGCCAGCTCGCCGTGGTTGGCGCCATAGTAGTCGCGATGGAAGGCGATCACGTCCTCCAGTTTCAGCGCCTTCACCGCCGCCAACTGCTCATCGACCGTCATCGGCGCACGCACATCGCCCTTCGGATAGTGGTTGAAATACAGGTCCACCTCCGTGCGCGCCAGCGCTTGCGGCTCGTTGCGCGAGGCCTCGATCCCCACCAGCCATTGCTGGCGCAGCTGCTCGAATTCCGCTGCCGGGAAGCTGGCCTCCTTCAGCACGTGCGCGACCAGCCGCAGCGCCGCGTCCAGGTTCGGCCCCGTGGTATCGAAGCGATACAGGCTGCCGGAAATCTTCAGCTTCGCGAAGGCGTCGGCCAGCTGCTCGCGGCTGTATTTGCTGGTGCCGCGCATCAGCATCTCGTTGGCCGCGTTCGAAACGATGGCGGTGTTGAACAGGTTCTTCTCATCGCCCCAATGCAGCTGCAAGTCCACCGACACCGACTCGCCCCGGTTCTTCTTGGTCAGCAGCGCGACCTTCAAGCCGCCGATGTTCTTGAGCTCCGTGCGCGCATTGATATTGGCCTGGCTCGGATCGAACACCTCCGACGTCAGCACGCTGTCCTTGCCCTTGAAGTCCTTCATCACCTCCGCCACCGAGGGCGCGGGCGGGATCTCGGCGCGCAGCGGCGCATCCTCCGGCACGAAGCTGCCGACCACGCGGTTGTCGCGCTTCAGATAGCGCCCCGCCGCCGCCGCCACCTGCTCCGGCGTGATGCTCGGCAGCTTGTCGCGGCCCTCGAACAGCAAGCGCCAATCACCGAGCGCAATCTCCTCGGACAAGCTCACGCCCACCCGCTGCGGATCGTTGAGCGACTTCTCGATACCATTGGCGAAGTTGCGCCGCGCGCGTTCCATCTCTTCCGCCGTCGGCGGCGTCGCCGCAAAGCCCTCGACCGTCGCGATCAGCGCATCGCGCACCGGCTCCAGCGGCTCGCCCGCCTTGACCACCGCGCCGATAATCTGCAAACCCGGCGCATAGCCGGTCTGGCCGAAGCTGAACACCTGCGCCGCCTTGCCGCTCTCCACCAGCGCCTTGTGCAGGCGGCCGGTCGGCGTGTCGCCCAGGATCTCGGACATGAAACTCAGCGCATCACTATCCTGCTGCAAGGCCGACGGAATCTTGTAACCCAGCGCGATCACCTGCATATCGCCCTTGCGCCGCACCACGAAGCTGCGTTCGCCGTCCTGCGTCGGCTCGACCGTCCAGAACGGCGGCAGGCTGCGCTTGGGTTTCGGGATCACGCCGAACGATTTGCTGATCCAGGCCAGCGTCTGCGACGGCTCGAACTTGCCGGCCACCAGCAGCACCGCGTTGTCCGGCTGGTAGTAGGTGCGATAGAAGGCCTGCAGATTCTCGATGCGCACATTCTCGATGTCGCTGCGGTTGCCGATGGTGGAACGGCCATACGAATGCCAGTCATACGCCACGCTCTGCATGCGCTTGAGCAGCACCGAGAACGGATCGTTCTCGCCGCTCTCGTACTCGTTGCGCACCACCGTCATTTCGGAATCGAGATCCTTGCGCGCGATGAAGGAGTGCACCATGCGATCCGCCTCCATGTCCAGCGCCCACTTCAGGTTGTCCTGGCTGGCCTGGAACACCTCGTAGTAGTTGGTGCGGTCGTAGGAAGTGGTGCCGTTGAATTCCATGCCGCGGTTGGCGAATTCCTGCGGGATGCTGCGGTTCTTCGGCGCGCCCTTGAACATCATGTGCTCGAGCAGGTGGGCCATGCCGGTCTCGCCGTAGTTCTCGTGCCGCGAGCCGACCAGGTAGGTCACGTTGACCGTCACCGTCGGCTTGGAAGCGTCGGGAAACAGCAGCACCTTCAAGCCGTTCGGCAGGCGGTATTCGCTGATGCCTTCGACCGAAGGCCCCTTGACCACGCCGGCCGGCAAGGCCTGCGCCCACGCGGTGCCGGTGGCGACAAAGGACAAACCGCACAGCATCAGGCTGGCGGCGGCGGCGTGTTTCAAACGGCTGTTGTTCATGAGCTCTCGCGAAAAAAACTGAAGAACAGGCAGCATACGCCCTCCCCCGCCCTCCTGGGTAGACGCTTAAGCGAATTTTAAAAGACGGGGATCAGGCCAGGGTCAGGCTTTTTCAGGCAGGATGCAGGCGTCGACCATTTGCAGGTCGTTGTCCTTGGCGAAGGAGATGACGAAGTGATAGGCCAGCGGTTCGAGCTGGCGCAGCTTGCCGTTGACCACCACCGACTTGACGCCATTGAGGACGGTCGGCGTGACATACGGCGAGAACTGCAGATGGGAATCGCGACCGCCGCCATAGCCTTCCGGCTTGAAGCAGGACATCACGCCGCACAGGCGCTCGGCCCAGTCGCTGGGACGGAACTGCCTGCCATTGCTGGTCTGGCCGAGGATGAAGAACGAATCCTGCTGTTCTGACGGTTTTTGAACTGACTCTGCCATAGGCGGCTGCTTATGAGTAGATACTTGTTGGTAACAAGAATGCGTGGAAGATCCCGACGGGTGGCTCGGGCGGATATCATTCTGTAAGATTCTTACGTATTATATCTTATAGAAGACCTGAATACGTAAGTCATTGATTTCAATCCGGATTCCTGCGCGATTAACCACTTTGGTGCAGAATAATCATCATTCCGCACCACAGCAATGCCGCTATTGTACCCGTGTTCGTACCTCGTTACGGAGTCGCTCCGAGCCAGACTGCGCCCGACAACAGCAATAACAACATCATCCACAGCAGCAAGGCGCGCCACACCAGGCCCACCGTGCTTTGCAGCGCGCGCACGCTGGGCTCCTCGCCCGGCAGCATGTCCGGCTCGTCGTCGCTGATATCGACGGTGGCGGCATCGGCCGGCAGCACCTTGGCGGCGTTCTCCACCGGCGAGCCCAAGCGCACGCCCATGGCGCCGCCGCCGGCCGACAGGATGATGCCGATCGCCTCGTCCGCCCAGCGGTGGGCGAAGTTGCGCCAGGCGTAGATAGCGTCCTCGAAGTTGCCGACCACGGCGAAGGCTACGGCCGTCAGGCGCACCGGTATCCAGTCGATCCAGTAAAAGGCGCGCGCGGCGAACTGGCCGAAGGCCTCGTTGCGCATGTGCTCAGGCTCGTTCCAGGCGCGCGCCAGGTGCTCGGAGACGCGATACATGACGGCGCAGGCGGGGCCCAGCGGCATCAGGAACCAGAAGAACACGCCGAACACATTGCGGTGCGTGGTGATCAGCGACTTCTCGACGGCCAGGCGGGCGATCTCGGTCGCTTCCATGCCCACCGTGTCCTGCCGGGTCCATTCGGCCAGCAGCGCGCGCGCCGCGGCTTCGTCGCCGGCGTTCAGGGCCAGCTGGATCGAGGTGAAATAGTGGCTGTAATGGCGGAAGCCCAAGGTCAGGTAGACGATCAGCACGTTCCACGCAAAGGCCGCCAGGAACCAGTTGTAGTGCTTCAGCACCCAGTAGATTAGCGCCGTCGGCACCATCAGGATGGCCATCATCAGGAACCAGCCCATGCGGCCGTGGGTCGAGTCGCCGGCGTTAAACCAGATCTCCATCCGCAACGCCAGGCGCTTGATTTCGGCGTAGATCGGATTGTCCGCGCGCAGCGGCTTCATTTGCTCGATCAACAGCGCGCATAGAATGGAAAGAAAAGTCATTAAGAATCCTTTGAGTCGGCAATGCCTTGATGCCCGCTACGATAGCGTAGTGTGACTATGCGCGCAAGAAATGGAACAGATTGCGCAGCATGCCGGCCGTCGCGCCCCAGATGTAGTAGTCGCCGTACGGCATCGCGTAGAAGCTGCGCCGCCCGCCCGGCAGCTGCACCGACAGCCGCTGGTGGTTCAGGCCATCCATCAGGAAGGCCAGCGGCACTTCGAAGATTTCCGCCACTTCGGACGGATCGGCGGTCAGCTCGAACGGCGGCGCGATCAGGCCCACCACGGGCGTGACGCAATAACCGGTGCCGGTCAGATACTTGGGCAAGGTGCCCAGCACGTCGACATGGCGGCGCGCCAGGCCGATCTCCTCCTCCGACTCGCGCAGCGCGGTGTCGACCGCATCGCTGTCGTAGTCCTCGGCGCGGCCGCCGGGAAAGCTGATCTGGCCGCCGTGGTCGGTCAGGTGGGCGGTGCGCTGGGTCAGCAGGATGGTCAGGCCGTCCTCGCGCAGCACCAGCGGAATCAGCACCGAGGCCGGCGTCGGCGTCGGCCGCTTGGACAGGCTGCCCAACGATTCCTCGGCGCCCTCGGGCGTCCAGATCGGCTGCTCGATGAAGCGGCCGCGCAGCCACGCGGGCGTCAGGCGCTCCGGCGCGAGCGCGGGCTCGCCGGCGATGGCGTCCACGGGAAGTTGTTGCGGGTCGAACAAAGGCTGGGCCAAACGCTACCTCCACGAATGTAAAAAGGGGCACCGATGGCGCCCCTTCTATCCAAACACAAACGCAGCTATTAAGCGGCGGTTGCTTTCGCCACTGGGCGACGGTTTGGCAGTTTTTCCTTGATACGTGCCGATTTACCGGAACGATCACGCAGGTAGTACAGTTTAGCGCGACGTACGTCACCGCGGCGTTTCACTTCGATCGAAGCGATCAGCGGGGAGTACAGCTGGAAGGTACGCTCGACGCCTTCGCCGGACGAGATCTTACGAACGATGAAGTTCGAGTTCAGGCCACGGTTGCGACGGGAGATGACCACGCCTTCGTATGCCTGGGCGCGCTTGCGGGTGCCTTCGACTACGTTAACGTTGACGATCACGGTATCGCCAGGTGCAAAGTCAGGGATGCTTTTGCCCAGGCGAGCGATTTCTTCTTGCTCGAGTTGTTGAATCAGATTCATTTAATGACTCCATAAACCATCATGCTGGCGCGCTATGAGTCGAAACTCGATGCCCAGTAGAGGATGGGGTTAAACAACCATGCGGACGACATGTCCGCCGGCTTCTACAACAACAGGTTTACAAACCTGCCAAAAACTTTTCGTCAAGCTTGGTGAGCTGCCCTGCCTCACGCGCCTTGACCAGCAAATCCGGGCGCTTGCGCGCGGTCGCCTCCAGCATGCGCTGACGGCGCCATTTCTCGATCTCGGCGTGGTTGCCGCCCATCAGTACCGGCGGCACGCCCACCCCTTCGTACGTTTCCGGCCGCGTGTAGTGCGGCGAATCGAGCAGGCCGTTGACGAAGCTGTCCTCGATCGCCGACGCATCCGTGTTCAACACGCCGGGAATCTGGCGGATCACGGCATCCATCAAGGCCATCGCCGGCAGCTCGCCGCCGGACAGCACGAAATCGCCAAGGCTGATTTCCTCGTCGATGCAACGGTCCAGCAAACGCTGGTCCACCGCTTCGTAGCGGCCGCACAGGATCACCAGACCGGGCTCCTGCTTCAGCTGCATCACGCGCTCGTGCGTCAACTGCTTGCCCTGGGGCGACATGAACACCACGCGGGGCGTCGGCAGACCGGCATCGGTCTGGCGCTGCTTCGCCGCGTTGAGCGTCGCTTCCAGGGGTTTGGCCAGCATCACCATGCCGGGGCCGCCGCCATAGGGGCGGTCATCCACGGTACGGTGATTGTCGGTCGTGAAATCACGCGGATTCCACAACGACAAGCCACATCTATTCTGTTCAAACGCGCGCCGGGTCACACCCGACTGCGTCAGTGCGGCGAACATTTCAGGGAACAGGGTCACGACATCGAATTGCATGGCGGGCCGCCCTTATGTTCTTTAATAATCAAGTCCCCAGTCGACGGTGATCTTCTTTGCGGCCTTGTCTACCTTGATGACAAACGCGTCCACAAATGGAATCAGGCGCTCTTGCGCCACGACTTCTGGATTGGCATCTGGCGTAGCGGCTGGCTGTATGCGCAAGATCGACTGCGGACCATTGCTCATCATGTCAGTCACCGTACCGAGGTGCTCACCTTGCAAATTCTCTACATCCAGACCAATCAACTCGGTCCAGTAAAACTCATCGTCGGACAAGGCCGGGAAACGACTGCGCGGAACCGAAACAGCTGCGCCCTTGAGCGCTTCTGCCATGTCCCGATCGGTCACTCCCGCCAGCTGTGCGACCACGTCGCCGCCATGCAGTTTGCACTGCTTGACTTCGACATCGCGCAAGCCAGGCTTGTCGATCCACCAGGTTTTTACCGACAGGAGTGCATCCGCATCTTCCGAGAAAGGGCGTACCCTTACCCAGCCAGCGACGCCGTAGGCACCAAAGACAAAGCCTACCTGTGCCAGATCGTCGGGGACTTGCACCCCGGATGCATTCTTATCGGTCAAACCAGCAACCAGACTTAAGCAGCTTTGTTCGAAGCTACCAGGCGAGCCACGGTAGGCGACAATTGTGCGCCAACCGATTGCCAGTGAGCCAGACGGTCAGCGGTGATGCGCAGTGGCACTTCGCCACCGGATGCCATCGGGTTGTAGAAACCGATGCGCTCGATGAAACGGCCATCGCGACGATTGCGCGAGTCGGTTGCAACGATGTTGAAGAACGGACGCTTCTTGGCGCCTCCACGAGCTAAACGAATAACGACCATAATATTTCCAAAAAGTGTGCTAGGACGGAAAAAGCCGCAAATTATAGCGCGCTTTGCCGCGAAGCAGCAAGCGTTAATGAAATAATCGGGCAGATTGGGGTAATCGAAGATTATCCCCCGAACCGGCGTGCGGGGCAATAGCCTTGTCCATAAAAAAGGTCCGCCGGGGGCCGTATTATGACCGATACTGCATGTTTTCCGTCTACTGCCGAACAAACATGACTGTTTCGCACCACACATCGCACAAAAACAAGACCTTCGCCACCCTGCTGGCCTTCCTGGTTGGCGGCCTCGGCCTGCAACGGCTGTACCTGCGCGGCCCGCGCGACCCCTGGCTGTGGGCCCACCTGGCCGCGCTGCCGGCGTCGGCCGCCATCGCCGCCGCCTGGCCGGACGCCGACGGCTTCTACAAGCTGCTGCCCATCATGGTCTCCGGCCTGGTCGGTTTCCTCGAGGCGCTGGTGCTGGGGCTGATGTCCGACGAAAAATGGGACGCCCGCTTCAACCCCGGCTCCGGCAAGCAGTCCGACACCCACTGGCCGCTGGCCGTGGTGCTGGTGGCGAGCATGATGCTGGGCGCAGGCAGCCTGATCGCCACCATTTCCCGCCTATTTGACTTGTTGTACACTGGCGGCTCCTACGGTTAATAAGGAGAAAAAAGCATGAACCGTTCTATTCTGGCAGCACTGGTGCTGGCCACCCTGGCCTCGTCCACCCAGGCCCAAACACCCAAAGAGCAATTCAATGCGGAATCCAAGCGCCTCGCCACCCGCTACGCGGACGACAAGAAGCTGTGCGCGGAAGAAAGCAACTCGGCCGCCCGCATGCAATGCACGCGCGACGCCAAATCCGAATACGACAAATCGCTGGCGCTGGCCAAGGCCCAGCTCAAAGCCAGCCCGGCCAAGCAAGGCAGCTGCATGGAGTGCGGCAAGGTCACCTCGGTGGTGGTCAGCGAAAAGGCCGGCGAAGGCAGCGCGCTGGGCGTGATCGCCGGCGGCGTGGCCGGCGCCCTGCTGGGCAACCAGGTCGGCAGCGGCCACGGCCGCGAACTGGCCACCGTGGCCGGCGCGGCAGGCGGCGCCTATGCCGGCAACAAGATCGAAGAGAAAGCCAAGTCCAGCAAGCAGTGGACCGTGCACGTGCAATACGACGACGGCAAGCAGGTCAGCTTCAACTTCGACCACGATCCGCGCATGATGAGCGGCGACCGGGTCCGCAACGACAACGGCAACCTGGTCCGCAACTAGGTCAAATCGAAACAGCCTCCGGGCTGTTTTTTTTCATTCTTACTGGAGACGCCGTGCACCATCCCGCCTTCCCCGCCCAATGGCAGCCGCTGGTAGACCAGGCCGCCACCACCCTGCGCGCGCTGGCGCTTGACGAGAGCGCCAAGGAAAAGTTCTGCAACGATCCGCTGTTGCGTCCCTACATGCACAAAGTGTCGCAGCGCTACGTGGCCGGCCGCACCGTGGCCGAGGCGCTGCAACGGGTCGAACACATCATCGCCCAGGGCCATGCGGCCTCGGCCGAATACATGGGCGAGAGCGTGCGCGACGAAGTCTTCGCGATGGCCGAGACCGAGGTGTTCATGGAGCTGACCCGCGCCATCGGCCAGCGCAACCTGAACTGCTCGGTCTCGCTCGACCTGTCGCACGTGGGCATGACGGTCGATACGGAACTGGGTTTTCGCAACGCCCGCCGCATCGCGCTGGCGGCCGCCGAAATCAACCGCGAAGTGATGATCTCGATGGAGGCGGCCGACCGCGCCGACGACATCTACGCCATCTACGCGCGCCTGCACCGGGAGGAAGGCTTGCACAACGTCGGCATCACGGTGCCGGCCAAGCGCCACCGCACCGCGCAGGATCTGCCGTCGCTGATGAAGCTCCCCGGCCGCATCCGCCTGGTGAAGGGCGCCTTCCTCGAGTCGGAAGACGTCTCGCACCACCGCAACAGCCCGGAGCTGGCCGCCGCCTACCGCCGCTACGCGCAGCAACTGCTGCTAAGCGGCCACAAGTGTTCGATCGCCACCCACGACCGCGGCATCCAGCAAGACGTCAGCGCGCTGATCCTGAGGGAACGCATCGACCCGCGCTGGTTTGAATTCGAATCGCTGATCGGCCTGGGCACCGAGCAGATCGCCGAGCTGCACGCGCGCGGCTTCCCCACGCGAGAGTACGCCGTGTTCGGCGACGAGCACTTCCTCTACGTGCTCAACCGCATCGCCGAGGAACCGGTGCGCGTCTACCAGGCGATCATCGACGTTATGGCGCCCTAGACCGGCCATCCACTCAATCCTCCAGCGTGGCGTGGAAGCCGCTGCCGCCGCGCTTCCAATAGGCGGCGGCGCGGATCTGGTGCTTGCCCAGACCCTTGACGCCGACCAGCTCCTGCCGCACCGCCGCCATCGTCGCCGCCTCGCCGGCGCACCAGGCGTAGCCGTCGCCGTCCGGCAGCGTGAACGCGCGCACTGCCGCGATCATCTCCTCGTCGCTGCCGACCCAGCGCAGATCGACCTGGGCGCTACTGGCCAGCTCGCGGCGATCGGCCGCTTCGCCCACTTTCGCGATCACGATCACACGCACGCCGGCCGGCAACTCTTCGAGACGGCGGGCGATCGCCGGCAAGGCGCTCTCATCACCGACCAGCAGCTGCCAGTCGCTGACCGACGCCGGCCGCGCCATCCAGCAAAAGATCAAACGCCAGGCCGAAGCGCTGAACACGCAGGCGATGCAGGGCCTCAGCACCGAACAGCAGCAAGCACTGCACAGCCTGCTACTACAAGTCAAAACCAACCTCGACGACTGCCCATAAAAAACGGGGTCAGATACCGTCTTGAATGGCAAGCCCTTTCGATAAGTAATTGGGATCGAAAGGCTTGTCATTGTGTATCACC
>NZ_JBWKQE010000024.1:0-106432 GCF_059418605.1 Duganella sp. GW821-FHT07G03
CACCATCGCTCTTGGCGAGCTGAGATCGTTAATCGCTATCTTCAAAATTTGAGGGGAAGGTTCAGGACTTGACCCCAATTTTATTTGGACGGCGCGCCGTCGTTGCGCAGCAGCTGCGACATGTATTGCGGCGTGATGCCGAGGAACGATGCCACCACCTTTTGCGAGATGCGCTGCTCCAACCCCGGATACTCGCGGCGGAACGCGCTCAGCCGCCCCTGCGCCGGCGAGGCGCTCAGGTAGCGGCGCCGGCTCTGGTCGATGATGCCGCGCTCCGATACCTTCAAATAGTAATCGCGCAACAGGTTGTTGCTGTGCGCTAGCTTGCTGATCTCCAGCCAGTCCAGCCGATAGCCGTGCACCGCCGTCTCCGCCACCACGAAGTTGAGCGCCGGCTCGTCCTCGCGCGCGCGCAGCAGGTCGTCGTGCGCCGCCGCCGGTTCGCCGTCGGTCAGGAAGTGCAGCGTCACCTCGTTGCCGGTCTCGGTGATGAAACCGGTGCGCGCGACGCCGCTGTGCAGCCACACCACACTGTTGGCCAGCGTGCCGATGCGCTGCAAATACTCGCCCTTGCGCACGCTCACGGCCACCGCCAGCGGCGCCAGCATGCGCGTCACTTCGTCGTACATTTCAGGAGTGACTTTGTATCGGCGGGCAACAATATCCCGGTACTTTGCTCTGTGTTCTAAGAATGCCTGGTTCATTTTTCGTGGTCGTCTTCATCCCGGCATGTAAATGGCCGTACATATCAGGCGGAAGTGTAAACGTTTTCTCAGTCCTTCACGCAATTTTTGTTGTGATTTGGAATGGAAAACGAAAATATATTTTAAACTTCAACTAGATGAATGGCGCGCCGGATTGGCGTTACCATGGGGGCGCAGCACGCCAGCCGGCGGCCAAAGTCCGGCCTACAACGCACGCCCCAGGGAGACTGCCATGAAGATCACCGACCTCAGCATAGGACGGCGTCTGTCGCTTGGTTTTGCTGTCATTCTTGCGATTCTGATACTGAATACGGGGCTGGGGATTTACCGCCTGCAAGGCGTGGCGGCCTCGACCCGCGCGATGATGGAGCTGCCGCTGGCCAAGGAGCGCCTGATCGCCGACTGGTACCGGGTGGTGTTCGCCGGCATCCGCCGCACCACCGCCGTGGCCAAGAGCGCCGACCCGGCGCTGGCCACCTTCTTTGCCGACGAGGCCAAGAATTCCACCGCCTACGCCCAGGGCTTGATCAAGCAGATCGAGGCGCTGGCCAGCGACGACGACAAGGCGCTGATGGGCGACCTGGTCGCCACCCGCAAGGCCTACGTCGCCGGACGCGACGGCGTCATGAAGGCCAAGGCCGCCGGCGACGCCGCCGAAGCCACGCGCCTGCTCGACGCCGTCTACCTGCCGGCCGCCAAGGTCTACGAAACGATGTTGCAGAAAATGCTGGAGCACCAGCGCACCCAAATCGACGCCGCCGCCGCCCGCATCGACCAGGTGGCGCAGGACAGCCGCAACCTGTTGCTGGCGATGGCGGCGCTGGTGGTGGCCTTCAGCGTGGCGTTCGCCTGGTGGCTGACGGCGGGCATCACCCGCCCCATCAACGAGGCGGTGGCGCTGGCCGAGTGCGTGGCCGGCGGCGACCTGGTCGACCACAGCGGCCACGCCGCCAGCGGCTACAGCCAGGACGAGCCGGGCAAGCTGCTGCAGGCGCTGCACCGCATGTCGGGCGGCCTGGTGCGCATCGTCACCGAGGTGCGCAACGGCACCGACGCCATCGCCACCGCCTCGTCGCAGATCGCCGCCGGCAACCTCGACCTGTCTTCCCGCACCGAGCAGCAGGCCAGCTCGCTGGAGGAAACCGCCTCGTCGATGGAGCAGCTGACCTCCACCGTCAAGCAGAACGCCGAGAACGCCCGCCAGGCCAACCAGCTGGCGGCCTCGGCCTCGGACGTGGCCCAGCGCGGCGGCGCCGTGGTGGCGGACGTGGTGCACACCATGGCCTCGATCGACGCCTCGTCGAAGAAGATCGTCGACATCATCGGCGTGATCGACGGCATCGCGTTCCAGACCAATATCCTGGCGCTCAACGCGGCCGTCGAAGCGGCGCGCGCCGGCGAGCAGGGCCGCGGCTTCGCCGTGGTCGCCAGTGAGGTGCGCAACCTGGCGCAGCGCTCGGCCAGCGCGGCCAAGGAGATCAAGGCATTGATCGACGATTCGGTCGGCAAGGTGGCGGCCGGCACGCGCCTGGTGGGCCAGGCCGGCAGCACGATGGAAGAGGTGGTGAGCAGCATCGGCCGCGTGACCGCCATCATGGCCGAGATCAGCAACGCCAGCAGCGAGCAGACCAATGGCATCGAGCAGATCAACAATTCAATTACGCAGATGGATCATGTGACGCAGCAGAACGCCGCGCTGGTGGAGCAGGCCGCCGCGGCGGCCGATGCGATGCAGGAGCAGGCGGCCAAGCTGGCCGACGCCGTCAGCATCTTCAAGCTGGGCGACGCCGCGCCGAGGCGGGCGGCGCCATCGGCAACCCTGGGGCGCAGCGTGGTGCGCCCGAAGCTGGCCAGCAGCCGCTGATTCCGGCCTGGCGCGGCCGAAACCAGCTAAACGGTTTACGCCTTTTCCGGCGTACCGATGAAGCGGTAGATCGCCGCGCCCAGCAGCGCGCCGGCGATCGGCGCGACCCAGAACAGCCACAGCTGGCTGGTGGCCCAGTCGCCCACATACAGCGCCACGCCGGTGCTGCGCGCCGGGTTGACCGAGGTGTTGGTGACCGGGATGCTGATCAGGTGGATCAGGGTCAGGCCCAGGCCGATCGGCAGCGGCGCGAAGCCTTTCGGTGCGCGCTCGTCGGTGGCGCCCAGGATGATCAGCAGGAACATCATGGTCATCACCACTTCCGTCACCAGCGCGGCCAGCAGCGAGTAGCCGCCCGGCGAATGCGCGCCGTAGCCGTTGGAGGCGAAGCCGGCCATGACGTCGAAGCCGGGCTTGCCGCTGGCGATGGTGTACAGCACGCCGCCGGCGACGATCGCGCCCAGCACCTGCGCCACGATGTAAGGCAGCAGCTTATTGGCCGGGAAGCGGCCGCCGGCCCACAGGCCGATCGACACCGCCGGATTCAGGTGGCAGCCGGAGATGTGGCCGATGGCGTAGGCCATGGTCAGCACCGTCAGGCCGAAGGCCAGCGAGACGCCCAGCAAGCCGATGCCGACACCGGGAAAAGCCGCCGCCAGCACCGCGCTGCCGCAGCCGCCGAGCACCAGCCAAAAGGTTCCAAAAAATTCCGCGCCGTATTGTTTCATATGATTCCCCGTATTCAATAATTAGATCTTGATAGTCAATTTTGCATCATTATCATGCAACGTTGGCAATCTAACCGGGAAGCGCGCAAATGTCGAGTGCAGAGTTTTCAAGCGGACGGTAAACACAGCAGCAGGCGGGTGCGGGCGCTGTCGTCCTGGGCCGCCAGGGTGCCGCCCTGCACCTGCGCCAGCAGGCGCGCCGCGTACATCGTCAGCTCCGCCTCGCCGCCGGGCCGTTCGGCCTGGCCGTGCAGGCAGGCGCGCTGCGCGGCCGGCAGCACGCCGGCGTATTCCACCGTCAGCGCCCAGTTGCTCCCTTCCAGCGTGGCGCCCAGCACGATCGAGGTGCCGGCCGGCGTGTGCGCCGCCGCGTTCAGCAGCAGGTGCTCGCACAGCATGGCGCACAGCGCCGGATCGCCCAGCAAGGTGGCCGGCTGCGCCGGCAGCATCACCGGATGGGTGACGGCGATGGCGGCGGCGGCGTGCGCCAGCAGCGGGTTCAGCGCCACCGGCGCGGCCTGCGGCTGGCAGGCGCCCTGTTCGATGCGGCACAGTTCCAGCGACAGCCCGGCCAGCCGCAGCGCGCGCCGCGCCGCCTGGTCCAGCGCCTCGAGCCGGGCGCGCAGCGCCGGCGCCGCCGCCAGCGCCGGCTCGGCCATCAGCCGTGCGCTGGCGGCCAGCACCTCGGCCAGCGGCGTGGCCAGGTCGTAGCGGCTCAGGCGCTCGACTTCCTCGCGCAGCTGGGCGTTGTCGGTCACGGCCGAATTCTGCCGGCGCAGCTCGGCCATGGTGCCGGCCAGGCGCAGGTGGGTGCGCAGGCGCGCCTTGAGGATGGCCGGGTCGACCGGCTTGGTGACGTAGTCCACCGCGCCGAGCTCGAGGCCGACGATGATGTCGTCCGCCTGGTCCTTGGCCGACAGGAAGATCACCGGGATGTCGGCGGTGGCCGGATCGGCCTTGAGCCGGCGGCACACTTCGAAGCCGTCCATCTCCGGCATCATCACGTCGAGCAGGATGATGTCGGGCCGGTGCACGGGGATGATCTCCAGCGCCTTCTTGCCGGAGATCGCCACCTTCACGCCGTAGCCGTCCTCGGCCAGCATGCCGGCGATCACCTTGATGTTGGTGGCGATGTCGTCCACCACCAGCACGGTGGCCTCGCGCAGCCTTTCCTCCAGCGGGCGCTCCATGCCGATCAGCGGCGCCGGCGCGCTGGCCATGACGGCGGCGGGCAGGGCGGCGCGCCGCAGCGCCGCGCGGCGCGCGGCGGCGTCGCCGCGCGATTGGAACATGGCCTGCAGCTTGCTGTGGAAGGTGGCCAAGGTGAAGGGCTTGATCAGGCAATCGGTCACGCCGGCCTGGGCCGCCGCGCGCAAGCCGTCGCGGTTGGCCTCGCTGGGCAGCAGCATGAACGGCAGCTCGCGGTCGGAAAGATTGCTGCGCACCCATTGCAGCAGCTGCAGGCCGTTCATGCCCGGCATGTCGAGGTCGGAGATGACGGCGGCGATCGGCCGCTCGGCCAGGATGCGGCAGGCTTCCTCGCCGCTGCCGGCCAGGGAGACGTTGACGAAGCCCAGGTCGGCCAGGATGCCCTTGACCACGGAACGCATCTGCTGGTTGTCGTCCACCACCAGCAACGGCAGCGCAGGGTCGATATTCAAGGCGGGCATAGGCGGGTTCCAGCATGAAAGTAAATCGCCCGGCGGAGGGTGCTCCGGCGGGCGGTTGCGCGGGTGCAACAGGTGCGCCGGTGGCGGGCGCATAGGCCCACATCTTAACGTTAAATTATTTCCCTTCGGAAGCAATTTAAAGCGCTGTCGCGTAAAACAACCGATACAATTGAATTGCCACCTACATTGTGGCGCAGGCTGAGTTTCTGGGATACAGTTGGACTCACGGCATCCACCGAACGAGGTGCCGAGAGACTCTACAGCGGGGTGGCGTCCAGTGAAGAACACTAGCGGCTTCGATAGTAAGATTTTGCTCCCCTTCGGCCTGGCCGGGGGGGGCGCTCTGGGGACGATGTGGGCGGGGTGGGGCGCCTGGGGCTGGTACACGGTGCTGTGGTCGGCCGCGCTGCTGGCGGCCGCGGCATGGAGCGTGCGCGGCGCCGCCGCGTCGGCGCTGGGCGGCGGCGAGCGCGCCATGATCGAGGACTATCTCGACGCCCGCGAACGCTTCGGCGACGCCGTGCTGCCGATCTGGTGCCGCCACATCGAAAACTCCCGCACCCAGATGGAAGAAGCCGTGGCCGACCTGGCCGGGCGCTTCTCCAGCATCGTCGACAAGCTCGACGACGCGGTCCACGTCTCCAGCCACGACAGCGGCCAGGACGGCAAACACGACGGCAGCTCGATGACCGAAATCTTCTCGCGCAGCGAAACCCAGCTCGGCTCGGTGGTGACGTCGATGAAATCGGCCATGTCGTCCAAGCACGCCATGCTGGCCAAGATCAAGGACCTGGAACGCTTCACGCGCGAGCTGCGCGACATGGCCGAAGGCGTGGCCAGCATCGCCGCCCAGACCAATCTGCTGGCGCTGAACGCCGCCATCGAAGCGGCGCGCGCCGGCCCGGCCGGGCGCGGCTTCGCGGTGGTGGCGCAGGAAGTGCGCAACCTGTCGAGCCGCTCGGCCGAGACCGGCCGCAACATCTCCAACCGCGTCGGCCTGATCAGCAGCGCCATCCTGGCCGCCAGCCAGGCGGCCGAGCAATCGAGCGAGCAGGAAGACAAGTCGATGCAGTCGGCCGAAGGCATGATCGACTCGGTGCTGGGCGATTTCCGCCGGATGACCGACGCGCTGGTGCAGTCGGCCGACAAGCTCAAGCAGGACAGCATCGGCATCCAGGGCGAGGTGGGCGAGGCGCTGGTGCAGCTGCAGTTCCAGGACCGGGTCAGCCAGGTGATGGCCCACGTGCGCGAGAACATGGAGCTGCTGCCGGCGCTGCTGCGCGACAACCGCGAGCGCTACGCCGCCGACCAGGTGCTGGAGGCGCTGGACGCCCAGCTGCTGCTGCACGAGCTGCAAAAGACCTACGCCATGGCGGAAGAGCACGCGGTGCACGGCGGTTCCAACCACGCCGCGCCGGTCGCCGCGGCCGCCGACGAGATCACCTTTTTCTGACGCTTTTTTGACGCATTTTCTTACGATTAACCGAGGTAGACAAAATGGCTAAAACCATCATGGTGGTCGACGATTCGGCCTCCCTGCGTCAAGTGGTCGGCATCGCGCTCAAGGGCGCGGGCTACGAGGTCATCGAAGGGCGCGACGGCGTCGATGCGCTGTCCAAATGCACCGGCCAGAAGATCCATTTGGTGGTGTGCGACGTCAACATGCCCAATATGGACGGCATCACCTTCGTGCGCGAATTCAAGCAGCTGCCGCTGTACAAGTTCACACCGGTGATCATGCTCACCACCGAGTCGCAGGAGAGCAAGAAGGAAGAGGGTAAGGCGGCCGGCGCCAAGGCCTGGGTGGTCAAGCCGTTCAAGCCGGAAGTGCTGCTCGGCGCCGTCGCCAAACTTGTCATGCCATAACTCGTGCCATAACCACGGAGGACGCCATGTCCGATGAATCAGGAGTCGCCGTCGCCCGCATCGCCATCGACGGCGAGATGACGATCTACCGCGCCGCCGACCTCAAGGCGACCGTGCTGGACGCCCTGCGCAAGACCCAGGTGCTGGAGATCGACCTGTCCGGCATCACCGAGCTCGATACGGCCGGCCTGCAAGTGCTGATGCTGGCCAAGACCACCGCCAACGCCCACCAGCGCGAGCTGCGGCTGGTCAAGCACAGTCCGGCGGTGGTGGAAATCCTGGAAATGCTGGACCTGGGCGCCTTTTTCGGCGACGCCCTGCTGATACACACCTGAAGCACCTGAGCGATTCATCTGTTTAATTTTGTTCCGAGGGCATTGCCATGAACCTGGACGAAGCACTACAGACCTTCATCACCGAAAGCCGCGAGCTGCTGGAAGACATGGAGAACGCGCTGCTCAACGTCGACATCGCCGGCGACCAGGGCGAGGCGATCAACGCCATCTTCCGAGCGGCGCACACCATCAAGGGCTCGGCCGGGCTGTTCAGCCTGGACCACATCGTCGCCTTCACCCACGTGGTCGAGAGCCTGCTGGACGAAGTGCGCGACGGCCGCGTGACGCTCAACGATGAAATGATCGTGCTGCTGCTGTCCTGTTGCGACTACCTGTCCGGCATGACCGACGCGCTGGCCGCCGGCCAGCTGGAGGCCGATCCCGACACCGCGCCGGAAGGCGAGATGCTGCTGCAACAACTGCGCCGCCACATGGCCGGCGGCGCCGCCGACGCCCACGCCGAGCCGGTGGCCGACGGGACCTCGGCGCCGCTGGCGGTGCACGCCGAGCCGGGCGTCGAGCGCATCGACCAGCAACGTGGCGACAGCGACTACTGGCACATCTCGCTGCGCTTCGGCCGCGGCGTGCTGCAGAACGGCATGGACCCGATCGCCTTCCTGCGCTATCTGGCCAAGCTGGGCAAGATCGTCGGCATCGCCACCGTGCCGGACGCGCTGCCGACCGCCGACGACATGGACGCCGAGCTGTGCTACCTGGGCTTCGAGATCGCCTTCGACAGCACGGCCGACCGCGAAGCGATCGCCGGCGTGTTCGAGTTCGTGCAGGACGACTGCGAGATCCGCATCATCCCGCCGCACAGCAAGGTCTCGCACTACGTCGACCTGATCCGCGCGCTGCCGGAGCAGGCCGCGCGCCTGGGCGAGATCCTGGTGCGCTGCGGCAGCGTCACCTCGCACGAGCTGGAGGGCGCGCTGCACCAGCAATCCCATCCCGACAACGGCCACGACGAGATCATGCCGCAGCAGCTGGGCAGCATCCTGGTCGGCGCCGGCAGCGTGCCGCCGGTGGTGGTGGAGGCCGCGCTGGCCAAGCAAAAGCAGGTCAGCGAGCAGAAGGCGCAGGAGAGCCGCTCGATCCGCGTCGATTCCGACAAGCTCGACCGCCTGATCGACCTGGTGGGCGAGCTGATCATCGCCGGCGCGCGCGCCAACATGATCGGCCAGCACATCCAGAACACCGAGCTGCAGGAATGCACCTCGACCCTGTCCGGCCTGGTGGAGGAGGTGCGCGACGCCGCGCTGGAGCTGCGCATGGTCAAGATCGGCGCCACCTTCAACCGCTTCCAGCGCGTGGTGCACGACGTCGCGCGCGAGCTGGGCAAGGACATCGGCCTGATCGTCGACGGCGAGGATTCCGAGCTCGACAAGACGGTGGTGGAGAAGATCGGCGATCCGCTGATGCACCTGGTGCGCAACGCCATGGACCACGGCATCGAGCCGGGCGACATCCGGGTGGCCAACGGCAAGCCGGCCAAGGGCATGATCAAGCTCAACGCCTTCCATGAATCGGGCAGCATCGTCATCGAGGTCAGCGACGACGGCGGCGGCCTGCGCAAGGAGAAGATCCTGGCCAAGGCGGTCGAGCGCGGCCTGGTCGACGCCGACCGCAAGCTCACCGACAGCGAGATCTACAACCTGATCTTCGAGGCCGGCTTCTCCACCGCGGAAAAGATCACCAACCTGTCCGGGCGCGGGGTCGGCATGGACGTGGTCAAGCGCAACATCACGGCGCTGCGCGGCAGCGTCGACGTCTCCAGCAAGGAGGGCGCCGGCACCACCGTCACCGTGCGCCTGCCGCTGACCCTGGCGATCATCGACGGCTTCCTGGTGCAGGTGGGCGGCTCGGTGTTCGTGATCCCGCTCGACATGATCGAGGAGTGCATCGAGTACGCCACCGAGCCGGGCCAGGACTATTGCAATCTGCGCGGCCAGGTGCTGCCCTTCGTGCGGCTGCGCGAGTTGTTCCGCATCGGCGGCGCCTGCACCCGGCGCGAGAGCATCGTCGTGCTCAAGCTGGGCAACCACCGCGCCGGGCTGGTGGTCGACACCCTGCTGGGCGAGTTCCAGACCGTCATCAAGCCGCTCAGCCCGATGTTCAGCGAAGTCAAATGCATCAGCGGCTCGACCATCCTGGGCAGCGGCGAAGTGGCGCTGATCCTGGACGTGTCGGCGTTGATGCACACCGTCAGCGGCAAGGGCGCCACCGTCGCGCTGGCCGCCTAATTGGGAAGAGGACGAGATGAATACAGCAGCGACCGAATCAGTCAACAAGGCAGTTACTTACGGCGTCGACGCTGGCGCGTCGACCGCGATGATGGTGCTGCAAAGCGGCGCCGCCCTGCCCAGCCAGTTCCTGACCTTCATGCTGGGCGAGGACCCGTACGCGGTCGGCATCCTGCACATCAAGGAGATCATCGAGTACGGCGCGCTGGCGGCGGTGCCGATGATGCCGCCCTGCGTGCGCGGCGTGATCAACCTGCGCGGCGCGGTGGTGCCGGTGATGGACTTGTCGGCGCGCTTCGAGCGCGGCCCCAGCGTGATCGGCAAGCGCAGCTGCATCGTCATCGTCGAGGTCGACGGCGGCCCCGGCGACAACAAGCAGGTGCTGGGCATGCTGGTCGACGCCGTCAACGCGGTGGTGGAGATCGCCGCCGGCGACATCGAGCCGGCGCCGGCCTTCGGCACCCGCATCCGCCCCGACTTCATCGCCGGCATCGGCAAGTACAACGGCAAGTTCGTGATCCTGCTCGACATCGAGCATGTGCTGTCGAGCGAAGAAATCGTCGAGCTGGCGCGCGGCACCGTCGCCATGCACCATTGCTGAAGCGGCCGACGCCATGCCTGCAGTGACCATCACCGAGCGCGAGTTTTCCCAGTTCCAGCGCTTCATCTACGAGGCGGCGGGGATCTGCATGGCCAACGGCAAGCAGGCGCTGGTGAGCGGGCGCCTGGCCAAGCGCCTGGCGCACTACCAGCTGGAGAGCTATAGCGACTACCTGCGCCTGCTCGAGAGCCGCGCCCAGCCGGCCGAGCTGCAGGTGGCGGTCGACCTGTTGACCACCAACGAGACCTATTTCTTCCGCGAGCCCAAGCACTTCGCGCTGCTGCGCGAGCTGGCGCTGGAGGCGCGCGACAAGCGGCAGACGCCGCGCATCTGGAGCGCGGCCAGCTCCAGCGGCGAGGAAGCCTACAGCATCGCCATGGTGCTGGCCGACGTGCTCGACGAGGGCCCGTGGGAAGTGCTGGGCACCGACATCAGCACCCGCGTGCTGGAGCGCGCGCGCTGCGGCCACTACCCGCTCGAGCGCGCCAGCCAGATGCCGCCGGCCTACCTGAAGCGCTTTTGCCTCAAGGGCCAGGGCAGCGAGACCGGCACCCTGCTGGTCGAGCGCGCGCTGCGCCAGCGGGTGCAGTTCCGCCACCTGAACCTGAACGAGCCGCTGCCCAAGCTGGGCAGCTTCGACGTGATTTTCCTGCGCAATGTGATGATCTACTTCAACCTGGCCACCAAGCGCCAGGTGGTGGCGCGGCTGCTGACGCAGCTGCGCCCGGGCGGCTATTTCCTGATCGGCCACTCGGAAACGCTGAACGACATCAACGACACCCTGGTTGCGGTGGCGCCCTCGATCTACCGCAAGCCATGATCGTGACGCTGACCATGCCCGAGGCTAAGCTCATCGATATCTTCCTGATGCCCGGCGACTATTTCGTCGGCGATGAGCGCTATCGGGTGCGCACCTTGCTGGGCTCGTGCGTGTCGGTCACGCTGTGGCATCCGGCGCTGCGCATCGGCGCCATGTCGCACTTCCTGTTGCCGGGCAGCGGGCGCAAGAAGTGCCACGACAAGCCCGGCATGTACGGCGCCGACGCCATGGACCTGCTGATGCGCGGCATGGCCCGCCACGGCGTGCCGCTGACCCAGTGCCAGGGCAAGATCTTCGGCGGCGCCGCCATGTTCCCGCGCAGCATCAGGGTGCGCGACATCGGCATGCAGAACGGCGACTATGCCCGCACGCTGTTGCAGCAGCACGGCATCCGCGTGGTGTCCGAAAGCCTGTTCGGCGAAGGCCACCGTCAATTGATCTTCACCATCCGCAGCGGCGAGGTGTTGAGCCGCCAGGTGCCGCCGGAGGCTGCCGTCGGCGGCACGGCGGGGCCGGACAAGGAGAAGGCATGAGCGCAATCAATGTCATGATCGTCGATGACTCGGCCGTGGTGCGCCAGGTGCTCAGCAGCCTGCTGAACGCGGCGCCCGGCATCGTGGTCGGCCACGCGGTGGCCAACCCGCTGCTGGCGATGGAGCGCATGAAGGTGCAGTGGCCGGACGTGATCGTGCTCGACGTCGAGATGCCCAAGATGGACGGCATCACCTTCCTGCGCAAGATCATGAGCGAGCGGCCGACCCCGGTCGTGATCTGTTCGACGCTGACCGAGAAGGGCGCGCAGACCTCGGTCGAGGCGCTGTCGGCCGGCGCGGTGGCCATCATCACCAAGCCGCGGCTGGACCTCAAGCAGTTCCTGCACGATTCGGCCGACGAGCTGGTGTCGGCGGTGCGGGCGGCGGCCGGCGCCCGCGTCGGCAAGCTGGTCAACCGTCCGCCGCCGCCGCCGGTGACGGCCAAGCTGAACGCGGACGCGGTGCTGCCGCCGGTCGATCATCGGCCGATGACCGCCACCACCGAGCGGGTGGTGGCGATCGGCACCTCGACCGGGGGCACCCAGGCGCTGGAGGAGGTGTTGACCTCGCTGCCGCGGGTCTCGCCCGGCATCGTGGTGGTGCAGCACATGCCGGAGAAATTCACCGCCGCCTTCGCCGCCCGCCTCGACAGCGTGTGCCAGGTGCGGGTCAAGGAGGCGGCCAACAACGACCGCGTGCTGCAAGGGCTGGTGCTGATCGCGCCGGGCGGCAAGCACATGCTGCTGCGCCGCACCGGCGCCCAGTACTTCGTCGAGGTGGTCGACGGCCCGCTGGTCAACCGCCACCGGCCGTCGGTGGACGTGCTGTTCCGCTCGGCCGCGCGCGCGGCCGGCGCCAACGCGCTGGGCGTGATCATGACCGGCATGGGCGACGACGGCGCCGCCGGCATGCTGGAGATGCACAAGGCCGGCGCCCGCACCGTGGCGCAGGACGAGGCCAGCTGCGTGGTGTACGGCATGCCCAAGGAAGCGGTCAAGCGCGGCGGCGTCGAGAAGTCGCTGCCGCTGAACGCGATCTACCGCGAAATCCTGCAACAGTTGTCCTACTGATGGCCGCCACCATGCCCACCCTGACCTTCGCCGACAGCCTGACCGCGACGGCGCGCGCCTGGACCGGCCAGCGGGTGCTGGTGGTGGAGGACAGCCTGGTGCAGCGCGGCTACCTGGCCGGCCTGCTGCGCCAGCTGGAATTCGGCGAAGTGCTGGAGGCGGCCGACGGCAACGAAGCCTTGCAGGTGCTGGAGCGCCAGGGCGGCGAGGCGATCTTCCTGGTGCTGACCGACCTGGAGATGCCGGGCATGGACGGCATCGAGCTGACCTGCCAGCTGCGCGAGCGGCAGCTGGCGCAAAACCTGATCGTGGTCAGCGCGCGCGATCCGCGCCTGCTGGAGATCATCGAGAGCATGAACTTCGACGACGCCTGCATGGACCTGCTGGGCACCCTGCTCAAGCCGGTGCAGCTGGACGCGCTGGCGATGCTGCTCGACCGCGCCGGCAAGAAGGCGCTGCCGAGGGCGGCCTGCGCCAAGCCGGACCTGCCCAGCCCGGACGAGCTGGCGCAGGCGGTGGCGCGGCAGGAGTTCCTGCCCCACTTCCAGCCCAAGGTGACGATCCAGAACGGCCACCTGAAAGGGCTGGAGGCGCTGGCGCGCTGGCAGCACCCGAGCCGCGGCCTGCTGGCGCCGCAGTACTTCATCGACGCCATGGAGGGCACGCCGCTGATGGCGGAGTTCACGCTGAGCATGGTGCGCCAGGTGCTGGACCGGCTGCTGGAATGGACCAAGCACGGCCTGCCGTCGCTGACGGTGTCGGTCAACCTGTCGGCCGACAACCTGGCCGAGCGCGGCTTCATCGACCGCCTGATGGCGCTGGTGATGGCCTCCGGCGTGCCGCCGTCGGCGCTGGTGTGGGAGGTGACCGAGACCAGCGTGATGCGCCAGCTGTCGCAGGCGCTGACCAATATGGGGCGCTTGCGGCTGATGGGCTTCGGCCTGGCGATGGACGATTTCGGCATCGGCTATTCGTCGATGCAGCAGTTCGCCCGCTGCCCCTTCACCGAACTGAAGATCGACCGCGCCTTCGTGCACGGCGCCTCGCAATGGCCGAACCGCCACGTGGTGCTGAAAAGCGCGCTGGACCTGGGCCAGAGCCTGGGCGTGGCCACCGTGGCCGAGGGCGTGGAAACGCTGGCGGACTGGAAGCTGCTGCGCGAACTGGGCTGCGACATGGCGCAGGGCTACCTGTTGGCCAAGCCCATGCCGGCCGAAGAACTGGTGACCTGGATCAAGCAGGACCGGCGCCGCCTGCGCGCGCTGGCGGAGCAGCCGTAGTTAAAAAAATATCCGTTTTGTAAAATTCTGAGCGAGGCAGCGATGAATACTTTGACTGTATCCGAGACCCGGCAACTGGCCGCCAGCGGCCCTGCGCAGTACCTCAGTTTCATGCTGGGGCAGGACATGTTCGCCATCGGCATCCTGGCGGTGCGCGAGATCCTGGAATTTGCCGGCGTGACGCCGGTGCCGCAGATGCCGGCCTGCATCAGCGGCGTGATCAACCTGCGCGGCACCGCCGTGCCGGTGCTGGACCTGGCGCGCCGGCTGGAGCGCGAGCCGTCGCCGATCGGCAAGCGCACCTGCATCATCGTGGTCGAAGTCGACAGCGATGAGGGCGCCTTTGTGATCGGCATCCTGGTCGATGCCGTCAACGCGGTGCTCGATATTCCACCGTCCGACGTCGAGCCGGCGCCCAGCTTCGGCGCCCAGGTGCGCGCCGAGATGCTGCAGGGGATAGGCAAGGTGCAGGGGCGCTTCGTGCTGCTGCTCAACGTGCAGCACGTGGTCGCCGCCAGCGAGCTGGCGGCGCTGGCCTCGGGCGGCGCGCTGCCGCTGGCCTCATAACACTGACAACGCAGGCAACCGGGAGTCGCACATGTTTTCTACCATAACCGTCAGGACCAAGATCCTGACACTGATCGCCGTCGCCGTGCTGGCGCTGTTGCTGGTGGTGCTGATCGCCTTCGCCGGCCTGAAAAAAGAGGGCGCCATGCTGGACGAGATCGGCAAGAACCGCATGCCGTCGGTGCAGGCGCTGATGGAGATCAACGAGGCCAAGACGGCGATCCGCTCGGCCAATCGCGGCGCCGACGCGATCGCCATGTATCCGGAAGATGTGGCGGAAATCGCCTTGCAGATCAAGCGCCGCGCGGAAATTTTCGCCCAGGTGGAAAAATCCTGGAAGATCTATGACGCGCTGCCGCAGACCAGCGAGGAAGCGGCCTTGTGGAAGACCTTCGTCAAGCAGTGGGACACGTGGAAGCGGCGCAATGACGAGTTCACCGACATTCTCAAGCAGATCCAGGGCGCCGATGGCGCCAAGCACAAGGAGCTGTTCATCGCGCTGCACCGCAACCTGATCGACAACCGGCCGTCCTTCCACGAGGTCGAGGACAGCCTGGACAAGCTGGTGGCGATGAACGTCAAGTACGGCGAGGAAGCCGTGGCCGAGGCCGACGTGGCGTCGGCCAGCGCGCTGCGCAGCATGTACCTGGCCTCCGGCGTGGCGCTGGCGCTGCTGGTGGCGCTGGGCATGCTGATCCTGCGCGGCATCCTCAAGCAGCTGGGCGGCGACCCGGGCTATGCGGCCGAGATCGTGCGGCTGGTGGCGGACGGCGACCTCAGCGCCGAGGTCGCGCTCAAGCACGGCGACACCACCAGCCTGCTGGCGGCGATGAAGGGCATGATCACCAAGCTGTCGCAGGTGGTGCAGGAAGTGAACAACGGCGCCGAGGCGCTGGCCAGCGCCTCGGAGGAAGTGAGCGCGACCGCGCAATCGCTGTCGCAGGCGGCCAGCGAGCAGGCCGCCGGCACCGAGCAGACCAGCGCCTCGGTGGAGCAGATGACGGCCTCGATCTCGCAGAACACGGAAAACGCCAAGGTCACCGACGGCATCGCCAGCAAGGCGGCGCTGGAGGCGGCCGAGGGCGGCGAGGCGGTCAAGTCGACGGTGGCGGCGATGCGCCAGATCGCCAAGAAGATCAGCATCATCGACGACATCGCCTACCAGACCAACTTGCTGGCGCTGAACGCGGCGATCGAAGCGGCGCGCGCCGGCGAGCACGGCAAGGGCTTCGCGGTGGTGGCGGCCGAGGTGCGCAAGCTGGCCGAGCGCAGCCAGGTGGCGGCGCAGGAAATCGAACAGGTGGCGTCGAGCAGCGTGCAGCTGGCGGAAAAGGCCGGCAACCTGCTCGACGCCATGGTGCCGAATATCCGCCGCACCTCCGACCTGGTGCAGGAAATCACGGCGGCGTCGGAGGAACAGTCGGCCGGGGTCGGCCAGATCAATTCGGCCGTCACCCAGCTGAGCCAGACCACCCAGCAAAACGCCTCCAGTTCCGAGGAGCTGGCCGCCACCGCCGAAGAAATGAGCGGGCAGGCCGAACAGCTGCAGCAGACCATGTCCTTCTTCAAGCTGGCCGGCACGTCGCGGCCGATCCGCACGGTGGTGGCGCCCAGGACCGCCAAGCCGCGCAAGCCGGCGGGCCGGGCGGGCGCCAGTCCAGCCGTTGCGGCCAGCAGCCGCACCATGACGGATATGAGCGAACCGGACGAATCGCATTTCGTTAAATTCTGAGCCCGGCCGCCGGTTGCGGCCCACCCCACATCCTGACCAGGGAGATGTCATGCTGCGCCAACTGAAAATCAGCACGTATCTGGGTTTGTCGTTCGGGTTCATCGTCGTGCTGCTGATCGGCGGTATCTTCCTTGGCATCTCCAGGCTGGGGGCGATCAACGACCTCAACAACGTTGTCATCCAGGACCGCTATCCCAAGGTGGTGCTGACCTATAAGTGGATCGGCGACGTCAACCTGATTGCGCGTTCGCTGCGCAACGCCATCATTTTCACCGACCCCAAGACGGTCAACCAGGAACTGGAACGCATCGCCACGGCCGATGGGCGCATCGCTGAAAACGTCAAGAAACTCCAGGAGATCGTGCGCAACCAGAAAGGCAAGGACTTGCTGGCCAAGACGCTGGAGGCCGAGAAGCACTACCTGGCGGTGCGCGCCGACTTCATGGCCCTGGTGCGCGCGGGCAAGCGCGACGAGGCCCGCCCCGTCCTGATCGACACGCTGCGACCGGTGCAGAATACTTATTTCGGCGCGCTCGACGCCATGAACGATTACCAGGCCGAGGCGATGGCATCGGCCGACAAGGAAACCGACGAGCAGTACGACAGCGCGCGCCGGCAGTTGATCAGCACCGGCGCGGTGGCGGCCGTCGTCGCCACGCTGCTGGCCTTCCTGATCGTGCGCGGGCTGATGCGCCAGCTGGGCGGCGAGCCGGCCTACGCGGTCGACGTCGTGCGCGCCGTCTCCGAGGGCGACCTGAGCATCGAGGTGCAGCTGCGCGCCACCGACCGCAGCAGCCTGCTGGCGGCGATGCAAGTCATGATCACCAAGCTGTCGCAGGTGGTGCAGGAAGTGAACACCGGCGCCGAGGCGCTGGCCAGCGCCTCCGAGGAAGTGAGCGCGACCGCGCAATCGCTGTCGCAGGCGGCCAGCGAGCAGGCCGCCGGCACCGAGCAGACCAGCGCCTCGGTGGAGCAGATGACGGCGTCGATCTCGCAGAACACGGAAAACGCCAAGGTCACCGACGGCATCGCCAGCAAGGCGGCCGAGGAGGCCACCGAGGGCGGCGAGGCGGTCAAGTCGACGGTGGCGGCGATGCAGCAGATCGCCAAGAAGATCAGCATCATCGACGACATCGCCTACCAGACCAACCTGCTGGCGCTGAACGCGGCGATCGAGGCGGCGCGCGCCGGCGAGCACGGCAAGGGCTTCGCGGTGGTGGCGGCCGAGGTGCGCAAGCTGGCCGAGCGCAGCCAGGTGGCGGCGCAGGAAATCGAACAGGTGGCGTCGAGCAGCGTGCAGCTGGCCGAGAAGGCCGGCAGCCTGCTCGACGCCATGGTGCCGAACATCCGCCGCACCTCCAACCTGGTGCAGGAGATCACGGCGGCGTCGGAGGAACAGTCGGCCGGGGTCGGCCAGATCAACGCGGCCGTCACCCAGCTGAGCCAGACCACCCAGCAAAACGCCTCCAGTTCGGAGCAGCTGGCCGCCACCGCCGAAGAGATGAGCGGCCAGGCCGAGCAGCTGCAGCAGACCATGTCCTTCTTCAAGCTGGCCGGGGCCGGACACCGCTGACGTGGGGTGTACGCCACAAGTGAGTATTGGTGAGATTTGCCGCAGGGAATAGGTTCACAATGGCATGTGACCCTCCCCGCCGATTGGAGAAATCGCTCATGTTCAAGCATATGAAAATGGAAACCCGGCTGCATGCCGGCTTTGGCGGCATCGTGCTGCTGGTGATCGCGCTGGGGGTGATAGCCTTCTCCAAGCTGAGCTCGCTGCACGAGCACTGGAACGACTTCGAAACCGTCACGCTGGTGCGCAAGAACGCCGTGCTGGAGGGACTTACCGCCCAAGGCAATGCGATCCATCATTTCAAGAACTACATCCTGCGCGGCGGCGACTACAACGGCAAGTTCCGCGCCGACCTGGCCGCCATCGACAAGGAAATGGCCAACTACAAGGCGGCGGGCAACGTCAGCGCCGACGAGCAGACCCTGCTGAACGAAGTCGTGGCCGGCACCAAGGCCTACGGCGACAGCATGACCCAGCTCGAAGCGATGCACGAGAAGGGCATGGCGGCGCAGGACATGGACAAGGCCATCAAGGGGGCCGACGCGGCCATCGCCTCCGCCTTCCGCAAGCTGCTCAAGGTTAACGACGGCGAAACCAAGGCCGCATCGGCGGCCATGACGGACGTGAGCGACTCCGCCAAGCGCTTGATCCTGGGCATCGACATCGCGATCGCGGTGCTCGGTTGCGTGCTGGCGCTGTGGCTGGCGCGCAGCCTGTCGGGCATCGTGCGCGAAGTGCAGGCGGTGGTGGGCAGCCTGGCCGGCGCCTCGGAGGAAGTGAGCTCGACCGCGCAGTCGCTGTCGCAGGCGGCCAGCGAGCAGGCGGCGGGCGTGGAGGAGACCAGCGCCTCGATCGAGCAGATGACGGCGTCGATCGCGCAGAACACGGAAAACGCCAAGGTCACCGACGGCATCGCCACCCAGGCGGCGGTGGACGCGGCGCGCGGCGCCGAAGTGGTCAAGGCCACGGCGGCGGCGATGAAGCAGATCGCCAGCAAGATCAGCATCATCGACGACATCGCCTATCAAACCAACCTGCTGGCGCTGAACGCGGCGATCGAGGCGGCGCGCGCGCATGAACACGGCAAGGGCTTCGCGGTGGTGGCGGCCGAGGTGCGCAAGCTGGCCGAACGCAGCCAGGTGGCGGCGCAGGAAATCAGCAAGGTGGCGTCGGACAGCGTCGAGCTGGCCGAGCAGGCCGGCCAGATGTTCGATGCGCTGGTGCCGAATATCCGCAAGACGTCGGAGCTGGTGCAGGAGATTTCGGCGGCGTCGGAGGAACAGAGCTCCGGCGTGCGGCAGATTAACAGCGCGGTCGGTCAGCTCAGCCAGACCACCCAGATCAACGCGGCCAGCTCCGAGGAACTGGCGGCGACGTCGGAAGAGATGAGCGCGCAGGCCGAGCAGCTGACCCTGCTGATGGCGGTGTTCAAGCAGTATGCGGTCGAGGAGTTGCCGCGCGCCGGATCGACGCGCCGGCCGGTGGTGCTGAAGACTGGCGCCAGGCATGCGCGCCCGGCGCGCAAGCTCGACCTGGTGGCCGAGGGCGCGCCCGACGAGCACAAGTTTACGCGCTTTTAGCCGCTTAAGGTTTCAGCGCTTCGACAAGCGCCCACGAAAAGTTATTGCAGTAGACGATCTTCGCATTGATGAACTCGCTATCCAGTGGAGCTCGGGGCGCGTTTGGCGGCCCGTAGTCAGTTGAGTTGTTCGTGACAAATACAGCTTTTCTCGCGTAACCGGCGTTGCGCAGCCGTCGAACCAGTTCAAGGAAGTGTTCGACGATCAGGCAGTCTTTCGATTCGCTTTTCCCTCTGCTTGCTGGCGCATTATGCACTTCGACCCGGTCATGCGCCCGATGACCGCAATCCAGGTCACGCTGGAGGATGATGGAATGAGCGAGCAAGTCGGTGGAGTATTGTGATAATTTTTTTGACAGGGTTGCCCCTTGTAGCGAACCGGTGGCCATTAACGGGATGCCGGCGAAGGCACTCGCCCGGGTGTAGTGGCCTGTCCTGTCCTCCAGGGACTTCGCGTTGTTTTCCAAGTCGTCACAAGTCGTGCTCAGGTGCTCGTTAAACTCCGTCTTTATGGTCGTTGTCACCACCATGTGAAGCTCTCCCGCCGCAATCTTGGCAAGTATCTCGATACCGCCTTTTATATGATCCGGGTTAAGTTTGTCGCGAACGGGCGTGCGTATCACGTCGAGCAGCGAGCATGTATCGACCAGTAATATCGGCTTGGATGACGCTCCGATTATTTGCGCAGCGGTCGGAATATCGCAAATCATTCCCCGCGCTCCGCTGACGCGAGCGCATGTTGCATAGCGCGGAGTCCATACGAGAAATCTGCGGCTAGATCCTGCGCACTTTGTTCATCCCAGCCATCTTCTTGCAAGAAAAACTGAAGATCGTCTGCATCGAGCGACTCGCGGTGCTTTGCCACGCTGTAGACGAAGTCCAGCCAACGTGCATCGTCGAGAGGATGGCTGTGGCCGGTCGACTTGTTTGCGCAGCTTGAAAATGCATGGAATTTTTCTGAGGACGCCTTGCTTATCAGGTCGACAAGTTTAACGTCAGGATTGCTCATCTCATATTTAAAATGCCCATTGATGGCATCGTGAACAAATAGGCCAAGGATTTCATTGTACTCATCAGGGGTCAACTCCGACTTATCAATCGGCACGATATTTCTCACCGAAATCCCGCCATCTGACGGCGCGGCCCAAAGTCTTGCGGCGCCCGCAGGGCTCGCTTTGATTTCGAAGCAGAAGAATTTACCGCCCACATTCAAGACGATATCCGCCTCCCTTTTTGCATCGCGCATCCATTGCGGAGGCAGGTGTGTAGCAATGGCGCTGACGGCTTCTTCCGGTGTGCTATTCGTTTTGATGGTTAGTTCTTGGAACTTCTTCATGATCGTCTCTTTTCAAGGCTGTGAGAATGACCGACGCTGGCCGTCGAAGGCCAGGTCGATATGTCACCTTAAATCATATGCCATTCCTGCGAGACCGAGGTTGGAATACTGGCGAAGAGATGTTCAAGGCTTGACGAACTTCAGCGTCATGCGGTCGCTCTCGCCGATGGCCTTGTACATGGCGCGGTCCTCGTCCTTGTTGCCGTAGGTCGGCGGCAGCGCCCAGACACCGCCCTTGTGCTCGGCGTTGTCCTTGGGATTGGCGTTGACTTCCGACTTGTCGGCCAGCTTGAAGCCGGCCGCCTCGGCCAGGCCGATCACATATTTCTCGTGCATATAACCGCTGCTGGCGTCCTTGTCCTGCACCTTGGCGGCCGGCAGGCGGTGCTCGACCACGCCGAACACGCCGCCTTTCTTCAGGCTGGCGTAGACGCTGCCGAACAGCGTCTTCATGTTGTCCGGGCCGGTTTCCATCCAGTTGTGGACGTTGCGGAAGGTGACCACCATGTCGACGCTGCCGGCCGGCGCCAGTTCATACTTGCGCGGCGGCGAGAACACACCCAGCGCCACCTTGTTGTACACCTCGGGCTTGGCGTTCAGGCGCGCCATGAAGCGCTCGGCGGCCTTGCGCTCGTTGGCGTCGGGCGAAGCGAGGTCGTTGCCGGCGGCGATCAGCTTGCCATGGTCGCGCAGGTAGGGGGCCAGGATCTCGGTGTACCAGCCGCCGCCCGGTTCCAGCTCGACCACCGTCATGCTCGGCTTGATGCCGAAGAAGCTCAGCGTTTCATACGGATGGCGGTAGACGTCGCGCTCGACGTTGGCTGGCGTGCGCGACGGCGCGGCGATGGCGGCCTTCAGTGCCGCATCTTCGGCGGCAAAGGCGCCGCCCGCGATCAACATGGTGGCGGCCAGGGCGGCAAGTACGGTTCGTTTCATGCAAAGTCTCCTGAGGGTTCGTTGGTTGGGACGATGCGCAGCCGCTCGCCCTGCGCGATCATGGTGCAGGCTTGCCTGAAGGTCAAGCGAATTGGGACGGCGCTCCGCGCTAGCGTGACGGCCAGCCCAGGCGGACACTCGGCGGACACTTTCGGACACTGGCGGACAGTCGAACGGACAGATACGCGGACACTCCTGCCTGAATATCCTGCCTGCCGCACCAACTTGCAACATGAATACCCGTGGCACACATTTTGCCTATCTCCTTCCTTAATCCGGCGCTAATATTGCTAAACCGGCGGAAACGGCGGCGGATATTCAGGTGTAGTGCAAAGCAACGAGCGGTAACGAAGTAGTTCCAGCTAGAAAAGCAAATAAAAAGCAGAACCCCGGGCGACCGGCCCGCAATCTTGTTACGTTTTTGGAGATACGATGGAACGACGTGCATTCCTCAATGTTAGTAGTCTGGCCCTGGGCACGATGCTGCTGCCCGCCTTCGGTCGCGCAATCGCGGCGGAAGAACTGCTCAAGCCAGTCGCCCTGCAATTCAAGAAAATGCTGGCCGATACCGCGCTGACCGCGGCGACCCAGGCCGGCGCCTCCTACTGCGACGTGCGGGTAGGGCGCTACCTGAACCAGTTCATCACCACCCGCGACCTGAACGTCGAGAACGTGGTCAACACGGAATCGGCCGGGGTCGGCGTGCGCGTGATCGCCGGCGGCGCCTACGGCTTTGCCGCCACCAACGACATGAGCCCGGACGGCGTCGCCGCCGCCGCGCGCCAGGCGGTCGCCATCGCCAAGGCCAACGCCAAGCTGCAGACCGAGCCGGTCATCCTGGCACCGGTCAAGGGCGTCGGCGAAGTGTCGTGGGCCACGCCCATCGTCAAGGACTGGCGCACGGTCGCCATCAAGGACAAGGCCGAGCTGCTGATCGCCGCCAACAAGGCCGGCATGGAGGGCGGCGCCAGCTTCATGCAGTCGCTGCTGTTCCAGGTCAACCAGCAGAAGTACTTCGCCTCCACCGACGGCTCCTACATCGACCAGGACGTGCACCGCCTGTGGATGCCGGTGTTCGCCACCGCCGTCGACCAGAAGACCAACAAGTTCCGTTCGCGCCAGGGCCTGTCGTCACCGGTCGGCATGGGCTACGAATACCTGGACGCGCGTCCCGAGCACAAGATCAAGGCGGCCGGCGGCGTGACCACGCTGTACACCAAGTCCTACGACCTGATCGAAGACGCGCGCGCGGCCGGCAAGCAGGCCAAGCAAAAGCTGAGCGCCAAGTCGGTCGAGCCGGGCAAGTACGACCTGGTGCTGTCGCCGGAACACCTGTGGCTGACCATCCACGAATCGGTCGGCCACCCGACCGAGCTCGATCGCGTGCTCGGCTACGAGGCCAACTTCGCCGGCACCAGCTTCGCCACGCTCGATAAATGGCAGTCGAAAAAATTCAAGTACGGTTCGGACCTGGTCAACATCGTCGCCGACAAGACCACCCCCGGTTCGCTGGCCAACGTCGGCTACGACGACGAAGGCGTCAAGTGCAAGCGCTGGGACATCATCAAGGACGGCATCCTGGTCAACTACCAGGCCACGCGCGACCAGGCGGCCATCATCGGCGAGAAGGAATCGCACGGCTGCTCGTATGCGGACAACTGGAGCAGCGTGCAGTTCCAGCGCATGCCCAACGTCTCGCTGCAAGCCGGTAAGAAGAAGATGACCCCGGACGAGATGGTCAAGGACGTCAAGAAGGGCATCTACATCGTCGGCGACGGTTCCTTCTCGATCGACCAGCAGCGCTACAACTTCCAGTTCGGCGGCCAGTTGTTCTACGAAATCAAGAACGGCAAGATCGGCGAGATGCTGGAAGACGTGGCCTATCAATCGAATACCCAGGAGTTCTGGAATGCCTGCGCCGGTCTGTGCGACGAGCGCGATTGGCGCATGGGCGGTTCCTTCTTTGACGGTAAAGGCCAGCCTTCGCAGGTGTCGGTGGTGTCGCATGGCGCCAGCACGGCGCGCTTCAACGGCATCAACGTCATCAACACCGCACGCAAAATCGGCTAAGCCCTGGAGACCACGAGATGAAGAATTTGAGTCAAGACGAAGCAAAACGTATCAGCGACAAGGTCCTGTCCTTCTCCAAGGGCGACCAGTGCGAAGTGAACATCACCGGCAGCCGCAAGGGCAATATCCGCTACGCGCGCAACGCCGTGTCGACCGCCGGCTTGATCGAGGACACGCAGCTGGTGGTGTCGGTCGCCTTCGGCAAGAAGCAGGGCACGGCCACCATCAACGAGTTTGACGACAAGTCGCTGGAAAAAGTGGTGCGCCGCGCGGAAGACCTGGCCCGCCTGGCGCCGGAAAATCCGGAGTTCATGCCGACGCCGACCAAGCAGCAATACAAGGCCAGCGAGACCTTCTTCCAGAAGACCGCCGACATCGATCCCGAATTCCGCGCCCAGGTGGCGGCCTACAGCATCGAGAACAGCAAGAAGAACAAGCTGGTGGCGGCGGGCTTCTTCAGCGACAGCACCAAGTTCAACACCATCGCCAACTCGAACGGCGTGTTCGGCTACCAGCAGGACACGGGGCTGGACTTCACCGTCACCGTGCGCACCGAAGACGGCCGCGGTTCGGGCTGGGTCAAGCGCAGCGTGGGCGACGTCAGCAAGTTCGACGCGCGCGAAGCGTCCAACGTGGCGATTGAAAAAGCGCTGCGTTCGGTGGAGGCCAAGGCGCTGGAGCCGGGCCGCTACACGGTGATCCTGGAGCCGGCGGCGACCTCGGACCTGCTGGCCTTCATGTTCAACGGTTTCGACGCGCGCCAGGCCGACGAGGGCCGCAGCTTCCTGTCGAAAAAGGGCGGCGGCAACCGCATGGGCGAGAAGCTGTTCGACGAACAGGTCAACGTCTGGGCCGACCCGTGGGACAAGGACGTGGCGGTGCTGCCATGGGACGGCCAGAACATGCTGGCGCGCGAACGCCAGGACATCATCAAGGGCGGCAAGATCGCCAACCTCGATTACTCGACCTACTGGGCCAAGAAGCAGGGCAAGCGCGCCGTCGGCTCGCCGGGCAACATCATCATGGCCGGCACCAACAAGTCGACCGAGGAGCTGATCGCCAACACCAAGAAGGGCGTGCTGGTCACCCGCACCTGGTACATCCGCATGGTCGATCCGCAGTCGGTGCTGCTGACCGGCTTGACCCGCGACGGCACCTTCTACATCGAGAACGGCAAGATCAAGCATCCGATCAAGAACTTCCGCTTCAACGAAAGCCCGGTGACGATGTTGAACAACATCGAGGAGCTGGGCCGGCCGGAGATCCTGTCGGGTGACGAGTCGCAGTTCCAGTTGCTGATACCGGCGATGCGGGTGCGCGACTTCAACTTCACCTCGTTGTCGGACGCGGTTTAAAGCATCAAGGGCCGGATCTGATTCCGGCCCTGTTACATTTATCAGGGAGTTAATGTGGAACGACGTTCATTTCTAAAAGTTAGCGCGGCCGCCGGTGGCAGCTTGCTGATACCGGTCTTCGGCAACGCCATCGCGGCCGAAGAGCTGCTCAACCCCATGGCCGTGCAGTTCAAGAAATCGCTGGCCGACGCGGCGATGAACGCCGCCACCAAGGCCGGCGCCAGCTACTGCGACGTGCGCATCGGCCGCTACCTGAACCAGTTCCTCACCACGCGCGACCTGAACGTGGAAAACATCGTCAACACCGAATCCTCCGGCGTCGGCGTGCGCGTGATCGCCAACGGCGCCTACGGCTTCTGCTCGACCAACGTCATGACGCTGGACTCGGTGGCTGCCGCCGCACGCCAGGCGGTCGCCATCGCGCGCGCCAACGCCAAGCTGCAAACCGAGCCTGTGGTGCTGGCCCCCGTCAAAGGCGTGGGCGAAGTGGCGTGGGCCACGCCGTTCAAGAAGGACTGGCGCACCGTGGCGATCAAGGAAAAGGCCGAGATGCTGATCGCCGCCAACAAGGCCGGCCTGGATGCGGGCGCCAGCTTCATGTCGTCCAACCTGTTCCAGGTGAACCAGCAGAAGTACTTCGCCTCCACCGACGGCTCCTACATCGACCAGGACATCCATCGTCTGTGGTCGCCGCTGACCGCCACCGCCGTCGACAAGGCCACCAACCGCTTCCGCACGCGCGACGGCTTGTCCTCGCCGGCCAGCATGGGCTATGAATTCTTCGACGCGAAAGAGCCCAACAAGGTCAAGGCCGCCGGCGGCGTGACCACGCTGTACCAGGGCGCCTACGATCTGGTGGAAGATGCGCGCGCCGCCGGTCGCCAGGCCCGCGAAAAGCTCACCGCGAAAACCGTCGAACCGGGCAAGTACGACCTGGTGCTGTCGCCGGAGCACCTGTTCCTGACCATTCACGAATCGGTCGGCCACGCCACCGAACTCGATCGCGTGCTGGGCTACGAGGCCAACTACGCCGGCACCAGCTTCGCCACGCTGGACAAGTGGAAGAGCAAGAACTTCAAATACGGTTCGGACCTGGTCAACATCGTCGCCGACAAGACCACGCCAGGCTCGCTGGGCTGCGTGGGCTACGACGACGAAGGCGTGGCCTCCAAGCGCTGGGACCTGATCCGCAACGGCATCCTGGTCAACTACCAGGCCACGCGCGACCAGGCGGCCATCATCGGCGAGAAGGAATCGCACGGCTGCTCGTACGCGGACAGCTGGAGCAGCGTGCAGTTCCAGCGCATGCCCAACGTGTCGCTGGAAGCGGGCAAGAAGCCGCTGACGCCGGACGACATGGTCAAGGACGTCAAGAAGGGCATCTACATCCTGGGCCGCGGCTCGTACTCGATCGACCAGCAGCGCTACAACTTCCAGTTCGGCGGCCAGCTGTACTTCGAGATCAAGAACGGCAAGATCACCAACCAGCTGGAAGACGTGGCCTACCAGTCCAACACCCAGGAGTTCTGGAACGCCTGCTCGGCGCTGTGCGATGAACGCGACTGGCGCATGGGCGGCTCCTTCTTCGATGGCAAGGGTCAGCCTTCGCAGGTCAGCGCCGTATCGCACGGGTCGCCGACCACGCGCTTCAACGGCATCAACGTCATCAACACCGCTCGCAAGATAGGATAATCCATGAAGATGCTGAACCAGGAAGAAGCAAAACGCATTAGCGACAAGGTGATGTCGCTGTCCAAGGCCGACGAGTGCCGCGTGCAGATCAGCGGTAGCCGCAACGGCAATATCCGTTACGCGCGCAACGCCGTGTCGACCGCCGGCCTGACGGAGAATACCCAGCTGACCGTCAGCGTCGCCTTCGGCAAGCGCCAGGGTACGGCGTCGATCAATGAGTTCGACGACAAGGCGCTGGAACGCGCCGTGCGTCGCGCTGAAGACGTGGCGCGCCTGGCGCCGGAGAATCCCGAGTTCCAGCCGGCGATCAAGAAGCAGGAGTACAAGTCTTCGGCCACCTACAGCGAAGCCACCGCCGCCATCGATCCCGAATACCGCGCCGAAGTGGCGGCCGTCAGCATCAACGCCTGCCGCAAGCAGGGCCTGATCGCGGCGGGCTTCTTCAGCGACACCACCGGCTTTGAAACGGTGGCCAATTCGAACGGCGTGTTCGGCTACCAGACCTTGAGCAACCTGGGTTTCACCATCACCACCCGCACCGAGGACGGCCGCGGTTCTGGCTGGGCCACGCGCTCGGCCACCGATGCGAAGAAGTTCGATGCGCGCGAGGCGTCCGAGATCGCGATTGAGAAAGCGTTGAAATCGGTGGAGGCCAAGGCGCTGGAGCCGGGCCGCTACACGGTGATCCTGGAGCCGGCGGCGACGTCGGAAATCATCGGCCGCATGTTCGGCGCCTTCGACGCGCGCCGCGCCGACGAGGGCCGCAGCTTCCTGTCGAAGAAGGGCGGCGGCAACCGCCTGGGCGAGAAGCTGTTCGACGAGCAGGTCAACGTCTGGGCCGATCCGTGGGACAAGGACGTGCCGGTACTGGGCTGGGACGACGCGTCGATGCTGGCGCGCGAGCGCACGGACGTGATCAAGGGCGGCAAGGTGGCCTCGCTGGACTACACCCGCTACTGGGCCGAGAAACAGGGCCAGCGCGCCGCCGGCCGTCACGGCAACATGATCATGGCGGGCGGCGGCAAGTCGACCGAGGAGCTGATCGCGTCGACCAAGAAGGGCGTGCTGGTCACCCGTACCTGGTACATCCGCATGGTCGATCCGCAGTCGCTGCTGCTGACCGGCTTGACGCGCGACGGCACCTTCTACATTGAGAACGGCAAGATCAAGCATCCGATCAAGAACTTCCGCTTCAACGAAAGCCCGGTGTCGATGCTGAACAATATCGATGAACTGGGCAAGCCGGTGGTGATCGGCGGCGACGAGGTGCGGTTCCAGATGCTGATCCCGCCGATGAAGGTGCGCGACTTCAACTTCACCTCCTTGTCCGACGCGGTATAAAGGTCGGGTTGTGGCCAACTACGATTTTTACTTCACCCGCCTGACCTACGAGTCGGGCGACTGGGATGTCGATATCCGCATGCCGAGCAACGTGCTCAACTCGCTGGTCGAATACACGACCTTGCGGGTTGATCCCGTTGAACGCATCGTCGCGCTGTCCGATCCGAAGATGCTGGAGGCGCCGTTCTGCTATTTCGCCGGCCACAAGCTGGTGCAGTTCACGCCGGCCGAGCGCAAGAACCTGGAGCGCTACGTCAAGGGCGGCGGCTTCCTGTTCGTGGACGACTGCAACCACGATATCGACGGCCTGTTCTCCAAATCGTTCGAGGCCGAAATCGCCCGCATCTTCGGGCCGAAGGCACTGCACAAGATCCCGAACACGCATCCGGTGTATTCGAGCTTCTTCCATTTCGACGGCCCGCCCAACACCAGCGTGGAGCTCAACGGCTGGGGCGACGATCTGGTGCACGACTACCTGAAGGCGGTGGAAGTCGGCGGTCGCGTGCGGCTTTTGTACAGCAACAAGGACTACGGCTGCGAGTGGGACTACGACTTCCGCAACAAGCGCTGGCTGGTGGTCGACAATACCCGCTTTGCGGTCAATATCATTCAATATGCGTTGGGAGCTTGATCTTGGATAGTGCAATCGCCTGGAGCGAAAATGAAATCGGCGCGCTGAGCGCCAAGGTGGCGGCGCTGAAGGCGAGCATGTCCCGTGTGATCATCGGCCAGGAAAACGTGATCGATTCGTTGATCATCTGCCTGCTGGCCGGCGGCCACGCATTGGTGGAAGGCGTGCCGGGACTGGGCAAGACGCTGCTGGTGAAATCGCTGTCGCAGGCAACCGACATGGACTTCCACCGCGTGCAGTTCACACCCGACCTGATGCCGTCCGATATCGTCGGCACCGAGATCCTGGAAGAAGACCACGCGACCCGCAAGCGCGAGTTCCGCTTCCAGCGCGGCCCGGTGTTTACGCAGGTGCTGCTGGCCGACGAGATCAACCGCGCCCCGCCGAAGACGCAATCGGCGCTGCTGGAGGCGATGCAGGAACGCAGCGTGACCTTCGCCGGCCAGACGCACATGCTGCCCAAGCCTTTCTTCGTGCTGGCGACGCAGAACCCGATCGAGCAGGCCGGCACTTACCCGCTGCCGGAAGCGCAGCTGGACCGCTTCCTGCTGCGCATCGACGTGGTGTATCCGACCGAGGAAGAGGAGATCGCGATGGTCTCCGCCACCACCCACGCCGGCCTGAAAGACGCCGACCCGGTGATGGACGTGGCGACCTTGCTGCGCTTGCAGCAGCTGGTGCGCGACATCGAAATCGGCGACCACCTGCTGGCGTATGCGACGCGGCTGGTGCGCGCCACCCGTCCGGCGCTGACGACGGTGCCGGCGGTGACAAAGCATGTGGGCTGGGGCGCGGGTCCGCGCGCGGGACAGGCGCTGGTGCTGGCCTCCAAGGCGCGCGCGCTGATGCACAACCGCCTGGCCGTCACCCGCGAGGACATCGGCGAGATGCTGCTGCCGGTGCTGGCGCACCGCGTGATCCGGAACTTCGAGGCGGAGGCGGACGGCGTGGCGATCGCAGACATCCTGCTGGCGCTGCGCGAGCACATTCGCCCGGAATAACAGGCCGCGATGCAATCGACCTTTAAACCGTCCACCGCCGCCGCCATGACGGCGATGATGGCGCAGACCAAGGACCTGGAGCTGGTGATCCGCCACGTGCTGGCGGGGCTGGGCCACGGCCTGCACGCGGGTCGTGAGCGCGGCGCCGGCGTCGAGTTCTCCGAGTACCGGGCCTACGCGCCGGGCGACGAGTGGCGCCGCGTCGACTGGAAGCTGCTGGCGCGCGCTGACCGCTACTTCGTCCGCGAGGCGGAGCGCGACAGCCACGTCGCCACCTGGCTGTGGCTGGACGCCAGCGCGTCGATGGCGGAGCCGAGCCGCGAGATCAATGGTGTCGACAAGCTGTGGTTCGCGCGCACCGTGCTGGCCTGCGTGGCGGCCATCGCGCAGCGGCAGGGCGATGCATTCGGGCTAGTGGTGTGCGGCGGCGGCAAGGTCGAATTCACACAAGCCTCGCGCGGGCCGCGCCAGTTGCAGCGCGTGCTGGCGCAGCTGGCCAAGGCCAAGCCGGAAGGCAGCCTGCCCAGCGCCGAGGTGCTGAAGGCCAATCTGCATTTCGCCCGCTCGCCCAGTTTGATTTTCGCCGCCAGCGATTTCCTCGACTGGCCGTCGCCGTTGAGCGAAGCTTTGCTGCGGCTGCGCAGCCTGCGGCACGACGTGCGCCTGCTAACCCTGCGCACGCAAGCGGAGGTGGACGCCAGCTTCAAGGCCGGCACGGCCTACCGCGACCCGGAACAGAGCGACGGCTTGCACCGCATGAGCAACGCCGACCGCGAAAGCTACAGGCAGCAGAGCCGCGCGCACTTCGATGCGGTGGCCACCAGCTGCCGTCAAAACAATATCGTCCACTACGAGGCGCGTATCGAGCAGCCTCTGGGCAGCGTGCTGCGCAGCTGGTTGCAGCTGGCCGGAGCGCGCGCAAAATGAAGATGGGTTGTCGATGCTGAGTTCTTATCCCTTGTGGTGGCTTGCGCTGCCGGTGCTGTTGCTGCCGGTGTGGTGGCATCGCCAGAAGCGCCAGCGCCTGAAGGCCGAGCCGCTGGCGACGGCGCGCTTCCTGCCTTCGGCCGCGCCGGAGCAGCTGCGCGTCTGGCAGTGGCGCGACCGCTTGCTGTTGCTGGTGCGCTGCCTGATGCTGGTGGCGCTGATCGCCTGGCTGGCCGCGACCATCTTCCCGTGGCGCGGCGATACCGCGCTGCTGGACGTCGGCGCCGACAAGGCCTGGGCCGAGCAGCAGATCGCCGCCGCCGGCATGGGCGCGGCGCAGCGCATCGAGCTGCCGACTAACGGCCTGCAATGGCTGCGCCAGCACGAGCGCGACTGGCGCTCCGGCGCGCGCTTGCTGATCGTCGTCCGCGCCGACCAGCTGGCGATGCCGGCCCGCGTGCCGCAATTCAGCCACCAGGTGGAACTGCGCACCAAGCCACCGGCCGTCGCTGCCACTGCGCCGACGCCGACCGAGCACCACATCGTGCTGGCCGGCGCGCAGGAGCAGGGCGCGGCCTGGCGTTCGCTGTTCGCCGCCTTCAACCGCGCCGGCGATGGCGCCAGCCGCTACACGCTCGCTGACGAACCAGGCGCAAAAACCGAGTTGATCGTCTGGGAATCCGCCGCCACGCCGCCCGCCAACTGGCGCGCCCCGCACTGGTGGATCGCCGCGCCTACCGTTTTCCCCGAACTGGCAAATGCCGCAACGCTGACCATCAACGGCATCGTGCTGAAATACGCCGACTCCCCGCGCGGCCGCCTGTGGACCTCCGACGCCATGCCGCCGCGCGACGCCGACACCGCGCGCGCCCTCCATGAAGCCTGGCGGCAGCTCCGCCCAGCCCCCGCGCCGGCCTACCCGATGCCTTCGCAAGCGCTGTCCGCAGCGCGCAGCGCGCTCCCCGCCATCACCGACGCCAAGCCCGCCGCCTGGGTCGCGCTTGCGCTGCTGGCGCTGTTTTTACTCGAACGGATACTGACCCATGCACGGCGAAACTGACACCCTGCGCCGCCACCTGTGGGCCGCCGTCCTGCGCCGCCGCGCGCCGCAATGGCTGGCCGCACTGGCGCCGCTGGCCATCGCGCTGGTCCTGCTGCATGCAGCCCGTCCGCTGGTGGTCGCGGCGATACTGCCGTGGGCGATCTGGCTGGTCATCGACATCTATCGCTGGCGCCTGCGCATCAAACGCGAATGGACCTCGTGGCTGAACGCCGCCATCCCCGCGCTGGAAGACAGCAGCACGCTGCTGGCGGCCGACGCCACCACGCCCATCGCCATACTCCAGCAGCAACGCCTGCAAGCCCGCCTGGCCTCCGTGCTGGGCGAGAGCGACTACCGCAGCATCGCCCGCAGCCGCGTGCGCATCAGCATCGTGCCGGTGCTGCTCAGCCTTGCGGCGGCGGGCGCCGCCTGGGGCTACCACGGCAAGCAGACCGCCGCCGTCGCTACCCCCGTCGCCAGCCAGGCGGCCAAGCCCATCGTCGACGGCGAGATCTATCTGCGTGTCGCGCCGCCAGCCTACACCGGCGTCCAACCATTCGAGACCGCCGCCCGCGACATCCAGGTGCCGCAATTCTCCGAAGTGCGCTGGTGCGTGCGCAACCCAAGCGGCCCCCAGCCTGCTGTGGAATTGGGCGATGGGCTCAGCCTGCCGATCACCGAAGCCTGCGCGATGAAGCGCGTGGAGGAATCACTGTTCTGGCGCGCCCGCGGCAAGAACGGCACCCGCTACAACATCCGCGTGACGCCGGACCAGGCGCCGCAAGTGACTATCATCGAACCCACGGAATTGATACACATCCTCGCCAAGGATGCGAAGACTGTACAGATCTCCGTCACTGCCCGCGACGACTACGCCATCGTCCGCGCCAGCCTGCACATGACGCTGGCGCGCGGCAGCGGCGAGAACATCCGCTTCAGCGACCGCGAAGTGCCGCTGCCGCAATCGTCCGACCCCAAAGTCCGCAGCTGGAAAAAGCAGTGGACCTTGACGGAGCTGGGCATGGAGCCAGGCGACGAGCTGTACTTCTTCGTGCGCGCCACCGACAACGCGCCGGACAATCCGCACACCGCCCAGTCGCCGACCTACACGCTGCGCCTGCCGGCGCCGGAAGCGGAGAGTCTGGACTCGACCGCGTTGCCGTCGATCGCCAAGTCTGAAAACCTGCGCAGCCAGCGCCAGATCATCATCGACACCGAGCAGTTGGTAGCCGACATGCAGGCCCACCCCAACATGCCGGCGGCCACGCTGCGCGAGCGCAGCGAGACCATCGCCTCCGACCAGGCCAAGCTGCGGCTGCGCTACGGCCAGTTCCTCGGCGAGGAATCCAGTATATTCGGCGATGAACACGAACACGAAAGCGAAGACCGCCACGCCAGCAAGCCTGGCTTCGGCAACGACATGTCGGTGCTGAAGGAGTTCGGCCACGCGCACGACCAGGAGGACAACGCCACCATCTTCGACCCCAAGACCAAGGCGATATTGAAGCGCGCGCTGTCGGCCATGTGGGATGCGGAGAAATCGCTGCGCGCCATCTCGCCCAAGCCCGCGCTGCCGCCCGAGTACAAGGCGCTGGACGCGATCAAGGAATTGCAGGCGGCGGAGCGCATCTATTTGCACCGCACCGCCTTCGTGCCGCCCGCGCTGAAGGAAGAAAAGCGCATGAGCGGCGATATCGTCGGCGTGTTGAGCTACAAGCGCGCGCAGGGCTCCGCCGGCGACACCGTGCCGGCCGAAGTGCGCGACCTGGTGCAAGCCCTGTCGCAGGACGGCGCGCTGCCGGCCCTGTGGAGCAAGGCCGCGCGCGACGCCATCGCCGCCCGCATCACCGACCAGGAACAGAAACTGAGCGCACAACGCGCGGTGCAGGATGTGCAGGATGGCTGCGTCGCCTGTCGCGGCGAGCTGCGCGCATGGCTGCGCGGCACGCTGCTGGATGCACCGGTGCTGCTGCAGGCGCGGCCTTCGACGGATACGCCGTTCCGTCAGGCGTGGAATGGCAAGGAGCAGCCGAAATGATCAACATGGAACTCGCCGCAATCGCCGCGCCGGCGGCGGTGCTGGGCGTCGGCGCAGTCAGCGCCATGCTGTATGGCCGCAAGCGCAATTGGATCAACGCGTCGTTGGTCGTCGTGGCGTCGGCAGCGCTGGCGGTCTCGCTGGCCGACATACGTTTGCCGCAAGCCGGCGAGAATATCGTGGCGGTAGCGATTGGCGCAAACGGCGACATCAGCGAAGCATCGTTGCTGGCGATACCGCGTGCACAGGCCATCAGTTTGAGCGGCGACGGTCTGCGCACAGCCGAGTGGAGCGACCTGCCCGCGCGGCGCGTGCAGTGGCAGCCTGCCGCCGCCGACATGCTGTGGCTGGACTTCCCGCGTACGATGCCGCTGGGCCGCATCTTCACCTTGACGGTGCGGCGCGCACAGGCGCAGGCGGGCTGGCGCCTGCAGCTGCTGGCCGAGAACAAGCAGGTGCTGGCGGATTCGAATCTCGCCGCTTCAGCCACATCGCAGCTGAGCGTGCAATGGCTGCCACCGGTGGCGGAGGCGATGGTGTTGCAGGCGCGCCTGCTGGACGCCGCCGGAAAAGTGATCGCGCAAGGCCCGGTGCCGTTGCAGGTGAAGGATGCGCTGCCCTTGCAGATACAGGGCCGCTTCGACGCGCCGTCGTTCGACGCCCGTGCGCTGAATCAGCTGCTGGCCGACGGCAGCGCGATACTCGACTGGAACGTCGCACTGGGCAAGGCAGTGGCGCGCAGCGAAACCGCCCGCGCGCCGCTGACGGCGCCCAACGCGGTGTTTGTCGATGCCGCCTACGTCGAGCACATGAATCCCTCGGCGCGCGGCGCGCTGCTGGCGCAGACGCGGCAAGGCGTGCCGCTGGTGGTGTTGGGCGCGAACGCGGCCGACGCTTCCATGTGGCAGCGCGAGTTCGGCCTGCGCCTGCATCCGCAATCGCCGACCACGGAGAAGGAGGACACGCGCCAGTTCACCGTCGCCGGCGCAGCGCTGGCGATGCCGCCTGCCGGCCTGAACCCTGACGACAACGCGGCCGCGCCGTGGTCCGTCGTGGCGCGCGACGGCAAGAAGCTGCCGTGGCTGTGGCAGCGCGATTTGCAGCAGGGCCGCGTGGTGTGGGTAGGCGTATCGGACTGGCACCGCTACGCCATCAGCGCGCCGCAAGCGCTGGCCTTGTGGTGGCAGGGGGCGATGGACAAGATCGCGCTGGCCAGCGTGCAGAAAACCGGCTGGCGGCTGCCGGACACTATGCCCGTCCCTGGCCTGCGCAGCGAAGTGTGCGTCGAAGGCGGCGCCGTGGCGAGCGTGCAGCCGGCCGACGGCGGACCCGCCATCCCGTTGCAGGCACGCGCCGACAAGGCCGATGCGCGCTGCGGCGCCTGGTGGCCGCAGCGCGCCGGCTGGGCGAAGTTCAACGCGGCGGGCATGGATGCGCCGGCGTTCGAGTATGTGTATGACGTGAAGGATTGGCCAGGCTGGCAGCGGGCCTTGCGGCGCGACGCGACGGCGGTGTATGCGGCGCGGGCTGCGGGTGCGGATGGCAAGGGCCACGGCGCGGCAGTGGAGCGTCCACTGCCGGCTGTGCCTTTTGCGCTGTTGTTCGCCCTGTGCATGCTGGGCTTGTGGTATCGCGAGTCGGCGCAACGCCGGTAAAAAAGATCCTGCAACCGCGGTTGCAGGATCAAAACCGGCCTGGTATTTCGGCCGGCATCCTTGGACCTGGCGTCAGAACTTGTAGTTCACACCAAACAGAACCGTGCGGCCATACTTCGCATATTCCAGCTGACGGTCCTTGCTGTTGGCGTAGGTTTCATACGCCTCGTTGGTCAGGTTGTTCACCTGCAGCAGCACGCCCAGGCCCTTGTAGGCGCCGTCGTTGAAGGTGTAGCCGATCTGGAAATCGACCGGGCTGTCGCCCACCACGTAACGCAGCTGGCGGTCGCCGGCGAAGTTGCCGATCTCACCCACATAATCCGAACGACGACGCGTGCTCACGCGGGTCGAGAAGCCGTTCTTTTCGTAGTACATCGTCAGGTTGGTGACGTTGCGCGACAGGCCAGGCAACTGGATCTTGCCGATGGTGGCGTTGACCTGCTTGATGTCGATGCCGCTCTGGGTGTACGAGCTGCTGGCCAGCACGCCGAAGCCGTTCAACGCAGGCGTCAGCAGTTCCAGCGGGATCGATACCGACACTTCGGCGCCCTTCAACATGCCGCCGCCGCCGTTGTAGGACGTGGTGTACTGGCCCATGTTGCTGATGGCGTTGGTGCCCGGCGTGTACTGCGAGAAGTCGCGGGTTTCCGAGAAGGTGTAGATGTAGGTGTCGAGCTTTTTGTAGAAGCCCGCCAGCGCCACGTAGCCCTTCTTGGCGAAGTACTTTTCCCACGAGATGTCGAAGGCCTTGGCGCGCCATGGATCGAGGCGCGCGTTGCCGCCGCTGCCGCTCGGCAGGCGGGTGCCGGCATCGACGGTGAAGTTGAAGCCGGCGTTGAGCTGGTCGACGCGGGCGCGGGCGATCTGCTTGGCCACCGACAGGCGCAGCGTCTGCTCGTTCGGCAGGCCGAAGGCCAGGTTCATGCTCGGCAGGACGTCGTTGTAGGCCTTGCCGTCGGCGATAGGATGGGCCGCGCCGCCGTTGTCGGCGTACAGCGACTGCGAGGACTGGTCGGTGTGCACCAGTTGCGCGCCGAAGTTGCCGCGCACGGTCACGCCGCCCCAGTCGCTGTCGATGTTGGCGCGGGCGTAGCCGGTGCTGATTTTCTCGGTCACGTCCCACGCGCGGCTGATGGTGCCGGCGTTGTTGGCCAGGCTGTAGTCGATCGGGTTGAAGTACTTGGCGATCACGCCCGGCACGTTCCACGAGGGGACGATGCCGGAGCCAGCGAAGCCCAGGTCGACCGGCGCGTACAGCAGGTCGCTGGAGATGGTCGGATTACCCTTGGCGAACAGCTGGCCGGACGGCTGGCGCTTGGTCTTGGTGCGGTCGCTGTAGTTCATGCCGATGTCGAAGCCGGACAGGTATTTGTCCATCATCTCCGGCGCCGGCAGCGTGGCGGCCAGCTTGAAGCTCTTCAGCGTGTCCTTCAGGTGCGGCGAGTAGGTGCTGCCGTAGCCGTAGATCGAGTTGCCGGTGTAGAGCTTGGTCGGGTCGCTGTAGCTGAGCTTGCCCGCGATGGTGGCGAATTGGCCCGGCGCCCAGCCCACCGTCATCAGCGGGTCGTTGAAGGCGCCGCCGGTGGCGCTTTGCAGCTGCAGGTTGTTTTCGAGGTAGGTCTCGTCGCGCTTGGCTTCCGAGTAGTTGGCGTCGGCCAGCAGCGACCAGCCGCCGAAGTTGAACTTGTTGGCCCAGCCGGCGGTGCGGATTTCATCCTTGCGGTTGTTGTACTGGCCGCGCACCAGCGGATAGGCGCCGGTGGCGGTGCCGCCCAGCAGCGTGCCGTTGACGATGTTGGTGCTGTTGTAGTTGAAGCCGACCGGGTTGTTGCTGCCGTTGTAGCCGCCCAGGTTGACCTCGAACTGGTTGTTGGTGTCGACCTGCTTGAACTCGGAGGCAAAGATGTCCAGCGTGCTGGTCCACATCTTGTTCGGGCGGTATTCCAGCACGCCGATCAGGCCGGTGCGCTTGAGGGTGCCGCTCTTGGCCAGCGACTTGACGCCGGCGGTGACGTAGGTGCCGGACGGCACGCCGGAGACCTTGCTCTGGTCGAAAGGCTCGTAGGTGCCGGTCTCGTTGTCGAGGATAGGCGATTCCATGTTGGCGATGCCGAGCGCGACGCCGACCGTGCGGTTGGCGAACTGGTCGATGTAGCTGGCGCTGAAGCGGTGGCCGGTGTCCTTGGCGTTGGCGATCTTGCCCATCGAGTTGTTCTCGCCGCGCAGGTTGACCGACATGGTGCGGCCCGGGAAGGCCAGCGGACGCACGGTCTGCATGTCGATGGTGCCCGACAGGCCCTGGCCGACCAGGCCGGCGTCCGGGGTTTTGTAGACGGTCACGCCGCTCAGCAGCTCGGACGGGTACTGGTCGAACTCCACGCTGCGGTTGTCGCCGGTGCTGACCTGTTCGCGGCCGTTGAGCAGGGTGGTGGCGAAGTCCGGCGACAGGCCGCGGATGCTGATCACCTGCGCGCGGCCGGCCACGCGCTGCGCCGCCAGGCCCGGCAGGCGGGCGATCGATTCGGCGATGCTGACGTCGGGCAGTTTGCCGATGTCTTCGGCGGAGATCGATTCGACGATGGAGGTCGAGTCGCGTTTGACCGAAATCGCGTCCTCGATGCCGCGCCGGATGCCCGACACCACCACGGTCGACATCGGCGCGTCGGCCGCCTGCGGCGCGCCGTTGGTTTCCGCGTGCAGCGGCGCGGCCAGTGCCGAGATCAGGACCGCGCAAGCGGCGGCCACCGGGGTCAGGGGGAGGGCGGCACGGACGCCGGACGGATGCGTGTTCAACTTCATTTGGAGGTCTCCTGGTGTTTGTAAAGGTCGTTTCTGAACGGCATTCTGAGGCCGCTTGGAAACGATCTTGTATTAAAACTAGAAACCAAGTCAAACGAATATTGGTGCCCTGACATCAACAATCTGTAGGTTTAGCCACAATCACGCTGCGGAAGCGCTTCCATGTTGTATTTTTGTGTAAGTAAACTACATTGGAAGTCGGCGCGCCCACGATGCGATGCGCTCCGCGACCGCCGGATCGCTGACGCTGTCGAGCGCCATCGACTGCAGCGGCGAAATGCCGGGCGGCGCGACCTTGTAGAAGTGGGTCAGGCCGGGGAAGCGCGCCAGTTCGGTCGGCAGTTTTCCGCGCCCCTGGTGGAGACTGTCGGCATGCGCCGGCGGCACCGAGGCATCCTGTCCGCCCTGGACGATCAGCACCGGCTGGCGCACGCGCGCCAGTTCTGCCACGGGATCGACGCGGTCGGTGCTGCGCAGATAATCCAGGCTGAAGGCCGGCATGGCCGCCAGCATCGCCGTTTGCGGATCGGTCTTGGCGCCGGCCGGCAGCGGCTGGCCGGCGCGCAAGGCGGCGACAGTCTGGTCATACATCGCCAGGTCGGCGCCCGGCGGCGTCATCGCGGCCAGCTGCTCGCGCATCAGGCTGAGCAGCGGCGTGGCGGGGCCGGACAGCATCACCACGCCGGCTATGGCCGGCGCATCGGGGCCGCTGGCCAGCATGGAGGCCACCAGCGCGCCTTCGCTGTGGCCGGCCACGATCAGCGGATGGACCGGCGCGCTCTGGCGCAGCAAGGCCAGCCCGGCCGAGGCGACCTCGGCCCGGGTGGGGAAGGCCGCGTGGCGGGCGGCCGCTTGCGGGTCCAGCGTGCGCGAGCCGGTGCCCGGGCCGATCTTGGCCATCCGCAGCACGGCGTAGCCGCGCTCGCCGAGCTGCGCGGCCAGGTCCGCATACAGATGCGGCTTGAGGTGCATGGCGGGGTAGTTGCCGTCGACGTCGCTGAAAAGCGAGCCTGGCAGCAGCAGCACCGCGCCCTGCGGTGTGCCGGCGGGGAAGGTGAGGCGGCAGGCGATCTCCACGCCGGCGACGGTGACGGTGTCGTCCTGCTCGCGCAAGGGAGCGGCGCCGGCGCTGCCGGCCGGCGCGATGATGGACAGGGTGAGCGCGCCGACGGCGGCCATGGCAATCTGTTGGAACATACGCATGATGATCTTCCTTTGCTGGTAAAGCACCCAGATTGAAGTATCACGCGACGTGAATGTCAAACAGATCTTGTCGCCGCTGTTACCACTTCTGCCAGCCGATCACATAGGCCGGCGCGGCATGGCTGCAGGCCGGATCGGTGATGGGCTTCATCTGCATGCGCGCGAACGGCAGCACGCCCGCCCACACCGGCCAGCTCATGTCGTCCTCGTCGTCCTCCGGGGCGCCGGCGCGCACCTTGCAGGCCGCCTCGTCCAGCGTGATGCGCATGATGGTGGTGGCCGCGTATTCCTTGTCCGAGCCCGGACGGATATCGGCCTGGCGGCCCGGCAGCAGCTTCTCCATGAACGCCTCCATCGTGCGGCGCCGCTCGCCTTCGTCCTCCACCACCTCGAAGCGTCCATAGATCATCGCCGAGCGGTAGTTCATCGAATGATTGAAGGCCGAACGCGCCATCACCAGGCCGTCGAGGTGCGTGATGGTCACGCAGATCTCGCTCTCCGTCAAACGCTTGAGCATGCGGCTGCCGTTGGAGCCGTGGATGTACAGGTGATCCCCTTCGCGCCAGCAGGCGGTGGGAATGCAGTGCGATCCTTTGTCGTCGGCGAAGGCGATGTGGCACAGGTAGGCGTCGTCGATGATGGCGTGCAGCGTGGCCGTGTCGTAGTGCGCGTAGGTCGGAATGCGGCGGACGCGGGTGCGTTCGCTCGGTGCGGCTTGGTGTGCTGGTTCGGTCATGATCTCCATCCAAAAAGGTTGAAGCCGCAATATAATGGCTGGCTGGCCCCTGCGACAGGTCCAGAAACAGTCATTTTAATGGAGCCACGAATGGACTTTGCCTTGCTGATCGACGGCTACGCCGCGCAGAACCGCCATCGCGGCTGGCCGCGCCAGCGTTTGCTGCATGAATGCCTGCGCGCCGCCATCCGCAACGGCACGCTGGCGGCGGGCACGCGGCTGGCCGCCTCGCGCGCGCTGGCCGAGGAGCTGGGCCTGGCCCGCAACACCGTGCTGTACGCCTACGAGCAGCTGGCCAGCGAAGGCTTCGTCACCACCGACCGGCGCGGCACCGTGGTGGCCGCCGTGGCGCCGGACCGCAAGCCGGCCGCGCCGCAGGCGGCCGCCGTGCCGCAGGCCGGGCTGTCGCAGCGGGCGCGCGCCCTGCGCCCGCCGCAGGGGCCGGCCGACATGATGGGCGCCTTCGTGCCCGGCGTGCCGGCGCTCGACCATTTTCCGCTGACGCTGTGGCGCCGCATGCTGGAACGCGCCTTGCGCGCCATGACGGTGGCGCAGCTGAACTACGGCGATCCGGCCGGCGAACCGCAGCTGCGCGAAGCCATCGCCGACCACCTGCGCGCCGCGCGCGGCGTGGTGTGCGAGGCGGCGCAGGTGTTCATCACCGACGGCACCCAAAGCAGCCTGGATCTGTGCGTGCGCGCGCTGGCCGACGTCGGCGACACCATCTGGATCGAGAATCCCGGCTACGGCGGCGCGCTGGCGGCGGCGCGCGCTGCCAGCCTGAGCGTGGCCGGCATCGACATCGACGACGACGGCATCGCGCCCACCGACGACGACTGGCTGCTGCGGCCGCCGCGCCTGGTCTACACCACGCCGTCGCACCAGTACCCGGTGGGCAGCGTGCTCAGCCTGCGCCGCCGGCTGGCGCTGATCGCCGCCGCGCGCGACGCCGGCGCCTTGATCATCGAGGACGACTACGACAGCGAGTTCCGCCACGACGGCGCGCCGCTGTCGGCCATGCAGGGCCTGGCGCCGGACGCGCCGGTGGTCTACCTGGGCACCTTCAGCAAGACCATGTTCCCGTCACTGCGGATCGGCTTCGTGGTGGTGCCGCCGTGGCTGGCCGAGTCCTTCGCGCAGATGCGCGCGCAGTCGTCCGCGCGCGGGCGCGTGGCCGAGCAGATGGCGCTGGCCGAGTTCCTGCGCAGCGGCCAGTTCGCGCTGCACCTGCGGCGCATGCGGCGGCTGTACCGGCAGCGGCGCGACGCGCTGGTGGCCGCGCTGGAACAACATCTGGGATCGGTGGCGACGGTGCACGGCGGTTCGGCCGGCATGCACCTGGCGCTACGCTTCACGCAAGCGGACCTGGACGACCACGCGATCAGCGCGCAGGCGCTGGAGCACGGCATCGTGGCCGAGGCGCTGAGCGGCAAGGACACGCAGGGAACGTCGGGCTGGAAGGGACTGATGCTCGGCTACGCACAAGTGCCGGCCGAGCAGATGGAAGGACTGGTCAAACAGTTGGCGGCGATACTGCACCTGGCGGCGTTCGCCGCCAACCGTTCAAGACGACATTAAAACGCGGTGTCGGCGCGGATGTACATCGAGCGGCCGTTGACGCCGATCGGGCAGGTTTCCCAGCAGCGGGTGAAGCCCAGTTTCGGGAACGCGCCGCCATTGGTCCACTCCGACGGCAGCTGGTTGAACAGGTTGTTCACGCCGACGCTGAAGAAGGTGCGCTTGGTGTAGGCATAGCGTACCGAGGCGTCGACCAGCCACTTGGCGTCCCACTTCTGCAGCGGGCTGAAGTTTTCCGCTTCCACTTCGCCGTAGTAGTTGGCGCGGGTGTTCAGGTTCCACTGGCCGGCGCTGTAGTCGGCCGCCACCACGTGGTGCTTGCGCGGCTGGCCGTGTTCGATCAGCGTCACTTGCGACTTGTCGAACAGCTGCTCGCCGGTCAGCACCGACGACGTCGAATGACGCTTGGTGACTTCGGTCTTGTTGAAGCCCAGCTGGCCCGACAGCACCAGCGTCGAGGCCGCGAACTTCGAGGTGTGCTCGGCCACGATGTCCAGGCCGCGCGTGCGGGTGTCGACCGCGTTGGTGAAGAACTGCGCCTGGCCCACGCCCAAAGGCTTGAGGATGTTGGCGATCGGGCCGCCGCCGGCTTCCGGTGCGATCTCGCTCGAGAACACGATGCGGTCCTTGATCTTGATCTGGTACAGGTCGGCGGTCAGCGACATATTCTTCGCCGGACGCAGCACCATGCCGACGCTGCCGCTGGTCGAGGTTTCCTCTTTCAGCGGCGCGATGCCGAAGGCCTGGGTGACGGCGCTGCCCTGGCGCGCGGTCAGGGTTTCGGTCAGCACGCCGTTGTTCAGGTTGGTCGACACGGAGCTGTAGAACTCCTGCTGCACGCTCGGCGCGCGGAAGCCGGTGGACAGGCTGCCGCGGAAGCCGACTTCCTTGGTCGGGTCGAAACGGGCACTCAGCTTGCCGGTGACGGTGCTGCCGAAGTCCGAATACTTCTCGTAGCGCACCGCGCCGGCCAGGGTCAGGTTGTCGACCGGCTTGGTTTCGGCGTCGAGGAACAGCGCGATGTTGTGGCGGCCCGAATCGACCGCGGTGGCCGGCGTGTAGCCCGGGAAGCCCTGGATGCCGGAGGCTGCGGTGGCGCCGCTCGGCGTGGTGATGGCGATCGCGGGGTTGTTGGTGCGGCCGTACTGGTAGGAGACCGGGTCGCCGGCGACGATCTGGTAGTTGTCGGCGCGGTATTCGAAGCCGGTGGCCAGGAACACGTTGTTGTCGCCGAGCTTGACCGGACCCTTGACGTCGGCGTTGAAGGTCAGCTGGTTGAACTTCAGGGTGCCGGTGTTGGCGTCGCGCGGCGATTCGCCGTAGATGGCGCCGTTAGCCTTTTTCTCGTACCAGTAGCTGACGTTGACGCTGTCCGATTCATGGAAGCCCAGCTCGCTGGCGCCGTAGTTGATGCTGACGTCGGCCTTCCAGTCGTTGGCCAGGTCGCGGCGGTAGCCGAAGGCGAACGAGGCGTCCTTGATGTCGGTCTTGATGGCCGGCAGGTAGCCGTTCGGCGAGATCGCCGGGATGGTGCGGTCGTCGCCGGCCGAGCGGAAGAAGCCGTAGGAATCGCTCTTGCGCTTGGAGACGCCGCCGAAGGCGTAGAACTCGCTGGCCTTGTCGATCGGCAGCGCGGCGTTCCACCACAGGTAGCCGTCCTTGGTGTTGCTGTCGCCGATGTGCTGGGTCACGCGCGGCGGATTGACGCGCAGCGAATCGGGGCCGGCGCGGTTGGTCTCGCCGCGCTTGCGCGCCTCGGCCGTCAGGTTGAGGAAGCCGCCGTCCTGGCCCAGCGCGAAGCCGGTGTTGGCGGTGCCCGAGTAGAGGTCGCCGTCGCCTTCGGAGGTGGTGCCGTAGCTGCCGCTCAACTGGGTCTCGTTGACCTGCGACTTGAGCACGATGTTGATCACGCCGGCGATCGCGTCGGAGCCGTACTGGGCGGCGGCGCCGTCGCGCAGCACCTCGATGTGGTGGATGGCGCCCAGCGGAATGGCGTTGATGTCGGTGCCGGCCGAGCCGCGACCGATGGTCTGCTGCACGTTCACCAGCGCCTGCTGGTGGCGGCGCTTGCCGTTGACCAGCACCAGGACCTGGTCAGGCCCCAGCGAACGCAGGGTGGCCGGACGGATCGAATCGGTGCCGTCGCTGATGAAGGTGCTGGAGAAGTTGAACGATGGGTCCAGCGTCTGCAGCAGCTTGCCCAGTTCCAGCGGGCCGGCGGTCTGCATGTCTTTCAGGCTGATCAGGCCGACCGGGGACGAGGTGTCGAGCGCGGTCTTGGCGACCGAGCGCGAGCCCAGCACCACCACGGTTTGTTCCTGGGCCGGCGCTGTGTCTGCTGCCGCGGCGGCGGTTTGGGCGCTGCCCTGGCCGGCGGCCAGCAGCAGGATCGCGCTGGCGACCAGCGTGCGTTTGAAGTGCGGTGCTCTTGTCATGTATCTCTCTCGTTGTTGTGGACGCGCGCGGATAGCACGGTCGAGAAAAATACTATCGTGGCCGCTCACCGGGCGGCAACGCGGCATGCACCATATTGTTGCAGAATATGCACATTTGATAATATTTCGTGCCTTATACGATGACTTGGCGTAATCTGGCCGACGGGCTGCCGCAAAATGGTGCAAAACTGTGGTGCGGACGCATCAGTAAACTGTTTATTGCTGATCCAACATCCAGGCCTTCAAACCGTTGACCCAGGACTTGGCCGGCAGGTTCAGGCTCTTCTTGATGGCGCCGGCGCGCTCGTACAGCACGCTGAAGTCCAGCACCGGCGACTGCTTGAAGGCGATCACCACGATGTTGGCGTCGTGTACCTCCGGCAGCCAGACCACGGCGTCGAACACCTGTTCCATCGCGTGCAGGTTCTTGTCGTAGTTGGCGAAGTCGCCGAACACATTGGTGGTCATCATGCCGCCGTCGCGCAGGCAATCGAAGCAGGCCTGGTAGAACTCGGGCGAGTCCAGCACCGGGCCGCGCGCCTCCTCGTCGTACAGGTCCACCTGCAGGATGTCGACGCTGGCGTGGTTGGTCGGATCGAGCACGAAATCCATGGCGTTCATTTCCAGCACGTTGAGGCGCTCGTCGTTGGACGGCAGGCCGAACTGCGCGTTGCAGATGGCGATCACGTTCGGGTTGAGTTCGACCGCGGTCACGCGCGCGCCGGGCAGGCGGCGGTAGCAGAACTTGGTCAGCGCGGCGCTGCCCAGGCCCAGCTGCACGATGTGGCGCGGCTGGTCGTTGAACAGCAGCCACATCATCATCATCTGCACGTATTCGAGTTCGATATTGTCCGGCTTGGACAGACGCATCGCGCCCTGCACCCAGGAGGTGCCCAGGTGCAGGCTGCGCACGCCCTCGAATTCGGTGGTGGTGGCCGGCGGGTGGCCGGGCGCGTCGTAGCGGGAGGGGGCGGCGGGAATCTTGGACATGGCGGCAGTCTACCAGCCGCTGCGGCGTAAAAAAAGACGCCGCAGCGTCTTTTGGGGGGAGCGTTCAAGATTTGCGTCGCCGCGCGACCATGCCCATCAGCGCCAGGCCGCCCAGCAGCATGCCATAGGTGGCGGGCTCCGGTACGGCCGAGGTGATGTCCAGCGTGCCGCTGTAGCTGGCGATGCCGTGGTCCTTGCCTTTGATGACCAGTTGCACCACGCCGCTGACCGGGACGTTGAAGAAGAAGCTGCCCGACAATAAGCCGTTGGCCACGGGCAGCGCCGTGCCGTCGAGGGTCGCCGAATTGAAATGGATGAAGGTGGGCGGCGTCACCAGGAAGTTTTTCAGGTTCAGGAAATAGCCCTGCGCCGTGCCCGGCAAGCCGGAGTACGCAAAGGTAAAGGTGTCGGTGAAAAGCTGGCCGTCGGTGTGCGATGTACCGAAATCGGCGGTCCAGTCGGCCGGGCCGCCATCCATGTTGATGACTGGCGACGTATAGTTGTTCGCCCAAGCCCCACCTGCCAGCGCAGCCATTAACGCGCCTGCCAATATTGATTTTAATTTCATTTTATCCCCGCGAAAGATCAGACAAAATTCATGAAACCCCCGTACCACTCATGCAAAGTACGCCTGGGAATTTTCGATGTCAATTGGCTATTTTTTGATCGCGGAAGAAAGACTGATAGAGCGCAACTAATGCACGGGCTGGACCATAAGAACTTACTATCATTCAATTTCCGTTGTGCAAATTATCAACTTAATTTCAATTTGGTAATCACGGATTAGTTGCTGGCTGCCGACACTGGCAAGATCAAGGTCACGCTCAGGCCGCCGCCGTCGCGGTTGGCCAGCGTGATGCGGCCGCCGTGGGCTTCGGCGATTTCGCGCGCCAGCGCCAGGCCCAGGCCGGTGCCGCTGCGCTTGGTCGAGTAGAACGGCACCAGCGCGTTGGTCAGCACGGTGTCGCTCATGCCGGGGCCGCGATCGTGCACGTCGATCCGCACCGCGCCGTGCAGGCGCCGCACCTCCAGGCTGACCTCGCCGGCCGGCGAGCCCGATTCATGGGCGTTCTTGAGCAGGTTCAGCAGCGCCTGCTCCAGCTGCGAGGGATCGAAGGCGCAGGGCTCGTCGGGCGGCGCGCCGGCGATGCTGAACTCGACCTGGGCCGCCAGCTGGGCCAGGAAGCCCGGCCACGCCTGCAGCTCCAGGCGCGGCGTCGGCAGCTTGGCGAAGCGCGCATAGCCGAGGATGAAACTTTCCAGGTGGCGGGTGCGCTCCTCGATGGTGGCGAGGATTTGCGGCAGGCGCTCGGTCTGGCCGCGCCGCACCAGCTCGGCGCCGGAATGGGCCAGCGAGGTCAGCGGCGCGAGCGAGTTGTTCAGCTCGTGGCTGATGACGCGGATCACCTTTTTCCAGGTCTGCACTTCCTGCCGGCGCAATTCCATGGTCAGTTGGCGCAGCAGCAGCAGCTCGTGCTTGCGGCCGTTGAGGTTGAAGCTGCGGCGCGCCAGGTGGTAGACCTCTTCCTCGTCGACCTCGGTTCCGGCCTCCTTGGTGGTGAACAGGCCGTCGCCGCCGCGCGCCAGCGCCTCCAGCAGCGCCGGCGAGGCGTGCGCCAGGATGTCGTCGAGGCGGTGGCCCTCCAGCTTGCGGCCCTGGTTGAGCAACTGGCGCGCCGCCAGGTTGGCGTAGACGATGGGGCCGGCCTCGCTCACCAGCAGCATCGCCACCGGCGTGTTCTGCACCATGGTGTCGAGCAGCAGCTCGCGCTGCACCAGGTCCAGGCGCTGCTGGCGCAGCACGTCGCCCAGCGCGTTGTGGGCCGCCACCAGGTCGCTCAGTTCGTCGTTCTGCGGCCAGTGCAGGCTGAACGAGAAGTCGCCGTCCTGGTAGCTGGTGACGGTGCCGGTCAGCGCGCGGAACAGCGACAGCATGTACTCGAGCTGGGCGCGGATGGTGATGATGGAGATCGGCAGCACGCACAACAGGCACACCGCCAGCACCAGGCCGGGATGGTCGGGGAAGAAATGGGTCAGCGTCAGCGCGATCAGGATGCCGACCGTCAGCAGGGTGCCGACCATCGCGGTCCAGCGCGTCAGCAGGGAGAGGCGCGAGGCGCCCAGGCGGCGGCCGGCGTGGTCCATCAGGGGCGGGCGATGCCCAGCCGCTCCATGCGGCGGTACAGCGCCTGGCGCGACAGGCCCAGCTCGGCGGCGGCCTGGGCCACCACGCCGCCGGCGCGGCTCAGCGCCAGGCCGATGCTGTCGCGGTCCGGCTCGCGCGCGCCGTCGTCGGCGACGGCGTTGGCGGCGGCCGGCAGGCCGAGGTCGGCGGCCTTGATGAGGTCGCCGGCGGCCAGCAGGCCGGCGCGCGCCATGACGTTTTTCAGTTCGCGCACATTGCCCGGCCACGGGTGGGCCAGCAGCGCCTGTTGCGCCGACGGGTGCAACTGCTTGCCGTCGCCGAGGAAGTGCCGGGCCAGCGGCAGGATGTCGGCCGGCCGGCCGGCCAGCGGCGGCAGCCGCAGCTCGATCACGTTGAGGCGGTAGAACAAGTCTTCGCGGAAGCTGCCGGCCCTTATCATGGCCTGCAGGTCGGCGTTGGTGGCGCTGACCACGCGCACCTTGACCTGGCGCTCGCGGTTGGAGCCGAGCCGCTCGAAGCGGCCGGTCTCGAGCACCCGCAGCAGCTTCATCTGCCCGGCCAGCGGCAGGTTGCCGATCTCGTCGAGGAACAGGGTGCCGCCGTCGGCCGCCTCGAACTTGCCTTCGCGCGCCTTGGAGGCGCCGGTGTAGGCGCCGGCGTCGGCGCCGAACAGTTCGGCCTCGATCAGCTCGGCCGGCAGCGCGCCGCAATTCAACACCACGAAGGGGCCGTCGCGCACGGCGGAGTTGGCCTGTATGATCTCGGCGATGCGCTCCTTGCCGGTGCCGTTGGGGCCGCTGATCAGCACCGGCACGTCGGCGCGCGCCACCTGGCAGGCCAGGTGCACCACGCGCTCGGTGGCCGGGTCTTGCCACACCATGCCGCGCAGGTCGTAGCCGCGTTCGAGCTCGCGCCGCTGGCGCAGCTCGGTCTGCAGGCGCTGCTGCAGGGCCCGCTTGGCCTGGCCCAGCTCGATCAGATTGTGCACCGTGGCGATCAGGCGGTTGTCGTCCCAGGGCTTGGCCAGGTAGTCGGCGGCGCCGGCCTTGACCAGGTCGACCGCCGCGTCCAGGTGGGTCCAGGCGGTCAGCAGGATCACCGGCAGCTCGGGGTGGCGCTCGCGGATGGCGCGGAACAGCGCCGTGCCTTCCTGGCCCGAGGTGGTGTCGGCGGAAAAGTTCATGTCCTGCAGCACCAGGTCGACGCTGTGGCGTTCCAGCAGCGCCAGTCCGGCTTCGGGGGAGGCGGCGCGCAGCGCGTCGATGTCGTGCAGCGAGAACAGCACTTCAAGCGCGATGGCGACGGCGGCGTTGTCGTCGATGATCAATACGGTAGGCATGCCGTAAGCATAACATTGTCGCGGCATGCCCGGTACAGCAATCACGGCTAGGCGCTGCGGGTGGCGGTGGCCGGCGAGATCGAGGCCGCGCGCCAGGCCGGACCGTACACGGCGGCCACGCCCAGCGCCCAGAACACGGCGGCGCCGGCGATCAGGTAGCCGGCCGGCAGGCGCGCCATTTCCAGTTGGCTCACCAGCAGCTGGTTCAGGCCCAGCGCCAGCAGCACGCCGGCCGCCACGCCGACGCTGGTGATCATCACGTTCTCGGTGACGAAGTAGCGCAGGATGTCGAGCCGGCGCGCCCCCAGCGCGCGCCGCACGCCGATCTGCTTGCGCCGCTGCGTGACCCACAGGCTGGCCATGCCGACGATGCCGCTCGAGGTGATCAGCAGCAGCAGCACGCTGACCGTCACCAGCATCCACGCCAGCGCGTTGTCGGCGCGGTAGCGGTCGCGGCGCAGTTCCAGCATGGTCTTGACCTTGGTGATCACCGGCGTCGGCGAGGCGGCGCGCAACGCCGCCTCGGCTTCCTTGATCACGCGGTCCAGCTGGCCCGGCTCGGCGCGCACCGTGTAGCCGCTGGCGTTGTCGCCGGTCAGGCGGGTCGGCACGATGGTGGAGTAGTCGCCGCGCTCGCCGATCTGGGCGCTCGGCGTTTGCAGCCGCTCGACCACGCCGATCACGCGCGCGTCCTTGGCGCTGTCGCCGACCCCGAAGTAAAAGGTCTTGCCGACGAAGCTGGTCGCGCCCGGCCACAGTTTTTCACCCTGCTGGCGGGTGATGATGCCGACCGTGGGAAACTCGTGGCTGGTGATCTCGTCGATCTCCAGGATCTCGGCGGGCAGGAAGTCGCGCCCCTCGATCAGTTGCAGGCCCCAGGTTTTCACCAGCGAATCGGCGGTGATGTAGGTGCTGGTGGTGGCGGTGGACTTGAATTGCTTGCGGTCGGTCGCCAGGCCGGTGTAGTTGCCCGAGCGCGACAGCGGCATCTGCGAGGTGGAGGCCACCGAGACCACGCCCGGCACCGCGCGCAGCGTCGCCGTTTCGCGGTGCTGCGCCGCCAGCTGTTCCTGGTGGCTGGCGTCCTTCAGGCGGCGCACCAGCACGGTGAAGACCTCGGCTTCGTTGGCGATGCCGCTGGCGCGCGCCGAGACGGCCTGGCGCACCTGCACGATGTGCAGGGCGTTGGCCAGGATGGCCAGGCTGAGGGCGACCTGCACCGCCACCAGGATGGGGCCGGTCTTGTTGCGCAGCAGCGTCGACAGGATGGGACGGATTTCCATGATGAGTCCTTATTGGGATTTGAGTTGCAGGGCGGGCGTGACCTGGCAGGCGCGCCAGGTCGGCAGCAGGCCGGCCAGCACGGCCGACAGCACCGCCATCGCGAAGGTGGTCAGCAGCATGATCCAGTCCATATGGGCCACCACCGTCAGCGCCTTCGACTGCATGGCGATCAGCGCCAGCGCGCCGAAGGCCAGCAGCAGGCCGAGCGCGCCGCCGACCAGGCCGACCACCGTGGTCTCGATCAGGAACTGGTGGAAGATCTCGCGGCGCGAGGCGCCCAGCGCGCGGCGGATGCCCACTTCGGCGGCGCGCACCGAGAACTTGGCCAGCAGCAGGCCTATCGTGTTGACCAGGCACAGCACCAGGAAGCCGAACGCCAGCCAGGCCGACAGCTTGCTGTCGTTGCCGACCACCTTCATGAAGTCCAGCCATTCGCGCACGTCGTACAGCTTGTTGGCGGCCTTGCGCGGCAGGCGGCCCAGCTTGCGCTGCTCGGCGGCGTAGCTGTCGAGGTAGTTCTGCAGGGCCGCGCGCTCGCCGGCGCTGCGGGTCTCGAACCAGAACTGGATCCAGGTGCATTCGGAATCGAGGAAGGCCTGGTAGCCGGGGCCGATGTCGTCGGTGCAGCTGGTGCTGCCGTTGCGCGGCATTTCATTGCGGACCGCCGCCGTGAACGGCACGAACATCTCGTCCTCGTCGCTGAAGGCGCCGTCGGCGCTGCCGATGATGCGGTGGAAGCGCGGCACCACTTTCCAGCTGTCGAGCACGCCGACGATCTGGTACTGCTTGCCGCTCAGGGTGAGGCGCTGGCCGACCGGGTCGGTGTCGCCATACAGCTTGTCGGCCAGCTTGCGGCCCAGCACCACGACATTGGCGGCGGCCTTGTCGTCGGCCGGGCTCCAGGCCTGGCCGTGCAGGAAGGGCGCGTCGAACATATTGAAGTAGTCTCCGCCCACGGCCAGGCCGCGCGCGGTGAACACGCCGATGTCCTTGCGCTCCGGCTCGACCGCCACGCTGGTGCCGTAGATCGCCGTGGCGCGTTCGGCCGCTTTGCTGTTGAGGAGGTTCCTGGCGTCGGTGTAGCTCAGCTGGTTGTCGTTGGGTTCGTCGCCGGGCTTGTAGCCCTGCAGCGGGCCGTTGTCGACCAGCGGCACGAACAGGCGCTCGCTCTTGGCCGGGATCGGGTCGCCCGACATCACGTGCAGGATGGTCAGCGTGGCCACGCTGGCGGCCACGCCGACCGCCAGCGTCAGCACCATCAGCGCGGTCAGGGCCGGGTTGCGGCGCAGGCTGCGCAGGCCCAGCAGGAAGTAGTATTGGAACATGTTGCGCTCCTTATGCGACATGGGAATTCGCGTCGAACAGCGTCGGCGCCTTGCGCACCAGGTCCGACACCTGGCCGTCGATGATGTGGACGTTGCGCTGCGAGCGCACCGCCAGTTCCGGGTCGTGGGTCACCATCAGTATCGTGGTGCCCTGGGCGTTGATTTCCTCCAGCAGCTCCATCACGCCGCGCGCCATCTGGGTGTCCAGGTTGCCGGTCGGCTCGTCGGCCAGCAGCAGCTTGGGCGAGCCGGCCAGCGCGCGCGCGATCGCCACGCGCTGCTGCTGGCCGCCGGACAGTTCGGCCGGGTAGTGCTTCATGCGCGAGGCCAGGCCGACCTTGGACAGCGCGTCCTCGATGCGCTCCTTGCGCTCGGCGGCGTTGAAGCCGCGGTAGCGCAGCGGCACGTCGACATTGTCGAACAGCGACAGGTCGGGGATCAGGTTGAAGCCCTGGAAGATGAAGCCCAGCTTTTCGTTGCGCAGGCGCGAGCGGGCGTTGTCGTCCATGCCCTTGACGTTGACGCCGTCGAGGATGTACTCGCCGTCGGTGAACTCTTCGAGCAGGCCGGCGATGTTGAGGAAGCTGGTCTTGCCGGAGCCGGAAGGGCCGGTCACGGTGACGAACTCGCCCTGCTTGACGTTGATCTCGAAGCCGCGCAGCGCGTGGGTTTCGATCATGTGGGTACGGTAGACTTTGCTCAGGTTTTGCATGCGCAGCATGGAGGGCCTCTTGGGAAAAAAGTTATTGGTTGATCGAGACGCGTTCGGCGTTCTCGAAGGTTTCGGTGCCGGAGATGACGACCTTGTCGCCCTGTTTCAAACCGCCGAGGATCTCCACCGCGGAGACGCTGGTGGCGCCCATTTTGATCGGGGTGCGGATGGCGATGCCGTCGCGCACCACATAAGCGAAGCGGCCGCCTTCGGACTCCACGAACGGGCCGCGCTGCAGCATCAGCGTGTTGGGTTTTTCATCGATCAGCAGGCGCGCGGTGACGCGCTGGTTCTGGCGCAGGCCGGCCGGCTGGGCGGCGGTGAAGCGCACCCGCGCCAGCACCTGGTTCTTGACCACTTCCGGCGACAGCGCCGACAGCTTGGCGTTGGCGGTGCCGGTGCCGAAGTTGACTTCGGCGTTCATGCCCAGGCCGATGTCGGACACATAGGTTTCCGGCACTTCCAGCTCGACTTCCAGGCGCGACAGGTCGACCAGGGTCATCAGCGGCGCGTTGGCCGGCACCACGCTGCGGTTGGCTACCGACAGCGTGCCGATGAAGCCGTCCACCGGCGCGCGCACGGTCAGCTCGTCGACGCGGCGCTGGGCGTTGGCCAGCGACAGCCGTTGGCGGTCCAGCTCGTTCATCTTGGTCTTCAGCTCCAGCGCCACGTTGTCGCTTTCCAGCTCGGCCGCCTGGCCGGCGTGCTTGGCGCGGATCTCGGCCGAGTTCAGCGCGTCCTTGGCCTTCTGGTATTCGATCTTGGCGATGATGCCTTCGTTGGAGACGGCGTTGTAGCGCTCCAGGGTGCGCAGCGCGGACAGGCGGTCGATCTCGGCGGTGTCGGCGTCGCGGCGGGCCAGCAGTTTCTGCTTGCGGGCCAGGATCTTCTGGCGCTCGACCTCGGCTTCCAGCTGCAGGAAGCTCGATTGCTCGCGCTTGAGGGCGTCGGTCAGGTCGGGCGATTCCAGCACCGCCAGCACGTCGCCCTTTTTGACGGTGTCGCCGGCGGCCGCCTTCAGCGTCACCGTGGCCGGCGAGGCCGAGTACAGCGTCGGGCTGATGGCGGCGACGATGCGGCCGTTGACGGCGGCGTCGCGGATCAGCGTGCCGCGGCCCACTTCGGCGATGCGCAGGCGCGACAGGTTGACCGAATGGTCGCTGCCGCGCCAGGAGTGCAGCACCGAGTAGGCGGCCGCCACTAGGGCGATGGCGCCGACGGCGACGACGAGGCGGCGCTTGGCGGCCAGGCCCTTGGGGGCGGCGATGACGGCGTCTTGATTGGAGGTGTCGCGTATCATGATGGTGTAAGTGTGTGTAGATGTACAACGTTATGCAGAAACCGTGCCAGCACTTAAGTGTTTGATTTGATTGATGTTGGCTGCCGCTGTCCGTTGTCCGCGCCCTTGTCCGGTCGTCCGCCTTGTCCGGCCGCGCTTGATAAAACGGCAAGCGTGACCATGTGCAGCGCTGTCGCCCCCACCCGAGTACCGTATGAGCTTGCTTGACCGTTTGATCCGCTTCCTGCTGCCCGCCGAAACGCCTATCACCGACTACCCCTTCGTCGCCAGCGACGTCGCGCTGTACCAGCGCACCGCCCACGCCGACGCCGGCGCGCTGGACGCGCAAACCTGGGACGACATGCTGCTGCCGCAGTACAGCGCGCAGCTGGCGCGCGCGACCAGCATCTTCGGCCAGCAGGAGCTGCACCGGCGCCTGCACGCGGACGGCGGTGCCGTGGCCGCGTCCGCCGTCCGCGTGCGGACACTGGCGCAGGACGCCGGACTGCGGCAACGGCTGCACGCCGCCTGCTCCGGCTTGCGCCGCGCCGATTGCGAGGTCAGCGCGACCCTGTTCGGCGCCGCCCTGCCGCCGGCGCCGCGCTGGATAGCGCTGCTGCCGTGGCTGCCGCTGGGCTTGCTGCTGTCGGTGGCGCTGGCGCTGGTCACCGGCGTGGTGGCCTTGTGGGGCGTGGTGGTGGTGCTGTGGATGGTGTTGTTGGCGGTGCAGATGCGCTATCACGAAGCGGTCGAGGCATGGCGCCGCATCCTGGCCACGCTGCAGCAAATGCTGCGCGCCCACAGCCTGCTGGCCGCGCTGGACGATCCGCTGACGGCCGGCTTGCGCGCGGACGCGGCGCAGGTGGGCAAGCTCAATCGCAAGATCGCCCAGTCGGTGGCCGGCAACCTGCCCGGCGTGCGCGAATACCGCGACTGGCTGTGGCAGATGAATGTGCGCCATTACTTCGACAGCCGCGACGCGGTGCGCGGCCACCTTGAATTCCTGCGCGGCAGTTTCCAGCGGGTGGCGGCGCTGGAGGCCGACCTGTCGCTGGCGCGCCACCTGGCGCAGACGCCGCGCTATTGCTGGGCCGAGCAGGGCGGCGCCGTCACGCTGGAGCAGGTGGTGCATCCGCTGCTGGCGCAGGCCGAGCCGTTGTCGTTCGCGCTGGCGGGGCAGGGCGCCTTCATCTCCGGGCAGAACGGCATCGGCAAGAGCACCTTGCTGCGCGCGGTGGGACTGAACCTGATCGTCGCCCGCGCGTTTGGCTTTTGTTATGCGGAGCGGGCGGTCGCGCCGCTGCTGCCGGTGTATTCCAGCATGCAGAGCGAGGATGCGCTGGAAGGCGGCGAGAGCCTCTACATCGCCGAGCTGCGCCGGGCGCGCGAGCTGCTGGCGCTGGCCGAGCGGGCGCCGGCGGTGTTCATCATCGACGAGATTTTCCGGGGCACCAATCACCTGGAGTCGATCTCGGCGGCGGCGGCGGTGTTGCACACGCTGTCGCAGCAGGGCACGGTGATCGTCTCCTCCCACAACCTGGTGCTGGCGCCGCTGCTGCAGGAGCGTTTGACGCCGTGGTGCGTCAGCCGCGTGGGCGACGGACTGCGGGTGGCGCCGGGGGTGCTGCGCGAGACCAACGGCATCGCCTTGCTGGCCACGCGCGGCTTCGACGCCGCCATCTCGGCCAAGGCCAAGCGCGTGTTCGACTGGCTGAGCGACTACATGGCGCATCCGGCCGATTGCGAGGGCATACGGAATAGTCTTTGACATTTGCGGATTGCAGTTCTATGATTTCTGTAATGACAGAAATTAAGGATTGCCATGACGCTCGCGCCGACCATCCAGAAATACATCCTGCACTGGGGGGAGATGGGCACGCGCTGGGGCGTCAACCGCACGGTGGCGCAGATCCATGCATTGCTGTTCCTCGTCAACCGCCCGCTGCCGGCCGAGGAGATCGCCGACACGCTGGGCGTGGCGCGTTCCAACGTCAGCAACAGCCTGAAGGAATTGCAGGGCTGGGGGCTGGTGCGCATCACCCACATGGCCGGCGATCGCCGCGACCATTTCGTCGCCCTGCAGGATGTGTGGGAAATCTTCCGCGTCATCGTCGAGGAACGCAAGAAGCGCGAGATCGATCCCACGCTGACGGTGCTGCGCGAATGCGCGCTGGAGGCCGAGAATGATCCGGCGCTGGAGGCGGCCACCAAGGTCAAGATGGACCAGGTGCTGGACTTCCTGGAAATGCTGACCACCACCTACGGCGACTACAAACACCTGCCGCCCGCCACCATGCAACGCTTCCTGAAGATGGGCGGCAAGGTGGCGCGCCTGCTGGGCGGGGACTGACATGGACAAGCTGACGCTGTACTACGACGGCCAATGCGGCATTTGCCGCGCCGAGATGGCGCGCCTGCGCGGCTGGGATCATGCGAACCGCCTGGACTTTGCCGATATCGCCGCGCCGGGCTTTGTGCCGCCGCCGGGCGCAAGCCTGCGGGCGCTGGGCACGGAGATGCATGCGCGGACCGTTGAGGGCCGTCTGCTGGTCGGCATCGACAGCCTGCTGGCCGCCTACAGGCTGGTGGGGCGCGGCTGGATGGTGGCGCCGTTGCGCGTGCGGCTGCTGCGGCCGGCGTTCGCCGCGCTGTATCGGGGCCTGGCCCGCAACCGCTATCGCATCTCCGGCTGGCTGGGCCGGCCCGGTTGTGCCGATGGCGTGTGCGCCTACAAGCATCCATTGCGCTAAACATTTCACTTTATATTTCTGTTTTTACAGAAATTACGGACAAAATCATGGTGGCGAGAACCTGGCTGGTGCGGTGGATTTACTTGACGGTGGCGACGCACCTAGTGGTCGGCGTGCTGTTGCCGCTGTGCGCGGGGGCCGCCATCTCGGAGGGCTATCGTCGCGGCATCGAGGCCTTTTTCTTCGGCATGGATACGCCAGCCGCCGGTAAGGCGCTGCATGTGTGGTGGCTCTCGCTGTTCGGCCCGACGGTGCAGGCGGCGGCGATCTGGATGGCCGGCCTGGCCGTCATCGGCGACAAGCAACGCAATGCCTTCGCCTGGGCCATGCTGATCCTCGGCGTGCTGGTGTGGGCGCCGCAGGACATGCTGATCTCGGCGCGCGCGCATTGCTGGATCAACCTGTGGATCGATACGCTGGCGCTGGCGGTCATGCTGCCGCCGCTGCTGTGGCTGTGCAAGCTCGACCTGGCATTCGAACATAGAAAGGCAACGTCATGATGATCCCCTCCGAAGGTGAGCTGTTCAAGAAGATCATGGGGCCGGAGTGGCGCCGGCTGCATCCCGACATCCAGGCCCGCTTCGACAAGAATCCGTTGCCGGGCAAACCGCTGCACTACAGCGGCAGCCTGTCGGAGCTGACCTGCTCGCGGATCGGTCGGCTATTGGGCTACCTGACCATGCCGATGATCCGGGGCGCGCTGATGCCTTACAACGACGCCGATTTTCCGGTCGATATCCAGGTCTATTCCAAGCCCGACTGCGCATCGATCTTCAAGCAGCGCATCTACCGGCTCAACGGCCGCAAGCCGGTCATGTTCACCTCGTTCATGGCCGAGAGCAGCAAAGGCGAAGTGCTGGAGTATGTCGGCATGGGGCTGGGCATGAAGCTGGTGCTGGACGTCCGCGACGGCAATCTGCACTTTGAGAGCGACGGCTATTTCTGGCAGGTGCTGGGCGTGCGCATTCCGCTGCCGGGCCTGCTCACGCCCGGCAAGACCTTCCTGTGCCACCGCAATCACAGCGCCAACCAGTTCGACATCCGCATCGAGATCCGGCACGCGCTGTTCGGCACCACCTTCACGCAGGCCGGCGTGTTCCGCGAGGTGGCGGCATGAATACCCATCTGCTGGCCTTGCAGCTGATGGCCTTCCAGGGCTGTCTGGGGGCGTTCGACACGCTGTACCACCACGAGCTGACCGAAGCGTTGCCCGGCCGCGCCAGCGCGCGGCGCGAACTGGCGATCCACGCGGTGCGGGCAATGATCTACAGCGCCTTGTTCGTCGGCCTGGCCGGCTGGGCGTTCCACGGCGCGTGGGCCTGGGTGCTGCTGGTGGTGTTCTCGGTTGAGATCGTGCTGACCCTGTGGGACTTCGTGGTCGAGGATCGTACCCGTCTGCTGCCGGCGACCGAGCGCGTGACCCACACCGTGCTGGCGATGAACGGCGGCGCCTTCATTGCGCTGCTGGCGCTGAACACGCCGCAGTGGCTGGCCATGCCGACCGCGCTGGCCTGGCAACCGCAAGGCGCGCTGAGCGTGTTCCTGGCGTTGTGCGGCGTGGGTGTCGGCCTGTCCGGCGTGCGGGATGCGTTGGCCTCCAGGGCGATCGGCAAGCTGGCGCTGCGCGACGGCGCCGCCACCGAGTTGCGTTTCGGCCCGCCGGGGCGCAGCTTCCTGGTGACCGGCGCCACCGGCTTTATCGGCCAGCGTCTGGTGCGCGCGCTGCTGCGCGACGGGCAGCGCGTGACGGTGCTGACCCGGCAGGTGCGCCAGGCCGCGTGGCTGTTCGACGGCTGTGTCGATTGCGTGGACAGCATGACGCAATTGCCACCGTCGCGCCGCATCGATGTCGTGATCAATCTGGCGGGGGCGCGCATCCTGGGCTGGCGCTGGACGGCGGCACGGCAAGCCGCGCTGCGCAAGAGCCGCGTTGAGCTGACCAACAAACTGGTGGCGTGGATCGCCAAGGCCGAGCACAAGCCGGCCATGCTGGTGTCGGCTTCCGCGATCGGCTACTACGGCGTACAGCGCCGGGGCGACGACGCCGTGCTGACCGAGAGCGACGGCCCGCAGGCCATGTTCATGTCCGACCTGTGCCGCGAATGGGAGCAGGCGGCGCAAGGCGCGGCGGCCCACGGGGCGCGCGTGGCGTGCACGCGTTTCGGACTGGTGCTGGGCACGCAAGGCGCGCTGCCGATGATGCTGTTGCCCATCAAGCTGGGCTTGGGCGGGCCGTTGGGCGGCGGCGCGCAATGGCTGTCGTGGATCCATGTGGACGACGTGATCGGCGGCATTGCGCACCTGTGCCGTTTGGGTGAGGCGGGCGTCTACAACTTCACGGCGCCGGAAAGCCTGACGCAGGCGCGGTTCAGCCGCGTGGCGGCGGGCGTGCTGCGGCGCCCCTTCGGCTTCCCCACGCCGGGCTGGCCGATGCGGCTGATGCTGGGCGAGCAGGCGGACTTGGTGCTGGAAGGCCAGCGGGTTGCTCCCGCGCGGCTGCTGGAGAGCGGCTATGCGTTCCGCCATCCGCAGCTGGAAGGCGCGCTGCGCAGCCTTGTGTAAGCGATGGAGAAGACATGCGAGTACTGATACTTGGCGCGACAGGACTGATCGGCAGCCATGCGCTGCGGGCCTTGCGCACCGCCGGCTGCACCGTGGTCGGCGCCAGCCGCCGTCGCCCGGCCGATGAACGCCCCGAAGACTGGATCGAGATGGACTTTGGCCGCATGAGCAATGAAGGCGACTGGTTGCCGCTGCTGGCCGGTGTGGACGCTGTGGTCAACTGCGTCGGCATCATCCGCGAAGTGCGTGACGGCGATTTCGATCGCCTGCACCGCGCCGCGCCGGTGGCCTTGTTCGCGGCCTGCGAGCGGAGCGGTGTGCGACGCGTGGTGCAGCTGTCGGCGCTCGGCAGCCATCCTGAAGCGACGACCGGATACTGGCGCAGCAAGGGGGCGGCGGACGCCGATCTGCTGGCGCGTGCGCTCAGCGCCACCATCATTCGGCCGTCGCTGGTGTATGGCGAGGATGGCGCCAGTAGCATCCTGTTCCGCATGCTGGCGACTCTGCCGGTGCTGACGCTGCCAATGGCGCATGCGGCCAAGGTACAGCCTATCCACGTCGATGACCTGGCAGCGGTGGTGGTCAAGCTGGTGGTGACGGAGAGGGACGCGCCGCGCGAATTGGCGGTGGTTGGTCCGCGCGTGATGACGATGGCTGGCTATCTCGGCGCGCTGCGCAGCGGCATGCAGGCGTCGCCGTCGCTGGTGCTGGATTTGCCGATGTCGGTAGCGCGCCTGGTTGCGCGGCTGGCGGCGCTGATGCCATCGAGCGCGTTGACGCCGGAATCGCTGCGGATGCTGGAGCAAAGCGCCGACGGCAGCAACACCGCGAATGCCGGTCCCGTCGGCGAGCTGCTAGGGCGTCCGCTGCGCGATCCGGCGCGCTACACTCGGCCTGCGCTGCGCATCGCTGCCGCATGGTCATGGGCGGAACCGCTGGTGACGATGATGGTTGCCCTGCTGTGGTTGATCACCGCATGGGTCTCCTGGTTCGGCTGGCCGCACGCAGATAGCCTGGCGTGGCTGGCGGCCTGCGGCGTGCCGACCGGCTTGCAGGGGCCGATGCTGCTGGCGGCCAGCGCCATGGACGCGAGCATAGGCGTCCTGCTGTTGCTGCGCCCACGCCGCTGGCTGTGGGCGGCGCAGCTGGCGCTGGCCGGCGGCTATACCGTCGTCATGAGCGTTTGCCTGCCGCTGTTCTGGCTGCATCCGTTCGGCCCCTTGAGCAAGAACCTACCCTTGCTGGCGTTGATGTTCCTGATGTGGAGAGTGAGCAAATAATGGACTACCTTGCGATCAAATGGTTACACATCCTGTCGGCCACGCTGATGTTCGGTACCGGCTTCGGCACGGCGTTCTACATGTTTTTTGTTAACCGTAGCGGCAACGTGCAGGCCATGGCGGTGGTGACGAAGCTGGTGGCCAGAGCCGATTGGTGGTTCACCACGCCGGCCGTCATCATCCAGCCGTTGTCGGGGTTGTGGATGATCCATCTGGCAGGCTTTCCGTTCACTTCGACATGGATCGTCTGGTCGATCGCGCTGTACGCCTTGGCTGGCGCCTGCTGGCTGCCGGTAGTCTGGCTGCAACTGCGCATGCGCGACATGGCGGTGGCCGCCGCCCAAAGCGGCGAAGCGCTGCCGGCGCGCTACTGGCGCTACGAGAAAATCTGGACCGCGTTGGGCTTTCCGGCCTTCGCCGGTTTGCTGGTGGTCTACTGGCTGATGGTGCACAAGCCAGCCTGATGGTGCTGCGGGAGCCCCCCGATTCAATTGAATCACTCTTGCTTGAAGTGAACATCTGAGGTGTAGTGCGGGCCGAAGCATGGCAAATAAATAATCCCGCCTCCATGTTGGATTTCCTCATCAGCGTCGCTCCCATGAACCAGACTCTCCATATCCTCCCGACGTGAAGTTCAATGTTGAGAAAAAGATTCTTGGCGAGCTCGAATCGCCCGGGGACGCTGACGCCAATGGCTGCTTCGTGAGAGATCTCGACAGGGCGAACCCTGAAATGTTCCGGCCGAACCGCATGGTGGCGAACGGAGCGCTCCTGCCGCTGGTGTTCGCCAGTCCTGGCTAACCCTCTGTCCTTGCTTTGCATCGTGGTGTGCACGCTAACCTGTCGGAACATCCGCAGGCGGTCGATGATCGTGTCAAGAAGTTCATCAACAGCGGTACCGCCAAGCGCAATTGCTGGGACTATGGCGCGCTGATGTTCATGCGCGCGAAGCCGCCGGAAATTACGCCGGAACTGGCGCGGGCCGCATTGGTGCGGGAAGACAAAAAAGCCATCGCCGCGCTGCGCCGGATATTGAAGAAACCGTTTGGCGACGAGGCCACGGACGGCTTCGACGGCGTGATCGCTTATGAGGACAGCGGCAGGTCCAGCGTGCACAGCCTGTCCCGCGATGGCAGGGCGGTCAGTTCCAGCGTGCCCGGTACTGCTCTGGAGACAGGCCTGTGCGCCGTCATGCCAGAGATCGAGAGGGCGCCATGATGCGACTGCTAGCCTCAGGGAATCGGCGCGACCCGCACGTTGCCGTCTCGCTCGACGATCAGCAGGGCATTGCCGGGACCGGACACTTCCTCCTTTAGTGTGCCGTCCGGCGACCACCAGGCGCTGCGACCGGCCGCCGCGTAGCCGCCCGACGGCGCGGCGTGATTGGCCATCAGCACGCCCATGCCGAAGTCGTTGGCGTAGCGCTGCAGTTTGGCGGCGTCGTTGGCGTAACCCGCTTCGGAAATCAGCACCCCCGCCAGATAGATAGCCGCACCGTCGGCCGCCGCGTGCTGGTAATGCGTGGCGTCGGCGCAGATCGCCTGGGCGTAGCGCTGCCCGTTCAGCTGCTGGCAATGCGCGCCCATCGGACCGGGCCGAGCGTACAGTTCCTCGCCCGGATGCAGGTACTGCTTGCGGTAGACCGTGGTCGTGCCGTCGGGCAGGAAGCTGAACGCGGCGATGCAGGGCAGGGCGTCGCTGTCGTCGGCTAGTGGCGCGCCGGCGATGATACGCATGCCGGTGGCGGTCGCCGCATTGCGCAGCGGCGCCAGACGGACGTCATCCGGCGTCAGCAGGCAGTCGCGCAGCAGCGGCAGCTCATAGCCGCACAGCGACAGTTCGGGAAACAGCAGCAGCTCCACGCCCTCGGCATGGGCCGCTTCGATGAAACGCAAATGGATGGCGACGTTGGCCTCGATGTCGCCGGCGATGGACGGCGATTGCGCGGCGGCGATGCAGATGCCCATTACTTCTCCTGTTTCAGCGGCTTGCCCTTGTCGATCACTTCGCGGCAGTCGCCCTTGAAGCTGGCGTTGTCGTAGTTGCTCCAGCCGTAGCTGTCGACGTAGCGCTTGTGCTGCTTGAACTGCTTGTTGATGAAGCTCCACTCCAGTCGCTCGTCGTCGTACTCGATGTCGCCCAGGTCCAGCAGCGTGTGGAAGATGTTTTCCGTCGCCAGCCGCGCCTTGCGGTGGCGCACCAGCTGCTTCACCTTGTCCGGATAGCGCGCCTTGTATTCGTCCGAGTACCACACCAGCGCCGGCACGTGGAATTCAAACTGCGTGTTGTGGCCATGGAAGGCGAGGTTGCAGCTGTTGTCGTACAGCGTCTGGCCGTGGTCGGCCACGTAGACCATGGAGCCGAGCTGCTGCGTATCCTTCAGCTGATGGATCACCTGCGACAGGAACCAGTCGGTGTACAAGATGGAATTGTCGTAGCTGTTGTTGAGCTGCGGCTTGATCTTGGTGTCGGTGTAGACCGGCTTGTCGACGCCGAACAGCGAGGGCTGCCATTTGTCGAATTCCTTCGGATAGCGCTGGCTGTAGTTCCAGTGATTGCCCAGCGTGTGCAGCACGATCAGCTTTTTCGGCGCCGGGTCGGCGATCGCGTGCTGCAAGGGCTCCAGCAGGATTTGGTCGAAGTTGGAGTTGTTGGTGAAGCCGCCCAGGTTCATGAACTGGATCACGTTCGCCTCCTTGGCGAACACTGACACCGGCGTGTCGAACTGGCCGAACGAGATCTGGTTGGACAGCCACCAGGTCTTGAAGCCGGCTTCCTTATATGCGGTCAGGAAGGATTTTTCCGAGAAGCCGTCCTTCAGGCTTTGCATCGCCGGCTTGCGCGAAATGATCACCGGCACCGACAGCCGCGTGGCCGACACCGCCGTGATGACGTCCGGCAGCGTGACCAGGTTGGCTTCCTGCTTGAGCAGCGGGGTGGTGTCGCGCGCGTAGCCGTTGATGCCCCAGCGGTCGTAGCGCGACGATTCGCCGATCACCATGATGACGATTTCCGGTGTGTCGTTCTTCTCCGGCTGGTGCGCCTTGAAGCTGAAGCTGCTGCTGCGCTGGCCCAGGTCGGCCAGGTATTCGCGCTCCTTGACGAAATCGACGCCGCGCGCGGTCAGGCCGAACGGCCACGACGAGGCGAAGTTGTCGAAGCCCAGCGGCGAGCGCATCCACCACGGCAGCTGCGCCAGTTGCCAGCCGCTGCGGCCGGCGCCGGCGACGGCGGCGTGCTCGGGCGAGCTGTCCTCTTCGGCGTCTTCTTCCTCTTCCTCCTCCTCGGAGGCGGCGTCGCTGGCACCGACCGAAGCGGTGATGCCGACATGGCTGAGCGCGGAACTGAGCGCCGAGCCGATGGCCGAGCCCAGCGCCGACCCGGCCGGCCTGGCGCTGGCCGGCTTGATGCTGGCCGCCGCCGATGCAGAGGCCGAGGCCGAGGCCTTCTGCGCCGGCCTGGCGCGGATGCCGAATTCCCAGCCGTAGACCCACAGCGCGGACAGCGCCGCTAATATAAGCAGCGCGCTCCAACGGGATTTGCCGCGCCAGGCCAGCTGCGGGCTGCGGCGGGCGGCCAGCTGCACCGCGATCCACCATGCGATTGCCGCCAGCATCACCGCGCCCATCAGCCACACTTTGCGGCCGAGGAATTCCAGCGCCTCCCTGGGGCTGGTCTCGGCGATGATGCCCAGGTGGTGGGTGGAGATGCCCTGGCCGTAGTAGATGAACAGGTACAGCTCGGTCGGCAGCGCCAGGAAGGCCGGCAGCAGCAGCCAGTGGAACCAGGCCGGGCGCTGCAACACGCCCCACACCGCGACCCAGGCCAGCAGCTCGACCAGCAGGATGTGCGTCAGCTCCGGCACTTGCCGTCCCAGCAGGATGGGCACGCAGGGCACCAGCGACAGCAGCAGGTAGCTAAACAGCACGAACAGGGGAGCGGGGCGCAACAAAGATCGCATAGACAGGGAAGGTTGGAGATTGTCTGCTATTATCAAGTGTTTCCTGACCTTTCAGCTAGTGTTTGCGTGCCCGCCGCGGCCGCATTCCGCCGCGAAATAGATTGACTGGTGTCCCGACCACGTCTATACTCGCGAGTTCTCAATTTATTCTGCACATCGTATACGCTGTTTCAGGCCGCTCCTCGCGAGTGGCTATTCGCGCCTCCGTTGTTCCTGTAGATCGAGACTAGGTTTTAGTCGCCGGACAGTCGTCCGGGTTATTAATGTTGTAATTTTGTTGGGTTTATAACGATGCCAACCATCAATCAACTGATTCGCAATCCACGCGTCGCTCTGACCGTGAAAAGCAAATCGCCGGCGCTGGAAAACAGCCCGCAAAAGCGCGGTGTTTGCACCCGTGTGTACACCACCACTCCTAAAAAGCCTAACTCGGCGCTGCGTAAAGTAGCCAAAGTTCGTCTGACCAACGGTTTCGAAGTCATTTCGTACATCGGCGGTGAAGGCCACAACCTGCAAGAGCACAGCGTTGTCCTGCTGCGCGGCGGTCGTGTAAAGGATTTGCCAGGTGTGCGTTACCACATGGTTCGCGGTGCACTGGATACCCAGGGCGTTAAAGACCGTAAGCAAGCTCGCTCGAAATACGGTACCAAGCGTGCCAAGCAAGCCAAGAAGTAATCGCAGTTTGCAATAGCTTTAAAAGTTTTCGCTCAGTGGCAGCTAACTAAGTGAATGTAATCGACCGCAATTGGTCGAGTAAGTGGTCGGCTATGATGGCCCTCCGCGAGAGTGCGAATCCCATATCTGCGCACCTCAACTGAAGATTGAAAGGAATTGATATGCCACGTCGTCGTGAAGTACCCAAGCGCGAGATTCTGCCGGATCCAAAATTCGGCAACACGGATGTCGCCAAGTTCGTGAACGTTCTGATGCTGTCCGGTAAAAAATCGGTCGCAGAAAACATCATCTACGGTGCCTTCGAGCACATCGCAGCCAAGTCGGGCAAGGATCCGTTGGAAGTGTTCGCTACCGCGATCAACAACGCCAAGCCACTGGTTGAAGTTAAATCCCGTCGCGTCGGTGGTGCAAACTACCAGGTGCCGGTTGAAGTGCGCCCAGTGCGTCGTATGGCTCTGTCCATGCGCTGGCTGCGTGAAGCTGCGAACAAGCGCAGCGAAAAATCCATGCCACAACGCCTCGGCGGTGAGCTGATGGAAGCGGCTGAAGGCCGCGGCGGTGCAATGAAGAAGCGTGACGAAGTTCACCGCATGGCTGAAGCGAACAAGGCGTTCTCGCACTTCCGCTTCTAATCAAATCGGCCGGATCCTGCGTGGTCTGGCTGTTATCTGTTGTTCGAGGCCGGGCTCATTTTTGTCAGCAAAAATGGCGCTCGGTTTTGTCCATTCAAAGATTTAGGAATAATTATGGCCCGCAAGACCCCCATCGAGCGCTACCGCAATATCGGTATCTCCGCTCACATCGATGCAGGTAAGACCACCACCACCGAACGCGTCCTGTTCTACACGGGCGTGAATCACAAGATCGGTGAAGTTCACGATGGCGCCGCCACCATGGACTGGATGGAACAGGAACAAGAGCGCGGTATTACCATTACCTCGGCAGCGACGACCTGCTTCTGGAAGGGTATGGCTAACAACTTCCCTGAGCACCACATCAACATCATCGACACGCCAGGCCACGTTGACTTCACCATTGAAGTTGAACGTTCGATGCGCGTGCTCGACGGTGCTTGCATGGTTTACTGCGCAGTGGGCGGTGTTCAGCCACAGTCGGAAACCGTATGGCGTCAGGCTAACAAGTACAAAGTGCCACGTCTGGCCTTCGTCAACAAGATGGACCGTACCGGCGCCAACTTCTTCAAGGTCTACGAGCAGATGCGCGCTCGCCTGAAGGCGAACCCGGTCCTGATCCAGATCCCGATCGGCGCTGAAGAAAACTTCAAGGGCGTGATCGATCTGGTCAAGATGAAAGCCATCCTGTGGGACGAAGCGTCCCAGGGCATGAAGTTCGACTACGTCGAGATCCCTGCAGAGCTGGCCGAGTCGGCCGCCGAGTGGCGCGAGAAGATGGTGGAAGTCGCTGCTGAAGCGTCCGAAGAACTGATGAACAAGTACCTGGAAGAAGGCGACCTGTCGGAAGCCGAGATCAAGAAAGCGCTGCGCGAACGCACCATCGCTTCCGAAATCGTTCCTATGATGTGCGGTACCGCCTTCAAGAACAAGGGCGTACAGGCCATGCTGGACGCGGTCATCGAATACCTGCCGTCGCCACTGGACATCGACGACGTCGGCGGTACCGACGAGGACGAACAGCCAACCACCCGTAAAGCTTCGGACGAAGAGAAGTTCTCGGCGCTGGCATTCAAGATCATGACCGACCCGTTCGTCGGCCAGCTGGCCTTCTTCCGCGTGTACTCGGGCGCCATCAATTCGGGCGACACCGTGTACAACTCGGTCAAAGGCCGTAAAGAGCGTCTGGGTCGTATTCTGCAGATGCACGCTAACCAGCGCGAAGAGATCAAAGAAGTGCGCGCCGGCGACATCGCCGCCGCAGTGGGTCTGAAAGACGTGACCACCGGCGAAACCCTGTGCGATCCGACCGCGATCATCGTACTGGAGCGCATGGTCTTCCCTGAGCCGGTGATTCAACAGGCTGTGGAACCAAAGACCAAGGCTGACCAGGAAAAAATGGGTCTGGCACTGAACCGTCTGGCTCAGGAAGATCCTTCGTTCCGCGTCAAGACCGACGAAGAGTCGGGCCAGACCATCATCGGTGGTATGGGCGAGCTGCACCTGGAAATTATCGTTGACCGTATGAAGCGCGAATTCGGCGTGGAAGCGACCGTCGGCAAGCCACAGGTTGCCTACCGCGAAACGATCCGCAAGGTGTGCGAAGAATCCGAAGGCAAGTTCGTCAAGCAATCGGGTGGTCGTGGTCAATACGGTCACGTGGTTCTGAAGATCGAACCGCAAGAACCAGGCAAGGGCTTCGAATTCGTTGACGCGATCAAGGGCGGTACCGTTCCTCGCGAATACATCCCTGCGGTGGAAAAAGGCGTGCGCGGCACCCTGAACACCGGTGTTCTGGCTGGCTACCCAGTGGTCGACGTCAAGGTCACGCTGTTCTTCGGTTCGTACCACGATGTGGACTCGAACGAAAACGCGTTCCAGATGGCCGCTTCGATGGCGTTCAAAGAAGGCTGCCGCAAAGCGTCGCCAGTCATTCTGGAGCCAATGATGGCTGTGGAAGTGGAAACGCCGGAAGACTACGCCGGTACCGTGATGGGCGATCTGTCGTCCCGCCGCGGTATGGTGCAGGGCATGGACGAGATCCCAGGCGGCGGTGGCAAGATCATCAAAGCTGAAGTGCCTCTGTCGGAAATGTTCGGTTACTCGACCACCCTGCGTTCCGCAACGCAAGGTCGCGCTACCTACACGATGGAATTCAAGCACTACTCGGAAGCGCCTAAGCACGTTATCGACGCGATCGTTACCGCTAAAGCTAAGTAATTTGTATTGTTTTGCGCCCGGGGAGATCCTCCGGGCGCATATTTAAAACATTGTTCTAAGGAAGAATAAAATGGCAAAAGAGAAATTCGAACGGACCAAGCCGCACGTCAACGTCGGCACCATCGGCCACGTCGACCACGGCAAGACCACCCTGACCGCAGCAATCGCTACCGTTCTGTCGAAGAAATTCGGCGGCGAAGCTAAAGCCTACGACCAGATCGATGCAGCACCAGAAGAAAAAGCACGCGGCATCACCATCAACACCGCGCACGTCGAGTACGAAACCGCTACCCGTCACTACGCTCACGTTGACTGCCCAGGCCACGCCGACTACATCAAAAACATGATTACCGGCGCAGCGCAGATGGACGGCGCGATCCTGGTTTGCTCCGCAGCCGACGGCCCAATGCCACAGACCCGCGAGCACATCCTGCTGGCCCGTCAAGTTGGCGTTCCATACATCGTCGTGTTCCTGAACAAGTGCGATCTGGTTGACGACGAAGAGCTGCTGGAACTGGTTGAAATGGAAGTTCGCGAGTTGTTGTCGAAGTACGAATTCCCAGGCGATGACCTGCCTATCATCAAAGGTTCGGCACGTAAAGCGCTGGACGGCGACACCGGTCCTCTGGGCGAAGTAGCCATCATGGCCCTGGCCGACGCACTGGACAGCTACATCCCTACGCCAGAGCGCGCAGTGGACGGCGCCTTCCTGATGCCAGTGGAAGACGTGTTCTCGATCTCGGGTCGCGGTACCGTAGTTACCGGTCGTATCGAGCGCGGCATCATCAAAGTCGGCGAAGAGATCGAAATCGTCGGTATCACCGACACCGTCAAGACCATCTGCACCGGCGTGGAAATGTTCCGCAAGCTGCTGGACCAGGGCATGGCTGGCGACAACGTCGGTCTGCTGCTGCGCGGCACCAAGCGTGAAGACGTACAGCGTGGTCAGGTTCTGGCCAAGCCAGGCTCGATCAAGCCGCACAACCACTTCACCGGCGAGATCTATGTTCTGTCGAAAGACGAAGGCGGCCGTCATACTCCGTTCTTCAACAACTATCGTCCACAGTTCTACTTCCGTACGACTGACGTGACCGGTTCGATCGAACTGCCAGCGGACAAAGAAATGGTTATGCCAGGCGATAACGTGTCGATCACCGTCAAGCTGATCAACCCGATCGCGATGGAAGAAGGTCTGCGCTTCGCTATCCGCGAAGGCGGCCGTACCGTCGGCGCTGGCGTTGTTGCTAAAATCATCGCTTAATTTTTAAGCGCTGAGATGAAACTGGGTCGGCATGGTGTGATACCATGTCGACCCAGTTACAGTAATACTCGTTCTTTTAAACATTGCTGACGCTACATAGTTGTCAGTTCGCTCTTTCGAGGAAATATCATGTCCGCACCAAACCAGAAAATCCGTATCCGCCTGAAAGCTTTCGACTACAAGCTGATCGACCAGTCCGCACTGGAAATCGTTGACACCGCTAAGCGCACCGGCGCCGTTGTCAAGGGTCCAGTCCCACTGCCAACCCGCATCCAGCGTTTCGACGTTCTGCGTTCGCCACACGTCAACAAGACCTCGCGCGACCAGTTCGAGATCCGTACCCACCAGCGCCTGATGGACATCGTCGACCCAACCGACAAGACCGTTGACGCACTGATGAAGCTGGACCTGCCAGCTGGTGTTGACGTCGAAATCAAACTGCAGTAATCGCTGTTAAGCCGGCCGGCGGAGCGCTTGTTCCGCCGCCAGCTGATGATGGGGCCGGGCCTGTTCGCCAACGCGAACACGCCCGGCCCTATTGTCGTTTGCACCGCTATTTCAAAAGCAGTTGTTCCAAAAAACAACAAACACATTAATAAACTAACTAAATTGTAATGTAACGTACTGTATCCCTTGTTGCATGCACCAAATGTGTGCAAAATTTGCGACAGACGTGAAAAGCTAGGTTCATCTTACCCAGGTGAGCGATAGCGAACGCGCAGATTAAATAACCACATCTGGGAGCAGTTCTTGAAAAAACCACTTTTTAAAAAAAAGTGCGATCGCTATCGCATTGACCGTCGCTTTCTCGCAGCACGCCATCGCTCAGCAAGCCGCTGACACCGAACCTAAACTCCAACGCGTCGAAATCACCGGTTCCAGCATCAAGCGTACCGACAACGAGGCTGCCGCCTCGGTCCAGGTCCTGACCCGCGACGACATCGAACGTACCGGCCAGCACACCATCCTGGGCCTGCTGCGTTCGTCGAGCGCCACCTCCGTCAACCTTAATTCGGCAACGCAGGGTTCGACCGGCTTCGCCACCGGCGCGTCCGGCATCGAAATGCGCAACCTGGGAAAAGTCGCCACCCTGATCCTGGTCAACGGCCGCCGCATCGCCCCTTACGGCCTGGCTGACGGCGCGCAGGAAAACTTCACCAACCTGGACGCGATCCCGACCGACGCGGTCGAGCGCATCGAGATCCTGAAAGATGGCGCTTCGGCCATCTACGGTTCGGACGCGATCGCCGGCGTGATCAACATCATCCTGCGCAAGGACTACGAGGGCGGCAAGATCACGGTCAACTACGAGACCGCCGACGGCTTCCAGGACAACCGCAACCGCAGCGTCTCGGCGATCTACGGTTACGGCGATATCGACAAGCAAGGCTTCAACACCTACATCACCTTCGAAGGCTACAAGCGCGATGGCTACAGCATCGGCGACATGCGCGGCAAGTACCCTGACTGGTACCGCAAGACCCCTGGCCACTCGACCTGGGATGCCAAGAACACCTATTCGCCGACCGGCAACTACTTCTACAACAGCGCCAAGATCGTCGCTTTGCCTGGCTGCCCCGCCGACCAGATCGACCCGGCCGACAAGCTGTGCAAATTTGACCTGCTGCCATACACCGGCCTGGTGACCAACAACAAGCGTTATGCGGCGATGAGCAACACCCACTTCAAGATCGGCGCCAACATCGACGCCAATTTTGAATTCAGCACCGCTGGCGCGACCAACGAATACATCGTCGCACCGCTGGCCACCTTCTCGACCACCTCGCCCAACACCTGGTACAACGCGATCGACGGCAAGATGATCGGCCCGTTCTTCTATCCGAAGCTGCCAGTTGGTAACAACGGCAATAGCACGTCGCAGGCCATTGAACTGCGCGCGCGTCTGATGGACACCGGCGACGGCTTCAACTTCAATCGCACCGAGTCCGACCAGAGCCGCGCCATGCTGGCCCTGAACGGCACCGTCGGCGACTACGACTGGAAATCGGCGGCCGGCTACATGACCTCGTCGGCCACCAAATCCACCCGCGCGACCAGCATGAAGGGCTACACCGACGCGATCGTCAACAACACCTACAAGTTCGGCCAGAAAAACGATACAGCCCTGCTGGAATCGATGTTCCCGGTCCGTACCACCAAAGGTAAATCGAAGATCTCGTTCTTCGACGCTACCGTGTCCGGCGCGGTTGCCCAACTGCCAGCTGGTCCGCTGAGCGTTGCCGTGGGTACCGACCTGCGTCGCGAATCGTATGAAATGTCGAGCTCGGACAACGTCCTGCGCGGCGACCTGGTTGGTATCTTCGGCCTGCAGGTCAAAGACGCCGTCAGCCACTACGCGCTCTTCACCGAAGCGACCGTTCCAGTCGTCAAGAAGCTGGAGCTGAGCGCCGCCCTGCGCGCCGACAAGACCAGCGGCACCGAAGCGCACGTTTCGCCTAAGGTCGGCCTGAAATTCAATGCCACCGAAACGCTGCTGCTGCGCGGTACGGCTTCGGGCGGTTTCCGTGCGCCGAACATCGTCGAAGCCGGTAACGGCCTGGGCCGTAGTGCGATCAGCACCCCGATCAACGACCTGCGTCGCTGCCCGATCGCCACGGAGTTGAACAAGCTGGTTCAGAATGCGTCGACCGCGACCACCACCGACAAGGCCTTGGCCAACACCTTCCTGCTCAGCGACTGCAAGGGTTCGGTGCCGAGCTTTACCAAGTCGAATCCTGACCTGAAGCCGGAAACCTCGCGTTCGTATACGCTGGGCCTGGTGTTTGAGCCGGTCAAGAACTGGACCCTGGCACTCGACTACTACAATATCGAGCGCAAGGACGAAATCGGCACACGTGACATTGGCGACGTGCTGAAAAGCGAGGCCACGCTGCCGGCCGGCCAGCTGGTGCGCGTGGACAGCACCGCGACTGACAACGAGTTCCTGACCCTGGTCAAGAAATACGCGCCAGGCACCACCGTCAACTTCCAGAACATCGGCAAGCTGGGCCTGATCTACAACCCATACGTCAACAGTGGCAAGACTAGGGCATCGGGCGTCGACTTCGACATCGCTGGCCGCGTCAAGATCCCGAACGTGGGCGATCTGCGTCTGAAACTGGAAGGTAACTACGCACTGAACTACCAGGTCTTCGCGGTAGCTGACAACGCCTACGGCATGAACTCGGCCGGCAACTACGACGCCCAGGCGCGCCTGAACACCAAGCTGCGTGCTTCGTTGAAAGTTGGCGAGTTCGACCATGGCGCCACCGTCAACTACAACGGCGGCTACAGCCTGAACAGCGATGACAACGTGAACTACTGTGTGGATGCTGGTGTCAGCGCCGCCAACATGCCTGCATGCGAGCGCGTGCGCAGCCTCACCACGCTGGACTACAACCTGTCGTACTCCGGCATCAAGAACGTGAAACTGGCCTTGTACATCAACAACCTGTTGAACAAGGACGCACAAGTGAACTACCGTGCTACGTTCACCACGCCGCAGTTCCGCACCTTCGCCGCAAGCGCTTCCTACTCGTTCTGATCGCTTAGAACCGGAAGTCTGAAAAACCGGGCACTTGCTGCCCGGTTTTTTTTCGCCTGTCACGGCTGGACAGCGCCGCGCCTTGACGCTAGAGTCGCTTGCCAAATACCCAACCGGAACGACCATGCTTGCTGCGCTGGACCACCACCTGCTTGACTACTTCGTCCGTCCAGGCCTGCGCGGCTGGGCGCGCTTCGTGGCCGAATTCCTGTACTTCGGCCTGAAGGAGGCGAGGGCCTGCCTGTTCGTCGCGCTGTTCTTCGGTGCAGTGCTGCTTGTGCCGCGCGCCGGCGTGCTGGGCCTGCCGCGCTACGATGTGCTGCTGCTCGTTGCGTTGGCGATCCAGCTGGGCATGGTGTGGGCGGGGCTGGAGACGTGGGACGAGCTGAAGGCGGTCAGCCTGTTCCATGTGGTCGGCTTCGGGCTGGAGGTGTTCAAGGTGTCGGGGGCGATCCAGTCGTGGAGCTAACCGGACTTCGCCTACACCAAACTGTGGGGCGTGCCACTGTTCTCGGGCTTTATGTACGCGGCGGTGGGCAGCTACATCATCCAGGCCTGGCGCCTGTTCGACTTGCGCATCCGACATCATCCGCCGTACTGGATGGCGGTGCTGATCGCCGTGCTGATCTACGTGAACTTCTTCACCCACCATTACATCGGCGACTACCGCTGGTATCTGGCGGCCTGCGCGCTGGGTCTGTACGCCCGCACCACGGTGGTGTTCCGGCCACTGGACCGCGACCGCTGCATGCCGATGCTGCTGGCCTTCGTGTTGATCGGCTTTTTCATCTGGCTGGCCGAGAATATCAGCACGTTCTGGGGCGTGTGGCGCTATCCCAACCAGCTGGGCGCCTGGTCCGCGGTGCATGTCAGCAAGTGGAGCTCGTGGTCGCTGCTGGTGGTGATGACTTTCACCATCGTCGCCCATCTGAAGCACATCAAGGCCAGCATCCACGTCCCCGAATGCTGAAGCGCGCGCCGGCCAAATCAAAAAAGCCGGCACATGAAATTCATGTTGCCGATAAAGAAAGATCCGCCCCAGGCGAACGCACCGATTGCCGCGTACGCAATGCTCAATCCGAATTGAGCAACGAAGGCGCGCTGTCGTGATTTGAAGAACGGCGCGCCCAGCAAGAATGCCAAGCCTATCAAGCCGGCGATAACATAAAGTTCCAGTCCGCCATGACATGAGTAATCTCGTCCGATGATTAGGGCGAGAAGGAAAAATCCTAGGCTGGCGATTAGCGGAGGTGAAAATTCAGGCATGAGTCTGTGCATGATGACGTCCGCTCAAACGGGCTGGAGTTGCTGTGAAGCTTCGTCCGAAACGTCCATATGTGCCTTGCGTAGTGACAAGATTTACGCGCATCTTCGTCTTGGCCGACTCCGCCGCGATCGGCATGGCGCCTTGTTCTGCGGGGGCATCGTGGGAGTGCGCGGATAACGCCGCGGAAACCCGACATACCCCGTATTAAGTTGTTGCGTCAAGGGTCTTTTCGCGCTACACTAGCCGGCTTCGGTATGGATACGTCTTTTTATTGGTCCGTACTAATTTTAGTAGTTCAACATATCCCCGCCCAATCGTAGGTGGGAATTGGAGAAAAAATGAGCCTTGGCCTTCTCGGTCGCAAGGTTGGTATGATGCGCATCTTCACCGATGACGGGGATTCGATCCCAGTCACCGTGTTGGACGTATCGAACAACCGTGTTGCGCAAATCAAAACTCCTGAAACCGACGGTTATACCGCGGTTCAGGTCGCATTCGGTCAACGTCGCGCTTCCCGCGTAACGAAGGCTGTTGCTGGTCACCACGCTAAAGCCGGTGTCGAAGCTGGTACTCTGTTGAAAGAGTTCCGCGTTGACGCAGCCAAAGCTGCCGAACTGAAAGCTGGCGACGTTGTTGCCGCTTCCCTGTTCGAAGTCGGTCAGAAGATCGACGTTCAAGGTGTCACGATCGGTAAAGGCTACGCCGGTACCATCAAGCGTCACCACTTTGCTTCGGGCCGTGCTACCCACGGTAACTCCCGTTCGCACAATGTTCCAGGTTCCATCGGTATGGCGCAAGATCCAGGCCGCGTGTTCCCTGGTAAGCGCATGACCGGTCACCTCGGTGACGTCACCCGCACTGTGCAGAACCTCGAAATCGCCCGTATCGATGCCGACCGTCAGCTGCTGCTGGTCAAAGGCGCGATCCCAGGCGCGAAAAATGGCCAGGTGGTTGTATCGCCTGCTGTCAAAGTTAAAGCAAAGAAGGGAGCTTAAACGATGGAACTCAAGCTCTTGAACGCTCAAGGTCAAGCCGCCTCTAACGTAGCTGCCGCCGACACCATTTTCGGCCGTGACTACAACGAAGCCCTGATCCACCAAGTCGTCGTTGCTTACCAAGCCAATGCTCGCAGCGGCAACCGTAAACAAAAAGACCGTGAAGAAGTCCACCACACGACCAAGAAGCCATGGCGCCAAAAAGGTACCGGCCGTGCTCGTGCTGGTATGTCGTCGTCGCCACTGTGGCGCGGCGGTGGTCGCATCTTCCCGAACTCGCCTGACGAGAACTTCACCCACAAAGTGAACAAGAAGATGTATCGCGCAGGTATCTGCTCGATCCTGTCCCAGCTGGCTCGCGAAGATCGCCTGACGATCATCGAAGACCTGACGATCGAAGCGCCAAAGACCAAGCTGCTGTCGCAAAAGCTGACCGGCATGGGCTTTGACTCGGTACTGATCATCACCGACGTCGCCAACGAAAACCTGGAACTGGCATCGCGTAACCTGCCTAACGTACTGGTTGTTGAACCACGTCACGCAGATCCAATGTCCCTGGTGTTCTACAAGAAGATCCTGGTCACCAAAGCTGCACTGGCTAAGATTGAGGAGATGCTGGCATGAGCGCATTGAAATTTAGCGAAGAGCGCCTGATGAAGGTGCTGCTGGCTCCGGTCATTTCCGAGAAGGCCACCATGGTCGCGGAAAAGAACGAACAGATCGTGTTCCGTGTAACCACCGACGCGACCAAGCCAGAAATCAAAGCCGCTGTTGAACTGCTGTTCAAAGTGGAAGTGGAATCGGTGCAGACCGTCAACCGCGAAGGTAAGCAGAAGCGTTCCGGTGCTCACTCCGGCCGCCGCAACCATACCAAGCGCGCTTTCGTGTGCCTGAAGCCTGGCCAGGAAATCAATTTCTCCGAGGAGGCTAAATAATGGCACTCGTTAAGATGAAGCCAACCTCCCCAGGCCGTCGCGGCATGGTGAAGGTTGTGAACCCGGACCTGTACAAAGGTCGTCCGTTCGCAGCCCTGGTTGAGAAAAAATCGAAAACTGCTGGTCGTAACAACAACGGCCACATCACCACCCGTCACATCGGCGGTGGTCACAAGCAGCACTATCGCCTGATCGACTTCAAGCGTCAGAAGGATGGCATTCCAGCGAAAGTGGAACGGATCGAATACGATCCAAACCGCACCGCGAATATCGCCCTGCTGTGCTACGCCGACGGCGAACGCCAGTACATCATCGCAACCAAGGGCATGTCCGTTGGCGATGCAGTGATGAATGGTTCGGAAGCGCCGATCAAGTCGGGCAACTGCCTGCCGATCCGCAACATTCCGGTCGGTACCGTCATGCACTGCGTCGAAATGCTGCCAGGTAAGGGTGCCCAAATGGCCCGTTCCGCCGGCGCCGGCGTGGTCCTGATGGCCCGTGACGGCACCTACGCCCAGGTTCGCCTGCGCTCGGGTGAAGTACGTCGCGTGCACATCGAGTGCCGTGCAACCGTGGGTGAAGTCGGCAACGCCGAACACAGCCTGCGTAAAATCGGTAAGGCCGGCGCGATGCGCTGGCGCGGTGTTCGTCCTACCGTTCGCGGTGTGGTCATGAACCCGGTCGATCACCCGCACGGTGGTGGTGAAGGTAAAACTGCAGCTGGTCGTCATCCAGTGTCGCCTTGGGGCCAACAGACTAAGGGTAAGAAGACCCGCAGCAACAAGCGTACTTCTTCCATGATCGTCTCGCGCCGCGGCAAGAAATAAGGGGTAGCACATGACTCGTTCATTGAAAAAAGGGCCGTTCTGTGACGCCCACCTGGTGAAAAAAGTCGAAGCCGCGCAAGCTGCCAAAGACAAAAAGCCAATCAAAACCTGGTCCCGTCGTTCGACCATCATGCCTGACTTCATCGGCCTGACGATCGCCGTCCACAATGGCAAGCTGCACGTGCCAGTGTACGTTTCCGAGAACATGGTTGGTCACAAGCTCGGTGAATTCGCGCTGACCCGCACGTTCAAGGGCCATGCCGCTGACAAGAAGGCGAAGAAATAATGGAAACCAAAGCTATCCTCAAGGGTGTGCGCTTGTCGGATCAGAAAGGTCGCCTCGTGGCTGACCAGATCCGCGGCAAGAAAGTTGACGCTGCACTCAACATTCTGCAATTCAGCCCAAAAAAGGGCGCGACCATCATCAAGAAAGTGCTGGAGTCCGCCATCGCGAACGCCGAGCACAATGATGGCGCCGACATCGACGAACTGTTCGTAAAAGTCATTTACGTCGAAAAGGGCCCGATCCTGAAGCGCTTCACTGCACGCGCTAAGGGCCGGGGCGATCGCATCTCGAAACAATCGTGTCACATTTACGTGACCGTCGGCAACTAAGGAGCTAAAAATGGGTCAAAAAATTCACCCAACCGGCTTCCGCCTGTCGGTTACCCGTAACTGGGCCTCGCGTTGGTACGCGGGCAACAGCAACTTCGCTTCGATGCTGAACGAAGATCTGAAGGCACGCGCCTACCTGAAAACCAAGCTGAAGAACGCTTCGGTCGGCCGCATCGTCATCGAGCGTCCTGCCAAGAACGCGCGCTTCACGATCTACAGCTCGCGTCCGGGCGTGGTCATTGGTAAAAAAGGCGAAGACATCGAAGTGCTGAAGGCCGCGCTGACCAAGATCATGGGCGTGCCAGTGCACGTCAATATCGAAGAAATCCGCAAGCCGGAAATCGACTCGCAACTGATCGCCGATTCGATCGCTCAGCAGCTGGAAAAGCGCATCATGTTCCGTCGCGCCATGAAGCGCGCCATGCAAAACGCCATGCGTCTGGGTGCCCTGGGCATCAAGATCATGTCGTCGGGCCGTCTGAACGGTATCGAAATCGCTCGTAAAGAGTGGTATCGCGAAGGCCGTGTGCCACTGCACACCCTGCGCGCCGATATCGACTACGGTACCAGCGAAGCTTCGACCACCTACGGCATCATCGGTGTCAAGGTGTGGGTATACAAGGGTGACCGCGCGCCGAACGGCGATGCACCAGTCATCGATACCCCGCCGGACGAGAAGAAGCCACGTGGCCCACGTCGTGACGACGGCAAACCAGCTGGCCGTCCGCGTCCAGCAGGCGCCGGCGCCAAGCCAGCGGCTCCAGGCGCTCGTGTTCGCACTGCCGCCAAGCCGGCCGAGAAAGCAGGAGAATAATCATGCTGCAACCAGCACGCAGGAAGTATCGTAAAGAGCAGAAAGGCCGCAACACCGGCATTTCGCATGGCACCGGCACTTCGGTGTCGTTCGGTGAGTTCGGTCTGAAAGCCGTTGCCCGTGGTCGTATCACGGCACGCCAGATCGAAGCCGCACGTCGCGCCATGACCCGTCACATCAAACGTGGTGGCCGTATCTGGATTCGTATCTTCCCGGACAAGCCAATTTCGAACAAGCCTGCCGAAGTCCGTATGGGTAACGGTAAGGGTAATCCGGAATACTACGTCGCTGAAATCCGTCCGGGCAAAGTCCTGTACGAAATGGACGGCGTAGATGAAGTACTGGCGCGCGAAGCATTCCGCCTGGCCGCTGCCAAACTGCCACTGGCGACCACTTTCGTGGTCCGTCAAGTCGGCCAATAACAGGAGTGAAATATGAAAGCATCTGAACTCCGCGGCAAAGACCAGGCAGCTCTGCAAAAAGAGCTGAATGACCTGTTGAAGGCCCAGTTCGGCCTGCGTATGCAAACCGCTACGCAGCAGCTGAGCAACACTTCGCAGCTCAAGAAGGTACGTCGCGATATCGCACGTGTAAAAACGGTAATGAACACGAAGGAAGCCAAATGACCGAACCAGTAAAGTCGCTCAAGCGCACCCTGATCGGTAAAGTGGTGTCCGACAAGATGGACAAAACCGTCACCGTTCTGATCGAACGTCACGTCAAGCATCCTTTGTACGGCAAGATCATCGTGCGCTCGAACAAGTATCACGCGCACGACGAGACCAACCAGGTGAAAGCCGGTGACACGGTGGAAATCGTGGAAGGTCGTCCGATCTCCAAAACGAAGGCATGGACCGTGACGCGCGTGGTGCAAGCCGCGCAAATCGTTTAATTGATTGTTCGCCTCCGGCTTTCGGGCCGGGGGCGATTTTCAATTAGTTCTTGCAAGCCCGCGAGTTGTATGTAATACTTGCGGGCTTCGTTCATGTAACGCCGCAAAGTGTCTGGCCACAGACGCTGAACCGCGCGGTCAGTAGCAAGACGAAGGTCAAGCACCCAAACAGTGGGCTCTTCATGAGCGCTCTGGCGGGACCAAGACTGACCGCAGGTCCGCATTGTGTGGATTCTTCGGCTTAAGTTGGGAAAGAGAATACTATGATTCAAACTGAAAGCCGGCTCGAAGTGGCTGACAATACCGGTGCCAAAGAAGTAATGTGCATCAAGGTATTGGGCGGCTCCAAGCGCCGTTATGCTGGCATTGGCGACGTGATCAAGGTAACCGTTAAGGTTGCTGCGCCACGTGGCCGTGTCAAAAAAGGTGAAATTTATAACGCCGTGGTAGTGCGCACCGCTAAAGGTGTTCGCCGCCAAGACGGTTCCCTGGTGAAGTTCGACGGCAACGCTGCCGTTCTGCTGAATGCCAAGCTGGAACCGATCGGTACCCGTATTTTTGGACCAGTGACGCGCGAGCTGCGCACTGAAAAGTTCATGAAGATCGTGTCCCTGGCACCGGAAGTCCTGTAAGGAGTCGTAATGGATAAGATTCGTAAAAACGACGAAGTCATCGTTCTGACCGGGAAAGACAAGGGCAAACGTGGCGTCGTTCAGCAGCGTATCGATGCTGAGCATGTCGTGGTTGAAGGCGTCAACGTCGCTAAAAAAGCGACCAAGCCTAACCCAATGACTGGCGTACAAGGTGGTATCGTCGATAAGACTATGCCGATTCACGTGTCCAACGTTGCATTGTTCAATGCAGCGACTGGCAAGGCAGACCGTGTCGGTTTCAAAGAAGTGGATGGCAAAAAAGTCCGCGTCTTCAAATCGTCCGGCGAAGTAGTGAAGGCTTAAGAAATCATGGCACGTCTCCAAGAATTCTATAAAGAAAAAGTCGTCGCTGACCTGACCGCGAAATTCGGTTACAAGTCGGTGATGGAAGTTCCACGTCTGACCAAGATCACCCTGAACATGGGTGTTGGTGAGGCTATCGCGGACAAGAAAGTCCTCGAACACGCTGTCGGCGACCTGACTAAGATTGCTGGCCAGAAGCCAGTGACCACCAAGTCGCGCAAAGCTATCGCGGGTTTCAAAATCCGTGAAGGCTACCCGATCGGTACCATGGTCACCCTGCGCGGCGCTCGCATGTACGAGTTCCTGGATCGCTTCATCACCGTGGCTCTGCCGCGCGTGCGCGATTTCCGTGGTGTCAATGGCCGCTCGTTCGATGGTCGTGGTAACTACAACATCGGTGTCAAAGAGCAGATCATCTTCCCGGAAATCGAGTACGACAAGATCGATGCGCTGCGTGGTATGAATATTTCGATCACCACCACCGCCAAGACCGACGACGAAGCGAAAGCTCTGCTCGCCGCCTTTAAATTCCCGTTCAGGAACTAAGAAGATCATGGCAAAACTCGCACTGATTAACCGTGAGCAGAAACGCGTCGACCTGGCAAACAAGTTTGCTGCCAAGCGCGCTTCGCTGAAGGCCATCATTGATGACCAGTCGAAGTCGGAAGAAGAACGTTACGAAGCGCGCCTGAAACTGCAAGCGCTGCCACGTAACTCGGCTCCGACCCGCCAGCGTAACCGCTGCGCCGTCACCGGTCGTCCACGCGGCACCTTCCGTAAATTCGGTCTGGGCCGTATCAAGCTCCGTGAATTCGCCATGCGTGGTGAGATCCCGGGTATGACTAAAGCAAGCTGGTAATAGGAGAATATGCAATGAGTATGAGCGATCCTATCGCCGATATGCTGACCCGCATTCGTAACGCCCAAGGCGTGCAAAAGACGACCGTGGCCATGCCATCGTCGAAAGTTAAAATTGCGATTGCCAACGTCCTCAAGGACGAGGGTTACATTGAAGATTTCGCCGTAGCCGAAGCTGGTGGCAAAGCGGAACTGAAAATCGGTTTGAAGTATTATGTTGGCCGTCCCGTCATTGAGCGCCTTGAGCGCGTGTCCCGTCCGGGCCTGCGCGTCTACAAGGGCAAAGACGAGATCCCTACTGTGATGAATGGCTTGGGTGTGGCGATCGTGTCGACTCCGCAAGGCGTCATGACTGACCGCAAAGCACGCGCTACCGGTGTCGGCGGCGAAGTTATTTGCTACGTCGCATAAGGAGTTAGACATGTCTCGTGTAGCTAAAATGCCAATCGCTGTGCCAGCTGGCGCTGAAGTCGCCATCTCCGCAGCAGCGATCACCGTCAAGGGCCCGCTGGGCGTCTTGACCCAGGCCCTGAACGGCCAGGTAACGGTGGAAAACAATGCAGGAACCCTGAGCTTTGCCGCCGCTAATGACAGCCGCGAAGCCAATGCCATGTCCGGTACGCTGCGCGCACTGGTCAACAACATGGTCACTGGCGTGACCAAGGGTTTCGAGAAAAAGCTGAACCTGGTTGGTGTGGGTTACAAGGCGCAAGCGCAAGGCGACAAGCTGAATCTGTCGCTGGGCTTCTCGCACCCTGTAGTGCACTCGATGCCAGTAGGCGTCACCTGCGCAACCGCAACGCCGACGGAGATCATCATCAAAGGGATCGATCGTCAGCAAGTGGGCCAAGTGGCTGCTGAAGTTCGCGCTTACCGCTCCCCTGAGCCTTACAAGGGCAAGGGCGTCCGTTATTCGGACGAAGTGGTTAAGATTAAAGAAACCAAGAAGAAGTAACTAGGGGCTGACGATGGACAAGAAAGAATCACGTCTGCGCCGCGGACGCCAAACCCGGATCAAGATCGCGCAACAGAAAGTGAACCGCCTGTCGGTACACCGCACTAACCTGCATATCTACGCGAACCTGATCTCGCCGGATGCCAAAATTCTGGTATCGGCGTCCACGGCAGAAGTCGAAGTGCGCAACGAACTGGCTGGCAAATCGGGCAAGGGCGGCAACGCTGCTGCTGCCGCGATCGTCGGCAAGCGCGTCGCAGAGAAAGCACTGAAAGCAGGGATTACCGAAGTCGCGTTCGACCGCTCCGGTTTCCGTTACCACGGCCGTGTGAAGGCGCTGGCAGAAGCCGCGCGCGAAGCCGGTCTGAAGTTCTAAGGAACGATCATGGCAAAAATGCAAGCAAAAATGGCAAGCGACAAGCCGGATGACGGCATGCGCGAAAAAATGATCGCGATCAACCGCGTGACCAAAGTGGTCAAGGGTGGTCGTATCATGGGTTTCGCCGCGCTGACCGTGGTTGGTGATGGCGATGGCCGCATCGGCATGGGCAAGGGCAAGTCGAAGGAAGTCCCGGTTGGTGTGCAGAAGGCAATGGAAGAAGCCCGTCGCAACCTGATCAAGGTCAACCTGAAGAACGGCACCCTGCAGCACACCGTTACCGGTCGTCACGGCGCGTCGAAAGTAATGATGTCGCCTGCTAAACCAGGTACCGGCGTCATCGCTGGCGGCGCAATGCGCGCAATCTTCGAAGTAATGGGCGTGACCGACGTCGTGGCGAAATCCACCGGCTCGAGCAACCCTTACAACCTGGTGCGCGCCACGCTGGATGGTCTGGCAAAAATGAGTACTCCTGCTGAGATTGCTGCGAAACGCGGCAAGTCGGTAGAAGAGATCCTGGGCTGAGGTGGACATTATGACAACTAAAACCGTCAAAGTACAATTGGTCAAGGGCTTGATCGGCACGCGTGAAGACCACCGTGCCACCGTTCGCGGTCTGGGTCTGCGTCGTGTTAACTCGGTCGCCGAGTTGCAGGACACCCCATCCGTGCGCGGCATGATCAACAAAGTCTCGTACCTCGTTAAAGTAGTTGCGTAAGCCCTCGGGCTTACTCACGGAGAAATCATGGAACTGAATACCATACAACCAGCCGATGGCGCTAAGCACTACAAGCGTCGCGTCGGCCGCGGTATCGGCTCCGGTCTGGGTAAAACCTCGGGCCGTGGTCACAAGGGTCAAAAATCGCGTTCGGGCGGCTTCCACAAAGTCGGTTTCGAAGGCGGTCAGATGCCTCTGCAACGCCGTCTGCCTAAGCGCGGTTTCAAGTCGCTCAACGCCACCTTCAAAGCTGAAGTGCGCCTGTCCGACCTGAACAACCTGGCCGTTGGCGACATCGACATCCTGGTCCTGAAGCAAGCTGGCGTACTGGGCGTGCTGGCACGCGACGTGCGCGTCATTCTGTCCGGCGAGATCACCAAAGCGGTGAACCTCAAAGGCCTGAAAGTGACCGCTGGCGCGAAAGCCGCCATCGAAGCAGCCGGCGGCTCGGTAGCCTGAGTTGACCGCTAACAGCTTGATCGGAGCGAAAATTGGCGACTAATCCACAACTTGCTAAAAGTGCAGCGGCTGGTTTCCCTTGGGGCCGGCTCTGGTTCTTGCTTGGCGCATTGGTGGTTTATCGTATCGGCGCTCACATCCCGGTTCCCGGGATCGATCCGGTACAATTGGCCGCGCTGTTCAAGTCGCAAGAGGGTGGCATCCTGGGCATGTTGAACATGTTCAGCGGTGGCGCTCTCGCGCGCTTCACAGTCTTTGCGCTGGGTATCACGCCTTACATCTCGGCCTCGATCATCATGCAACTGGTGTCGATCGTGTCCCCGCAGATGGAAGCGCTCAAAAAAGAAGGCGAAGCAGGCCGTCGCAAGATCACCCAGTACACCCGGTATTTCACGGTGGTGCTGGCTACGTTCCAAGCGTTGGGCATTGCAGTCGCACTGGAGTCGCAGGCAGGTCTGGTGCTGGATCCAGGCTATGCATTCCGTTTCGTTACGGTCGTTACGCTGTTGACCGGAACCATGTTCGTGATGTGGTTGGGCGAGCAAATTACCGAGCGCGGTCTCGGTAATGGTATCTCGATCATCATCTTCGCGGGTATCGCTGCCGGTCTGCCGGGCGCGCTGGGAGGCTTGGCCTCGTCGGTGAGCAACGGTGCGATCGGCGCGTTCTCCGCGATCATCATCATGATCCTGGTTGTGGCGGTGACGTTCTTCGTGGTATTTGTCGAACGTGGCCAACGCAAGATTCTGGTGAACTACGCGAAACGCCAGGTGGGTAACAAGATTTACGGTGGACAGACGTCACACCTGCCATTGAAGTTGAATATGGCCGGCGTGATCCCACCGATCTTCGCTTCGTCGATTATCTTGTTCCCGGCAACGATCGTGGGCTGGTTTACTACGGGCGCCGATACGGCCAACCCGGTAGTCCGGTTCCTGAAAGATTTGGCAGCATCGATGGGGCCAGGCGAGCCCATCCACGCACTGTTGTACGCCATTGCGATCGTGTTTTTCTGTTTCTTCTATACAGCGCTGGTCTTCAACAGCAAGGAAACAGCGGATAACTTGAAGAAGAGCGGGGCCTTTGTGCCAGGGATACGTCCCGGTGAGCAGACTGCCCGTTACATCGACAAGATCCTGACACGTTTGACACTGGCTGGCGCCATCTACATCACTTTGGTGTGTTTGTTGCCGGAATTCATGCAAGCTGAGTGGAAAGTACCGTTCTACTTCGGCGGCACTTCTCTGTTGATTATTGTGGTTGTTACCATGGATTTCATGGCGCAAGTGCAAAACTACGTGATGTCGCAGCAATATGAATCGCTGCTGCGCAAAGCAAACTTCAAGGGCGGAATTCCGACGCGATAAGCGCGGTTTCATACATACCGAATGGCAAAAGACGACGTCATACAGATGCAGGGCGAGATTCTTGAGAATCTCCCGAATGCAACATTTCGAGTAAAGCTGGAAAACGGACACGTGGTGCTCGGGCATATTTCGGGTAAAATGCGGATGAACTATATCCGCATTCTTCCTGGCGACAAGGTGACGGTAGAGCTGACACCTTACGACCTGAGCCGTGCACGTATCGTGTTCCGGACCAAGTAACTATAAATCGAACCAAGAAGAGAGAGCAAAATGAAAGTTAACGCCTCAGTCAAGCGGATCTGCCGCAACTGCAAGATCATCAAGCGCAAGGGCGTTGTTCGCGTAATCTGCGTCGAACCACGTCACAAGCAGCGTCAAGGTTAATAACCGTTATTTATCGAGGAATAACGAATGGCACGTATTGCAGGGGTTAATATCCCCAATCATCAGCACACCGTAATCGGCCTGACGGCCATCTACGGTGTAGGCCGTCCACGCGCAAAGTTCATCTGCGCCGCAACGGGTATCGCGACCACTAAAAAGGTCAAGGATCTGGACGACAGCGAACTGGAAAAACTGCGCGATGAAGTAGCTAAATTCATCGTCGAAGGCGACCTGCGTCGTGAGCTGTCCATGAACATCAAGCGTTTGATGGATCTGGGTTGCTACCGCGGTATGCGTCACCGTAAGGGCCTGCCGGTCCGCGGTCAACGCACCCGCACCAATGCACGTACCCGCAAGGGCCCGCGCAAAGCCGCTCAATCGCTCAAGAAATAATCTAGGGAAATCACATGGCTAAGCAACAAAGCAGCGCAGCAGCAGCGCGCGTCCGCAAGAAGGTCAAGAAGAACGTTGCCGAAGGTATCGCACACGTTCACGCTTCCTTCAACAACACCATCATTACCATCACCGACCGTCAGGGCAATGCTCTGTCGTGGGCGACCTCCGGTGGTGCTGGCTTCAAGGGTTCGCGTAAATCGACCCCGTTCGCAGCGCAGGTTGCGGCCGAAGCAGCTGGTAAAGTCGCAGTCGAATGCGGCGTGAAGAACCTGGAAGTGCGTATCAAGGGCCCTGGTCCTGGTCGTGAATCCGCAGTGCGCGCACTGAACAACCTGGGCATCAAGATCACCGAGATCCAGGACGTTACCCCAGTACCGCACAACGGCTGCCGTCCTCCAAAACGTCGTCGTATCTAATAGTCGACCAGGCGGCGAAGTTCGCTTCGCCTCCTTCCGACTTGCAGAAATCGCTGGAGCAGGAGACCGGAAACGGTTATACTGCCCGGCTGTTGTCGCCTGTCGAACAACGTTCGGCGGGTTATTCGCATTTTGAGCCACCGTCTGGCCCACCCTGAGGATCAGACTAGCGCCTAACCATCGCATGATGGCTGGGGCGTTATTATTTAAAAAAAGGAAGCATCGTGGCACGTTATATCGGACCTAAAGCAAAACTCTCCCGTCGTGAAGGTACTGACCTGTTCCTGAAGAGCGCACGTCGCTCGCTCGACAGCAAGTGCAAACTGGACGTCAAACCAGGCCAGCACGGCGTGAAATCGGGTGCCCGCACCTCGGACTACGGCAACCAACTGCGCGAAAAGCAAAAAGTTAAGCGTATGTACGGCGTTCTGGAACGTCAGTTCCGTCGCTACTTCGCAGAAGCCGACCGTCGTAAAGGCAACACCGGCGAAACCCTGCTGAAGCTGCTGGAAACCCGCCTGGACAACGTTGCATACCGCATGGGCTTCGGCTCGACCCGCGCTGAAGCGCGTCAGCTGGTATCGCACAAGGCGTTCACCGTGAACGGCCAAGTGGTCAACATCGCTTCGTACGTGGTCAAAGTCGGCGACGTCATCGCTGTTCGTGAAAAGTCGAAGAAGCAAGTGCGTATCGTTGAAGCGCTGTCGCTGGCTGAACAAGTTGGCATGCCAGCTTGGGTGTCGGTCGATGCCAAGAAAATGGAAGGTACTTTCAAGTCCCTGCCAGAGCGCAATGAGATCGCCAACGACGTCAACGAATCGCTGATCGTCGAACTGTACTCGCGTTAATCTGTAGTCTAGTCGTAAAAAACCCGCCCACTCGCTCGAGTGGGCGTTTTCACTAATGCCATCAGCCTTATCGGCCTAACGCGCCGAGGGTATTGAAGAGGACATTTACATGCAAAACAGTCTGTTGAAGCCACGTATTATCGATGTAGAGGCGCTGGGCGCCGGCCACGCTAAAGTAGTGATGGAGCCGTTCGAACGCGGCTATGGCCATACATTGGGTAATGCGCTGCGTCGCGTACTGCTGTCGTCGATGGTGGGCTACGCGCCGACCGAAGTGACGATCGCGGGCGTTGTACACGAATACTCGTCGCTCGACGGCGTGCAGGAAGACGTCGTTGACCTGCTGCTGAACCTGAAGGGCGTGGTCTTTAAAGTCCACAACCGTGACTCCGTCACCCTGACCCTGAAAAAGGAAGGCGAAGGCGCCATCCTGGCCTCGGACATCGATCTGCCACACGACGTGGAACTGATCAATCCGGACCACGTGATCGCTCACCTGACCGCCGGCGGCAAACTGGACATGCAGATCAAGGTCGAAAAAGGCCGTGGCTATGTGCCAGGTAACGTACGCCGCCTGTCCGAAGACACCAACAAGACCATCGGCCGCATCATTCTGGATGCATCGTTCTCGCCAGTGCGCCGCGTTTCCTACTTCGTCGAGTCCGCTCGCGTGGAACAGCGTACCGACTTGGACAAGCTGATCATCAACATCGAAACCAACGGCGTCATCTCGCCGGAAGAAGCGATCCGTCAATCGGCCCGCGTGCTGGTCGATCAACTGAACGTGTTCGCCGCCCTGGAAGGCACCGAAGCCGCCGCCGAAGCACCTTCGCGCGCACCGCTGGTCGATCCTATCCTGCTGCGTCCAGTGGACGACCTGGAACTGACCGTGCGTTCGGCCAACTGCCTGAAAGCCGAAAACATCTACTACATCGGCGACCTGATCCAGCGTTCGGAAAACGAACTGCTGAAGACGCCGAACCTGGGCCGCAAGTCCCTGAACGAAATCAAGGAAGTGCTGGCATCCCGCGGCCTGACCTTGGGCATGAAGCTGGAAAACTGGCCGCCTGCTGGCTTGGAAAAATAACAAATTGGGTGACAGTGCTGGACATCGCGCAGCGATGTTCTGCTCTGTTACCAACTGATTTGCATTTGTCGTACCCGCCCGGCACATGTTGTGCCGGGCGTTATCCCTAGAACCGGTCCGCGCTCACCTTCAACCGTGAGCGATCGAAGAACTCGGATTTAAACACCTGAAAGGAAGTACCATGCGTCACCGTCACGGCCTCCGTAAACTGAATCGTACCTCGTCCCACCGTCTGGCAATGCTGCGCAACATGACCGTTTCCCTGCTGCGTCATGAAGCCATCAAAACCACGCTGCCAAAAGCTAAAGAGCTGCGCCGCGTAGTTGAGCCTATCCTGACCATGGGCAAGACCGACACCCTGGCTAACAAGCGTCTGGCATTCTCCCGTCTGCGCGATCGTGAAATGGTTCTGAAGCTGTTCGCAGAACTGGGCCCACGCTACGCAAACCGCAACGGCGGCTACCTGCGCATCCTGAAAATGGGTTTCCGTGTTGGCGACAACGCTCCTATGGCTTACGTTGAGCTGATGGACCGTCCAGAAGTCACCGACATCGACGCAGCGCCAACCGCAGAAGAGTAATCTTCGCCGTTGTCACCGTGTGATTGAAGAAAGCCAGGCTCTGCCTGGCTTTTTTTATTACTTCAGGCGCCGCTCGCCGGCCGCCTTGAACTCCGAGCCGGCGTTCCATGTAGGCGTCGTCCCTTGGGCAATGTCCAACCCTACCTGGAACAGCAGCTGGATGTCCTGCACGCCGCCGCGCAAGTCCCAGTCGCCGCGGACATCGTCCGTCACCTGATGGTAATCATGCGCGACATAGCTGTCGACCACCTCGTGCGCATAATTGTCCGGCTTATCCAGGAAGCGGCTGCGGGCCTTGGTGTACAGCACCGGCACGCCGACCCGCGCGAACTCCAGCTGGTCGGCGCGGTAGAAGCTGCCCAGCTCCGGCCGCGAGTCCTTCTCCATCAGCCGGCCCTGCATCACCGCATATTTGGTCAGCAGTTCGTCGATGCTGGAATGACCCGAGGTCACGTTCTCGATCTGCGCCGTCTTGCCCCAGGCGTTGATGCCGTCGATATTGATGTTGGCCACCGTCCGCTTGAGCGGATACAGCGGATGGGCCGCATAGTATTTCGCGCCCAGCAGGCCGCGTTCCTCGGCCGTGGTTGCCAGGAACAGGATCGAGCGCTTGGGCGCCTTCGGCAGCGCCTTGTAGGCCTTGGCCAGCGCCAGCAGCGCGGCGGTGCCGGATGCGTTGTCCAGCGCGCCGTGATAGATCTGCTGCGTGCGCGTGCCCGGCAGGCGCGGGTCGATGCCCAGGTGGTCCCAGTGCGCGCTGTAGATCAGGTACTCATGCTTGAGCTTGGGATCGCTGCCCTCGATCAGGCCCAGCACATTGTTCGAGTCCACCGTGCGCGCCGTGTTCTCCACCTTGAAGTCGGCCGTGCCCTTCAGGCTGACGGGATGGAAATCCCGGCTCAGCGCCTGCTGCTTGAGCGTGTCGAAATCGTAGCCGGCCGCCGCCATCATCTGTTTGGCCTTGTCCAGCTGGATCCAGCCCGGCACCGGCGGCGCGTCGGGATCGGCGCCGTCGTGCAGCAGGCTGAACTGTTCGCCATTGCCGCCGCTGCGCACCACGTCCCACGGATAGGCCGCCGGCTTGGTCTCGTGGATGATGATGGCCGCCGCCGCGCCCAGCTTGGCGGCGATCTCGTATTTGTAGGTCCAGCGGCCGTAGTAGGTCATGGCGCTGCCCTTGAACATGGCCGGGTCCAGCCGCGACGGGTCTTTTGGATCGGGCACGGCAGGGTCGTTAATCAGCATCAGGATGGTCTTGCCGCGCACATCGACGCCCTTGTAGTCGTCCCAGGCGTACTCGGGCGCCTGCACGCCGTAGCCGACAAACACGATCTCGGAATTGCCGACGTTGACGCTGGTGGGCTGGCTGGTCGAATGGGCCACGTAGTCCTCCGGGAAGTTCAGCGCCACCGTCTGGCCGCCTATCGTGTAGCTGAAGCTGGGCGTCGGTTGCAGGCCGCGCATCGGCACCGCCTGTGTCCACTTGCCGTTGGGGTTGCCCGGTTTCAGGCCCAGTTTCTTGAACTGCCGCTCCAGGTAGGCCACCGTCTTGGCCTCGCCCGGCGTCCCCGGCGCGCGGCCCTCGAAATCGTCCGACGCCAGCGTCTTGATATGGTCCAGCAAGTCCTGCGGCGACACGGTGGCCAGCGCCTTGGCGGGCGCCTGGGCGCATGCGGCGCCGGCGGCCAGCGCCAGGGCGGAAAACAGCAGGGGGCGTAGTGTGCTCATCGGGTACTCCATCACGGGGAAAAGCCGAGTTTAGCAGGCTTTAAGGCTGGCCTCAGGCGCAAAAAACAGCCCCGGTGTACTATGCTGGTGCTCGTTTCGTCGAAAGAAAACACATGCTTCGTCTTGCCCGCCTGTTCGTGTCGCTGCTGTCGCTGATCGCCTTGTTGATGGCGCGTCCCGCGCTGGCCGACGACGGTTTCCTGGAACCCGATGCGGCGTTCAGGTTCTCGGCCCACATGGTCGACGGCCACACCGTGTCGGTCAGCTTCCAGATCGCCGACGGCTACTATATGTACCGCGAACGCTACAAGTTCAGCGCCAACGGCGCCAAGCTGGGCGCGTTGTCCATCCCGGCCGGCACCGTGCACTTCGACGAGACCTTCCAGAAAAACGTCGAGACCTACCGCAAGACCGTCACCATGACTTTGCCGGTGGAGGCCGACGGCCCGTTCACGCTGATGGCCGTGGGGCAGGGCTGCTCGGACAAGGGCCTGTGCTATGCGCCGCAGGATTACAAGGCCTCGCTGGTCGCCAGCGGCTCGGTGCCGCTGCCGGCCGGCGCCAAGCCCGCCGCCGCCGCCGTGCCAACAACTTCAATCAACGCCACGCCGGCGCCGCTGACCGTGCTGCCGGCTGTGAGCGTACCGGCCGCCGGCGCAGCGCCAGCCGCCAGCGCCACGGTCGGCGAAGGCAAGCCTGCGCCGCTGACGCCCGGCGTCACCATCCGCGCCATCCCGATGCCGACCGCCACCATCCTGCCGCCGCTGCAGCCACCGGCCGCCGCCGCGCCGGTCAGCGATGCCGGCCGTTGGGAGGCGGCGCTGCGCAGCGGCAGCCTGAGCGTTATACTGCCATTGTTCCTTGTGCTGGGCTTGGGCCTGTCGTTCACGCCGTGCGTGCTGCCTATGGTGCCCATCCTGTCCTCGATCATTGTGGGCGAAGGCGCGCAAAGCAGTCGCAGCCGAGGCCTGATCCTGTCGGCCACCTACTCGTTGGGAATGGCGCTTGTCTACACTGGGCTGGGCATCGCAGCGGGTTTCGCTGGCGAAGGGTTGGCTGCCCAGTTCCAGAACCCATGGGTGCTGGGCGCATTTGCGGCGCTGATGGCGCTGTTGTCGCTCTCGATGTTCGGCTTCTATGAGCTGCAGGTGCCGGCCGCGTTCCAATCCAAACTGAGCACCGTCTCCAACCGGCAGTCGGCGGGCAAGCTGGCCGGGGTGTTTGTGATGGGGGTGATTTCCGCTTTAATCGTAGGCCCTTGTGTCGGCCCCGCGCTGGTAGGCGTACTCGTCTATATCAGCCAGTCGCATGACGCCGTTATGGGCGGCAGCGCGTTGTTTGCCATGGCCGTCGGCATGAGCGTGCCGCTCATCCTGGTTGGCATTTCGGCGGGAACCCTGCTGCCAAGGGCGGGCGCATGGATGGATGCGGTAAAGCGCTTCTTTGGTGTGCTGCTGCTAGCGGTCGGCTGGTGGCTGGTGTCGCCGGTGCTGCCGGCCGCGGTGCAGATGCTGGGCTGGGCCGCGCTGCTGGTCGGCTACGGCATGTACCTGCTGATGAACCGGGGCAAGTGGGTGGCCAAGTCGGTCGGCATCATGGTCGCCGTGCTGGGCCTGATGCAACTGGTGGGCGTGGTCAGCGGCGGCCGCGATCCACTGGCGCCGCTGGCGCATCTGACCGGCGGCAAGCATGAGGCGCCGCTGGCCTTCCAGCGCATCAAGACCGTGCAGCAGCTCGATGCGGTTCTAGCCCAGACCGGCGGCAAGACCGCCATCCTGGACTTCTACGCCGACTGGTGCGTGTCCTGCAAGGAGATGGAAAAACTGACCTTCGTCGATCCGCAAGTGCGCGCCCGGCTGGCCAGCAGCGTGCTGCTGCAAGTGGACGTGACCGCCAACGACGCCGACGACAAAGCCATGTTGAAGCGCTTCGGCCTGTTCGGCCCGCCGGGCATCATCCTATTCGACAAGCAAGGCAAGGAAGTCGACGGCGCCCGCGTCATCGGCTTCCAGGATGCGGCCAAGTTCACCGCATCGCTGGCGCGGCTGAACTAGGCAGCTCAGTCGCGGTGGCCGTGCCAGCCACCGCGCGGACCCGCATGGCCGCCATGCGCGCCGCCCATGCTGTGGTCGTCGAAGATGGCTTTCTGCTCGGCCGTCAGCTGGCCGTAGAACGCCGTCAGCGCCGCCAGGTGCGCTTCCATCTTGACCTGGTGCTGCTTGCTCAGGTCGAGCATCTTGGCCATGCGGTCCGGCGCCGACATCTTGGCGATGGCCGCGCGGTCCGGCAGCGTGCCGCCGGTGGCGGCCGGCGCGATGGCCGCCTGGTAGGTGGCCCACGCCGATTCCTGCTGCGTCGTCAGCTTCAGCAGATCGTGCATCTTGGCCTGGCGCTTGGCGAACATCTCCGCCATCTTGGCCTGCATCTGTTCCTTGTTGACAGCGGCGCCGTGGCGGCCTGCCGGCGGGGCAGTATCCTGCGCCTGCGCCGCCGCCATGCCCAGCACGGTAAAACCGATCAATATGCTTTTGCGTAAGACGTTCATGGTCGTTCCTCTATCATTGAAAGTTAGGTATCGCGATGCATTCGGCGCCGCGCTTGATGCATAGTGGCAGCGCAAGGTTGCCGCCAAGTTTCCCAGGGCCGGGATTTTGTATCCAGATGTTTCGCCCCTAGGGGGATATACAAGACGATACAATTGGTGATTGGTCACGCACCGTCTAACTGGGGATAATTAGCACATGGAACCCACATCAACTATCTTGATCGTAGACGACGATCGCGACATCCGCACCCTGCTGGCCGACTACCTCGAATCAAACGGCTACCGTGCCCTGTGCGCCGCCGACGGCACCGCCATGTGGAAGCTGCTCGACGAAGGCCGCCCGGACCTGGTGGTGCTCGACCTCAACCTGCCCGGCGACGACGGCCTGACCCTGTGCCGCAAGCTGCGCGCCCACTCCACGCTGCCCGTCATCATGCTGACCGCCCGCAACGAACCGCTGGACCGCATCCTCGGCCTGGAAATGGGCGCCGACGATTACCTGCCCAAACCGTTCGAGCCGCGCGAACTGCTGGCGCGCATCCGCAGCGTGCTGCGCCGCAGTAACGCGATGCCGGTCGGCAGCGGCACCGAGAAGGCGCAACAGCTGCGCTTTTCCGGCTGGACGCTGGACCTGACCGCGCGCCACTTGCTCAACCCGGACGGCATCGTCATCATGCTGTCGGGCGCCGAGTTCCGCCTGCTCAAGGTCTTCCTCGAACATCCTAACCGCGTGCTCAACCGCGACCAGTTGCTCAACCTGACCCAGGGCCGCGACGCCGACCCCTTCGACCGCTCGATCGACATTCAGATCAGCCGCTTGCGCCAGAAGCTGGGCGAGGACGCGCGCCTCCCGCAAATCATCAAGACCGTGCGCAATGGCGGCTACGTGCTGGCCGGCACCGTGACGGTGGAGCCGCAAGCGTGAAAGCCTTTTTCGGATCAATGACCGGGCGCGTGTTCCTGATTCTGCTGCTCGGCATCGTCGCCTCGGCGGCGCTGACCCAGTGGCTGGCGGTGGGCGAACGCACGCGCGCGCTGGAGCGCTACCGCGACTTCCACGCGTTGGAGCGGGCCGAACAATTGATCACCACGGCCGACGTGCTGCCCGAGGCCTCGCGCCCGACCTACCTGCGCATGGCCCACCGCGGCACCGTTCGGCTGGAGGCGACCGACCTGCCGCTGGCCACCGCGCTGCCGCCGACCGAGTTTTCCGCCAGCTTGCAGCAGCGCCTGGGCGCGGGCTACAAGCTGGGTCCGCTGGCCGAGCATCCGGCCGCGTGCGACCTGCCGCGCAAGAGCAACAATATCTTCGCGCCGAGCCAATGGCGCGGCACCTGCGAAACCATGAACGTGCAGCTGCACGACGGCCAGGTGCTCAAGCTGTCCGTGCTGCCGCCGCGCGCGCCGGCGCCGTCCGGCCACAGCGAATTGCTGGCCATACTGCCCTTCCTGTTCAGCATTGCCGCGCTGGCCTACCTGGTCACCCGCATGACCGTGCGTCCGCTCAAGCAGCTGGCGCAGGCCGCCAAGGACCTGGGCAACGACATCAACCACGCGCCGCTGGTGCTGAGCGGCGCGGCCGAGATCCGCCAGGCCAGCGCCGCCTTCAACGCCATGCAGGCGCGCATCCGCCAGCACATCATGCAGCGCACGCAGATGCTGGCCGCCATCACCCACGACCTGCAAACCCCGCTGACCCGTTTGCGCCTGCGGCTGGAAAAAGTCGGCGACCAGGAATTGCAGCAGCGCCTGATCGACGACTTGTCGGCGATGCAGCAAATGGTCAAGGAGGGCCTGGACCTGGCGCGCAGCATGGACACCACCGAAACCATGCAGGCGCTGGATCTCGACTCGCTGCTCGACAGCGTGTGCAGCGACGCCACCGACGGCGGCCAGCAGGTCGAACTGCGCGGCCGCGCGGCGATGGCGCTGATGGGCCGGCCGCTGGCGATACGCCGCTGCCTGGTCAACCTGATCGACAACGCCGTCAAGTACGGCCACTACGCCAACGTCACCGTCGAGCGCATGGTGGGCGCGGCCCGCATCCGCATCCGCGACGGCGGCCCCGGCATCGACCAGGACCAGATGGCGCGCGTGTTCGAACCGTTCTATCGCATCGAAACCTCGCGCTCGCGCGAATCGGGCGGCACCGGCCTGGGCCTGACCATCGCCCGCAACATCGCCGAACAGCACGGCGCCAACGTCATGCTGTCCAACCATGCGGACGGCGGGCTGGAAGTCACCTTGATCGTGCCCGAATACTACGCCGGCGCCTAGACCCCGCGCCCACAAACTCCCGCCCGGAAAAAAGCGCCCGCCGACGGCCACGGCGCGGTTTTCCCGGCAAATACTGTGCGACAATATTCCGCCTGATGCAGGCCGGCAATGTTTCTACCTAGTTTAAAAAATAATGAAAAAATCTTCCTTAGCATTCCTGGTCGGCGCCATCGTGGTGGCAGGCGGCGGCGTCTGGACCATGACGCATCCAACGGCGGAACAGCCAAAAACCGCCAACAGCGCGGGGGCACAAGGCCCGACCACCGTCAGCGTCATCGCGCCGGTGCGCCAGGATGTGCCGGTGGTGTTGCAAGCGAACGGCACCGTCACACCGATCAGCACGGTGGACCTGCATCCGCAAACCACCAGCACCATCGCCAAGGTGCATATCAAGGAAGGCCAGTTCGTCAAATCGGGCGAGCTGATGTTCACGCTGGACGACCGCAGCGAGCGCGCCAACGTCGACAAGGCCCAGGCCCAGGTCGCGCGCGACCAGGCCGCGCTGGCCGACTATGAGCGCCAGTACAGGCGCTCGATGGAACTGCTGGCCAAGGGCTTCATCGCCCAGGGCGCGGTCGACACGCTCAAGAGCCAGGTCGATTCGGCGCGCGCGCTGCTGCAGTCCGATGTGGCGGCCGCCCGCTCGGTCGGGGTCGACGCCAGCTACACCGCGATCCGCGCGCCGATGAACGGCCGCGTCGGCGCCATCAACGTCTATCCGGGCAGCCTGGTGCAACTGGCCACCTCGCTGACCACCATCACCCAGCTCGATCCGATCAATGTCTCCTTCACCTTGCCGGAGTCGGCGCTGGCCGGCCTGCTGCAAGCGCAACACGAGGGGGCGGTGGCGGTCAAGGTCGCGCTGGGCAACTCCGACAAGGAAATCAGCGGCGCCCTGAGCTTCATCGACAACACCGTCGATCCGATCGCCGGCGTGATCCGCGTGAAGGCCCAGTTCGACAACAAGGACACCAATCTGTGGCCGGGCCAGTACGTCAACACCAAGCTCGTCTCGCAGGTGTTGAAAGACGCCATGGTGATACCGCAAAACGCCATCATCAGTAATACCCGCGGCACCTTCATCTACGCGGTCGATGCCGACCAGTCCGCCAAGGTGGTGAACATCAAGCGCCTGTACGCGTTTGGTGAAAGCGCCGCCGTGTCCGGCCTGAGTGGCACCGAGAAAGTCATCGTCGACGGCAAGCAAAACCTGCGGCCGGGCGGCAAAGTGCGTATCGCCGGGGCCGACAAGCCTGCGGACACGAGCAAGCAGAAAGGCTGAGCATGAACCTTTCCGAGTTATGCATCCGCCGGCCGGTCATGGTGGTGCTGCTGTCGCTGAGCCTGATACTGGCCGGCGTGCTGTCGTACTTCTACATCCCGGTCGCCGCGCTGCCGAGCTACAACACCCCGGTCATCAACGTCTCGGCCGACCTGCCCGGTGCCGCGCCGGACACGATGGCCTCGTCCGTCGCGCTGCCGCTGGAGAAGCAGTTCTCCACCATCGCCGGCCTGGCGCTGATCACCTCCACCAACACGCTGGGCAATTCCTCGCTGACCTTGGAGTTCGATCCCAGCGTCAACGTCAACGAAGCGGCGGTCGATGTGCAGGCGGCGCTGCTGCGCGCCCAGCGCCAGTTGCCGATCGAGATGACCGACCTGCCGTCCTACCGCAAGGTCAACCCGGCCGACGCGCCGGTGCTGTTCATGACCATGAACTCGCCGTCGCTGACCCTGGCCGAACTGAACGACTACGCCGAGAACCTGATCGCGCCCAGCCTGTCGACCCTGCCCGGCGTGGCCCAGGTCAGCGTCAACGGCCAGAAGCGTTTCGCCGTGCGGGTGCGCGCCAAGTCCGAGCTGATGAACGCCCGCAACCTGACCCTGGATGAATTGCAGCAGGCGATCAAGTCGGCCAACGCCAACACGCCGCTGGGCATCCTCGACGGCCCGAGCCAGACCTTGACCATCCAGGGCAACGCTCAGCTGATGAAGGCTTCCGAATTCGCCGAGCTGATCGTGGCCCAGCGCAACGGCCAGCCGGTGCGCCTGAAGGACGTGGCGACCGTCGAGGACAGCTTCCAGTCGGTCAAGACCGCTGGCAGCTACAACGGCGAGCGCTCCATCGTGCTGCTGGTGCAGCGCCAGCCGGACGCCAACACCGTGCAGGTGGTCGACGGCGTGCGCCGCCTGCTGCCGCGCTTCAAGAACCAGCTGCCGGCGTCGATCAACATCAACCTGGTCAACGACCGTTCGGTGTCGATCCGCGAAGCCATCCACGACGTCAACCTGACCCTGCTGCTGACCATCTTCCTGGTGGTGCTGGTGATCTTCCTGTTCCTGCGCCGCGCGGCCGCCACCTTCATCCCGGCCATCACGATGCCGATCTCGCTGCTGGGCGCGCTGGCCTTGCTGTACGCCTTCGGCTACAGCCTGGACAACGTTTCCCTGCTCGGCATCACCCTGGCGGTCGGCCTGGTGGTCGACGACGCCATCGTGGTGCTGGAGAATATCGTCCGCCACATCGAGCTGGGCAAGAAGCCGCTGCAAGCGTCGCTGGTGGGCGCCAAGGAAATGGGCTTCACCATCATCTCGATCTCGGTCTCGCTGGTGGCCGTGTTCATACCGATCTTCTTCATGCCGGGCGTGATCGGCCTGATGTTCCATGAATTCGCCGTGGTGGTGGCGCTGTCGGTGCTGGTGTCGGCGGCGGTGTCGCTGATGCTGGTGCCGATGCTGGCCAGCCGTTTGCTGCCGGCCGACGCCGTCGATCCCGAACACGACAAGGGCGGCTTCATCGGCCGCTGGTTCGAGGCCGGCTTCACCGCGCTGCGCAACGGCTATGTGCGCACGCTGGACGTCGCGCTACACCACCGCTACATCGTGCTGGCGGCGGCGATCGGCACCTTCGCATTGACGGCGGTGCTCTACATCACCATCCCGAAAGGCTTCTTCCCCGAGGAAGACCTGGGCCAGATCCGCGTCAACACCGAGGCGTCGGAAGACATCTCGTCGGCCTCGCTGATGGACTTGCAGGAGCGCGTGGCGGCCGTCATCAAGGCCGATCCCAACGTGCAGGACGTGACCTCGTTTGTCGGCGGCGGCAACAGCGGCCGCATGTTCCTGGTGCTCAAGCCGCGCGACCAGCGCCAGAAGATGCCGCAAGTGCTGGACAGCCTGCGCAAGGCCACCAAGACCGTGGCCGGCATCTCGGTCTACCTGAGTCCGGTGCAGAACCTGCAGCTGGGCGGGCGCCAGTCCAAGAGCCGCTACCAGTACACGCTGCAATCGGTCAGCCCCGGCGCGCTCAACGACTGGGCGCAAAAATACCTCGACAAGCTGCGCGCCGATCCCGAGTTCCGCGACGTCACCAGCGATTCGCAGAACAAGGGCCTGCAGGCGTCGCTCAAGATCGACCGCGACAAGGCCAACAATCTCGGCGTGGCCATCGGCGACGTCCGCACCGCGCTCTACCTGGCCTTCGGCGAGCGCCAGGTGTCGACCATCTACTCGCCCGCCGCCAGCTACTACGTGATCCTGGAGGCGGCCACCGCCGATCGCCAGTTCGACGACGCGCTGACCCGCATCTCGGTGCGCAACAAGAGCGGCAACCTGGTGCAGCTGTCCAGCTTTGCCACGGTCGAGCGCACCATCGGCCCGACCGCCGTCAACCACCAGGGCCAGCTGCAGGCGATCACCCTGTCGTTCAACCTGGCGCCGGACGTCCCGCTGGGCAAGGCCACCGCCAAGATCGACCAGATGGGCGTGGACATGCATTTGCCGCCTTCCATCATCACCAACTACGGCGGCGACGCGGCGGTGTTCCAGAGTTCGCAAAGCAGCCAGCTGATCCTGATCATCGCCGCGCTGGGCGTGATCTACGTGCTGCTGGGCGTGCTGTACGAGAGCTACATCCACCCGTTGACCATCCTGGCCGGCCTGCCGTCGGCCGCGGTCGGCGCCTTGCTGACCTTGCGCCTGTTCAACCTGGACCTGACGATGATCGCCATCATCGGCATCCTGATGTTGATCGGCATCGTCAAGAAGAACGCCATCATGATGATCGACTTCGCGCTGCACGTGCAGCGCAACGAAGGCCGCACGCCGGCCGAGGCGATCCGCGAAGCCTGCGTGCTGCGCTTCCGCCCGATCATGATGACCACCATGGCGGCGCTGATGGGCGCCTTGCCGATCGCGCTGGGCCTGGGCGCCGGCGCCGAGCTGCGCCAGCCGCTCGGACTGGCCGTTGTTGGTGGCCTGATCTTCTCGCAAGTGATCACGCTGTACATCACGCCGGTCATCTACCTGTTCCTCGACAAGTACAGCGGCAGCGGCCCGATGAGCGACGCCGAGTTGGTTGCCGGCGACGTCCCGGCCGCCGAAGGTGTGCACGCCGTGCCACTGAAGGCCGTCAACACGGTGAAGCATTGAGCGGTAGCAAGTTGCTTTAAAGACCGTTTCTTTATCATGGGCAAGTTGACCACGATAAAGGACGATCGCAGATGAAACGCTACAGTGTCACCATCGTCGGCATGGGCCCGCGCGGGCTCAGCGCTTTTGAACGCATCGCCGCCATCGCCGCCAGCCGCCAGCTGCCGCTGGACATCAACCTGGTCGAACCGGGCGACTGCGGCCCTGGCGTGCACAGCACGCGCCAGCCGCAGCATCTGCTGATCAACACCATCGCCAGCCAGGTCACGCTGTTTCCCGCCGCCGGCGCGGTGCAGTATCCGCCGGTGTGCGCCACGCCCTCGCTGACGGCGTGGGCGCGCCAGGCCGGCTACCGCCGCGTCGGTGAGCGCTACTACCAACTGGGCGAACAAGGCGGCGCCGCCATCACCGAAGCCGACTACCTGCCGCGCAGCCTGCTGGGCGAATACCTGGCCTGGGCCTACCGCCAGATCGCCGCCGCGCTGCCGGCCAGCGTGCGCCTGACCCACCACCGCCTGCGCGCGCGCGACCTGTGGCGCCAGCCCGACGGCGGCTGCACCGTCGAGCTCGACACCGGCTATCTGGTGTCCAGCGACTTCGTCTTCCTGACCACCGGCCACGGCCGCAACCAGCCCAGCGAGCTGGACGAAAAGCTGGCCGCGTTCGCGCGCGAGCACGCGCGCCACAACAGCCGGCTGGCCTTCGTGCGCCACGCCTATCCGCTGGAGCAGCTCAACGGCATCGCCGCCGGCGCCCGCGTCGCCATCCAGGGCCTGGGCCTGAGCGCGCACGACCTCATCGCCGAGCTGACGGTGGGGCGGGGCGGCGCCTTCGTGCGCGGCGAGCACGGCTTGCGCTACCAACCTTCCGGCGCCGAGCCGCAGCTGACCCTGTGCTCGCGCAACTGCCTGCCGGCCGCGGCGCGCGGCATCAACCAGAAGGGACTGGATGGCCGCCACCAGCCGCACTATTTCACGCCGGACGCGGTGGCCGCGCTGCGCCGCCTGGCGCTGGCCTCGCGCGGCAGCCGCCAGCTCGATTTCGAGCGCGAACTGCTGCCGCTGCTCAAGCGCGAAATGGCCTGGGTCTACCGCAGCACGCTGGCCAAGGCTGTCCTCGATCCAGCCGGCTTCGTGCCGACGGCGGACGACGATGCGCTGATCGACCAGCTGCTGTTCCCGCTGCGCGGCCGCCAGTTCGCCACGCTGGACGCGTTCCGCGCATTCTTCCACGACTGGCTGCGCAAGGACCTGGCCGAAGCAAAACTGGGCAATGTTGGCAGTGCGATCAAGGCCGCCACCGACGTGCTGCGCGACGTGCGCGCCACCCTGCAGGCGGCGATCGAACATGGCGGACTGACGCCCGCTTCGCACCGCCAATTCCTCGAGCTCTACCACCCGGCCTTCAACCGCAGCGCCTTCGGGCCGCCGCTGCGGCGCAACCAGGAACTGCTGGCGCTGCTGGACGCCGGCGTGATCGAGATCCTGTCCGGTCCCCACAGCAGCATCGAGCTCGACGAGAAAAATGCCTGCTATGCGCTGAGCACCCCATTCGGCGGCGGGGTCGTCCAACACCCGGTCGATGTGTTGCTGATCGCCCGCCTGGATGGCTTTTTCCCGGCCAGCGACGATTCCTTACTTATCCGTAATGTTCTCAAGCGGGGCCTGGCGCGGCCATATTTCAACGGCAGTTTCCACCCCGGCGGCATCGACATCGACGCCGCCGGCCGGCCGCGCGACGACTTCGGCCAGCCGTCCCGCAACCTGTGGGCGCTGGGCTACCTGGCCGAAGGGGCGCACTACTACACGCACGCCCTGCCCAGGCCGCAAATGCGCTCGCGCCAGGTGCTGGACGCCGACCGCAGCGTGCACGCCATGGTGGCCCAGATGGACGCCATCCCCCAGCCGGACGCCCGCCGCGACGCCAGCACGGCGCCCGCCACGGTGTTGCCACATGTCACTTTGTAAAGCCGATTGATACATACGGTAACACCCGTCAAGACGCGGAACTTGTAAGCTATTCCTGTTAAATCCCCTGGAGCGCACGCGCCGCAGTCCGGCGCGTTATCATGGCCCTGCACAGCGGTTCCCAAAACGGTGGGACTCTGGCACTATGGCCGCATTTTGTCGACTTCGTTCCAACCAAGGTTTGCTATTTTGCATCACGATTCCCATTTACTCTCTGCAAATTCCGAATATTGCGAAACTTGCGGCCAGCGTTTGCCTGAGGCTGGGGAGCGGTTCGCCGCATGGGATCGGAAATCGCAGTCCAACCGCATCGGCGTCGGCATTTCCATCGCCTTGCACTTGCTGGGCGTGCTGTACTACTTCCTCTCGCCGACGCTGAAGAACAGCCATTCCGCGCCGCCCAAGGGCGGGGTGATGGTCTACGTCGCGCCGCTGCCGGACAAGCCGCAGAACAAGCCGCAGCAGAAGAAACCCGAAGTGTCCAAGGCCACCAAGCCGCCGCCGCCGCGCAAGCAGGTCGCCACCAAGGATACGCCGGCGGCCATCCGCCCCAAGCTGGAAACCTATGTGCCGCCGGTGCAGGCGACCATGACGCCGCCGCCCGAGCAGGACATGTCCGAGATGATCGCCAAGCGCCGCGCCGCGCGCGAGGCCAACAACCCGCAACCGGCCCCAAGCGCCCCGGCCGAGAGCGACGCCGAACGCTCGCTGCGCATCGCCAAGGGCAATATCGCCGGCGCGCAGGGCCGCACCAGCGGCGCCGACAAGGACGACACCGGCGGCATCTTCCAGGTCGACAAGAGCTACCACAGCGCCGACGTGAAGTTCCGCGGCTGGAACACCAACTTCAAGCGCCGCTGGCTGCAGCAGATCCACGTCGAGCAGGGCGCCGAGCAGGATATCGAGACGGCGGTCGCCAAGGAAATGGTCAAGATCATCCGCAAGGAAAAGCCGGGCGACTTCGAATGGGATTCGCGCCGCCTGGGCAAGGTGGTGACGATGAGCGCGCGCAAGGAAGACGAAAAGGAGTTGATCGCCTTCTTGCTGAAGGAAATGTTCCCCGAGTACTCGCGCGGTCCCGGGCGCTGATTTGCCAAAAAACTACGGTTTGATCCCCAAAATCGGCCGTTGGTCGCAAAAATCCTGATAGCTTGGCAACTTTATCTTAAGGTAACGTTGCCGCGGACTGCGTCCGTTTCCCTATCAGGAGATTGTGTTCCATGCTATCGATCAAACAGCTGAGCAAGACCTACGCCAACGGCGTCAAGGCCATCAACGACGTCACCCTCGACATCCCCAACGGCATGTTCGGCTTGCTGGGCCCCAACGGCGCCGGCAAGTCGTCGCTGATGCGCACCATCGCCACGCTGCAAGACCCCGATAGCGGCACCATCCATTTCGACGGCCTCGATGTGCTGGCCCAGCCGGAGGCGCTGCGCCGCCAGCTCGGCTATCTGCCGCAGGACTTCGGCGTCTACCCCAAGGTCACGGCCGAGGTGCTGCTCAACCACTTTGCCGTGCTCAAGGGCCTGACCGCGAGCGGCGAGCGCAAGGAAGCGGTCGAGGCGCTGCTGCAACAGACCAATTTGTGGGAAGCGCGCAAGCGCGGCCTGGGTACCTATTCGGGCGGCATGCGCCAGCGCTTCGGCATCGCCCAGGCGCTGCTGGGCGCGCCCAAGCTGGTGATCGTCGACGAGCCCACCGCCGGCCTCGATCCCGACGAACGCAACCGCTTCCTCAACCTGCTGGCCAAGATCGGCGAGCAAGTGGTGGTGATCCTGTCGACCCACATCGTCGACGACGTCACCGACCTGTGCCCGCGCATGGCGATGATCGTCAAGGGCGAGGTGCTGCTGCAGGGCGAGCCGCAGGCCGCCATCGACACGCTCAGGAACAAGGTCTGGCGCCGCAGTGTCAGCGCCGAGGCGCTGCCGGAATACCAGCAGCGCATGAACGTGCTGCACACCCGCCTGGTCGGCGGCAAGCCGCAGATCAATGTGTTTGCCGACAGCCAGCCGGACGACGGCTTCGTGGCGGTGGAGGCGGACCTGGAAGACGTCTACTTCCTGCACGTGCGCAATGCCGCCGCCAGCGCGGCCGCCGTGGTCTGAGGGGCGCGCCATGTTAATGGAATTCTTTAAATTCGATTTGCGCTACCAGCTGCGCCAGCCGCTGCTATGGGTGACCGGCATGATCCTGGGCCTGATGGCCTTCGGCGCCGCCACCAGCGACGCCATCCAGGTCGGCGGCGCCATCGGCAATGTGCACCGCAACGCGCCGGTGGTCGTGGCTCAGCTGATGGGTTCGTTCACCGTGGTGTCGACCTTCATCGTCACCATCTTCATCGCCGGCACCGTGCTGCGCGACAGCGAGGTCGGCATCTCCGACATGCTGTTCGCCACGCCGATGCGCAAGTACCAGTATCTGGCCGGGCGCTTCATCGCCGGCCTGGTCGCCTGCCTGGCGATCTTCGTGCTGATCGCCGTCGGCCTGCTGCTGGGACCGTTGATGCCGTGGGTCGACACCGCCCGCGTCGGCCCGCAGCCGCTGTTTGCCTATCTGTGGGCCTTCGGTTTCTTCGTCATCCCCAACCTGGTCTTTATCGGCGCCTTGCTGATGCTGCTGGCCTCGACCACGCGCTCGATGATGCTGGTCTACGTCGGCGTGCTGGGCTTCTTCGTGTTGTGGATCGTGGCCGGCGTGTTCACCCGCGACATCAACAACGAATGGACCGCCGTGCTACTCGACCCGTTCGGCGTGCGCGCCTTCAGCCGCGCGGTGCGCTACTTCTCGACCGCCGAATCGAACGCCGGCCTGCCGCCGTTCAGCGGCTTCCTGCTGGCCAACCGCGCGCTGTGGTTGGCGGTGGCGCTGCTGTTCTTCGGCGCCACCCTGGTGCTGTTCAAGCCGCAGCGTGCCGGCACCGGCCGCCGCTGGTTCGGCAAGGCCAAGGCGGACGCCGCCAACGTGGCGCCGGCCCCGTCCAGCCTGGCGCTGCCGCGCACGGTGGCGCGCTTTGGCGCAGCGACCGGCTGGATACAGTGCTGGCACATCCTGCGCTTCGACGCCATGGGCGTGTTCAAGAGCGTGCCCTTCCTGGTGATGCTGCTGTTCGGCGTGCTGAACTTCGTTGGCGGCGCCACCCAGGCCGGCGCCAACTTCGGCACCACCGTCTATCCGGTCACCGGGCTGATGCTGCGCACCCTGGCCGGCAGCTTCAACTTCATGCTGATCATCGTGCTGACCTTCTATGCAGGCGAGCTGATCTTCAAGGAACGCCAGGTCAAGATCGCCGACGTCAGCGACGCCATGCCGGTGCCGGACTGGGCGCCGCTGCTGGCCAAGTCCATCGCGCTGGTCGGCGTGATCTTCGGCTTCCTGCTGGCCGGCGTGTTGGCGGCCGCTTGCTTCCAGCTGGTCAAGGGCGGCACGACGATCGAAGCGGGCCTGTATGTCAAAGGCATGCTGCTGGAGTCGGCCTTCTTCGTGCTGATGGGCTTGATGGCGCTGGCGCTGCAGGTGCTGACCAATAACAAGTTCCTCGGCTACCTGCTGGTGATCGTGCTGATGGTGTCGCAGATCGTGCTGAACATCATGCACTTCGACCACAACCTGTACAACTTCGGCTCCATGCCGGGCCTGCGCTATTCGGACATGAACGGCTACGGCCACTTCCTCAAGGGCTGGTCGTGGTTCGGCCTCTACTGGGGCCTGTTCAGCCTGGCCTTGATGGTGCTGGCGCAAGCGTTCTGGGTGCGCGGGCTGGCGCGGCCGTGGCGCGAGCGCGTGCGCGTGGCCGGCGGCCGCCTGAAGGGCCGCTCCGGCTTCGCATTGGCGATGCTGGTGGCCGGTTTCGTCGGCAGCGGCGCCTGGATCTTCTACAACACCAACGTGCTCAACAAGTACGAAGCGTCCGACGTGGTGATGGACAAGCAGGCCCGCTACGAAAAGCTGTACCGCCAGTACAAGGACTTGCCGCAGCCGCGCATCACCGACGTGAGCGCCGATGTCGACATCTACCCGGCCGAACGCCGGGTGGCGATCCGCGGCCGCTACCTGATGGAAAACAAGACCGGCGCGCCGCTGGCCGTCCTGCGCATCCAGCGCAACCCGGACATCGACACGCGCTTCGACAACCTGCCGCCGCACGAAGTGGTGCTGGACGATAAAATCGCCGGCTTCAGCATCATCAAGCTGACGCAGCCGCTGGCGCCGGCCGCGCGGCTGGACCTGTCGTTCACCGTCGACGTGCACAACCAGGGCTACACCAACAGCGGCGCGGCCGACAGCGTCAACCTGAACGGCACCTTCTTCAACAACTTCGCCTTCTTCCCCCACTTCGGCTACAACCAGCAGGCCGAGCTGACCGACCGCAACGAACGCCGCAAGCGCGGCCTGGGCGAGCCGGTGCGCATGGCCAAGCTGGAGGACGAGAAGGCGCGCGCCAACACCATCTTCAGCAACGAGGCGGACTGGATCAACTTCGAGACCACCGTCTCGACCAGCGCCGACCAGATCGCGATCGCCCCCGGCTACCTGCAGAAGCGCTGGGAGCAGAACGGCCGCCGCTACTTCCACTACAAGATGGACCGGCCGATGGTGCCGTTCTTCGCCTACCTGTCGGCCCGCTGGGAGGTGCGCAAGGGCGAGTGGCACGGCTTGCCGATCGAGATCTACTACGACAGCAAGCACGCCTACAACGTCGATCGCATGATCAGCTCGGCGCAGAAGTCGCTCGACTACTTCGAAGCCAACTACACCCCGTATCAGCACAAGCAGGTGAGGGTGCTGGAGTTCCCGAATTACCAGGGTTTCGCGCAGTCGTTCGCCAACACCATTCCGTATTCGGAATCGATAGGCTTCATCGCCGACCTGCGCGACAAGGATGACATCGACTACGTCTACTACGTCACCGCGCACGAGATGGCGCATCAGTGGTGGGGCCACCAGGTGGTCAGCGCCAACATGCAGGGTTCGACCATGCTGATCGAATCGTTGGCGCAGTACTCGGCGCTGATGGTGATGGAGAAGGAATACGGCCGCGACAAGCTGCGCCGCTTCCTGCGCTTCGAGCTGGACCAGTACCTGCGCGAACGCGGCGGCGAACTGGTGGAAGAGCAGCCGCTGATGCGCGTGGAGAACCAGCAATACATCCACTACCGCAAGGGCAGCCTGGTGTTCTACCGCCTGCGCGACGAGATCGGCGAGGTGGCGCTCAACCGCGCGCTCAAGCGCTTCCTGACGGACAAGGCTTACCAGCAGGCGCCGTACACCACCAGCCGCGAACTGCTGGCCTACCTCCGCGCTGAAGCGCCGCAGGACAAGCAGGCGCTGATCACCGACCTGTTCGAGAAGATCGTCTTCTACGACAACCGCGTGACCGAGGCCAAGGCGCACAAGCGCGCCGACGGCCAGTGGGATGTGACGATGACGCTGCACCTGGCCAAGATGGAAGCGGACGGCAAGGGCAAGGAGACGCCGCGCGTGTATGACGAGCCGGTGGAGATCGCCGTGTTCGCGCGCGCCAAGGGCGCCAAGGAGCGCGAAGAGCGGGTGCTGTTCAGCGACAAGCGCGTGCTGCAGGGCAGTGATCCGGTGGTGACGGTCACGGTCAAGGAGCAGCCGTTCGACGTCGGCGTCGATCCCTACAACAAGATGATCGACCGCGTCTCGCGCGACAACCGCAAGGAAGTCACGCTCGACTAAAACCAACCCGGGGTCAAGTCTGACATTCGGACACGAGCTCTGCCGTAAGCGGTGTTACGGCAGAGCTCGTGTCCGAATGTCAGACTTGACCCTGAACCTTCCCCTCAAATTTCTTGTAAACATTTGAGGA
>NZ_JBWKQE010000025.1:0-105165 GCF_059418605.1 Duganella sp. GW821-FHT07G03
GCATCGTGCCACGCGTGGCACGATGCCGGAACTGACCCCCAATAAAAAAAACCGGCTAGTAGCCGGTTTTCTATTTTGTGAAACGCTTTACTTCAATTGCTCGTGCAGCAGCGTCAGGATCTTATCAGCGACTGGCGTGGCTTCCGTTTTACCGGCATTGCTCAACACGGTAACGGTGCTGCTATTACCCGCGCCGGCTTTAACCGAAATACGATAGCGCTGCGCTTCCTTATCGGCTTCCGACGACGAACCCCAGCTGAACAGCTTGCCGAAGAAACCCTTGGTTTCGGTGGCATCGTCAACGTAACGCACAAAGTAAGTACCCTGGGTACGGTCGCGGTCCTCGACGGTGAAACCGGCGCGGTCCAGCGCCAGGCCCACGCGGCGCCAGGCGCGGTCGAAGCCCTCGTCCACCTGCACGGCGCGGTCGGCGCCAGCGCCCACCAGCGATGCATGCTGCGGTTGCACAATGGCGGTATCGATGGCGGTCTTGGCTTGCGCCACCTCCGCACCGTTGCCCAGCTTGGTCATCAGACGCGCCAGGAATTCAGCCTCCAGGCCCGGATCGTTGGGACGCGGAGTCCAGGTGGTCGATTCCTTCTGGGCGCCGGTCACCACTTCCTGGGCGCCGCGGTGGCTGATGTAGATCTCGCTGGCGCCGTCGGCGCGGCGTTCGATGCGGGTGCGGAACTTGTCGCGCTCGCCGCTCGAATACACCGAGTCAAACACCTTGCCGATGGTGTTGCGGATGAAATCTTGCGGGATCTTCGCGCGGTTTTCATTCCATTCGGTTTCCATGGTGCCGGCGGTGGCGTTTTCCTTGCCCAGCACAAAGCCCGAATCTTCCCAGAACTGCTTCAGCTGCGGCCACAGTTGCTCAGGCGTCTGCTTGATCACCAGCCAACGCTGGTTGCCGTCGCGCTCGACCTTGATATCGTTGATGCTGGTCGGCACCACGGTACCGGCGGCAGGCGTGCCCGGCATGATGGCGGCAGGACCGCTGACGATGCCCTTGGAAGCGTTGTAGCCGGAAGCGGTGGCGACACCGTTGTTCGAATCAGGCAGCGAGTAGCGGTTATCTTTCTGCAATTGCGTCAGATCCGGCGGCACGTCCAGCGTGCTGGCCTTCTTGGCGGACTTGTAATCCACTTTATCATTACCGACTACGGAGCTGATCATGCCGCAACCGGTCAAACTGGCCATCAATGCGCCAACTACAACGGCGCGCTGCGAGGAAATAGAAGCTGTCTTGCGAATAGTCATGTCGTTACTGTTTAAGAAGCTGAAAAGCAGCAAATCAGGGATGATCCGAACCGAAGTCGGGGCTTGTTGCTAAGGTTTTTACAGCACGCCGGCTTCTCGCAGGGCCGCGCGTACCGCTTCGTGGCATTCGGCCGCCAGCGGCACCAGCGGCAGACGGATGCCGGCTGGCATTTTGCCCATTTCCGCCAGCGCCCATTTGACCGGCACCGGATTCGGCTCGATGAACAGTTTCTGGTGCAGCGGGAACATTTTATTGTTCAGCTCCACGGCCTTGGCGATGTTGCCGGCGATGGCAGCTTCGCACATGTCGGCCATGTCGCGCGGGGCGACGTTGGCGGTGACGGAGATGTTGCCGGCGCCGCCGGCCAGCATCAGGGCCATCGCGGTCGGATCGTCGCCGGAATACACGGCGAACGATTTCGGCGCCAGGCGCAGCAGGTCGTAGCCGCGGCCGATGTTGCCGGTCGCGTCTTTCACACCGACGATGTTCGGGATGTGCGCCAGGCGCAGGATGGTCTCGTTGCTCATGTCGGCAACGGTACGGCCCGGCACGTTGTACAGGATCACCGGCAGGTCCACCGCTTCAGCGATGGCCTTGAAGTGCTGGTACATGCCCTCCTGGGTAGGACGGTTGTAGTAGGGAACCACTTGCAGCGTGGCGTCCGCACCGGCTTCCTTGGCGAAACGGGTCAGCTTGATCGCCTCGGCGGTCGAGTTGGCGCCGGCGCCGGCGATGATCGGGATGCGGCCCTTGGCGTGGGCGACGGTCGCCTTGATCAGCGCGCAATGCTCTTCCACGCTCACGGTGGCCGATTCGCCGGTGGTACCGGCGATCACGATGCTGTCCGTACCTTCGGCGATGTGCCAGTCGATCAGCTGATTCAGACCCTCGAAGTCCAGACTGCCGTCTGCGTTCATCGGGGTGACGATTGCTACTATGCTGCCCTTAATCATAGGTAACCACTGCATAAAGTATTAAAACAACGATTGTAGACGATAGGCCGCTCATATGGTGCATTCAGGGCGACAAATCGGCCGTCAAAATGGCGGTAAAAGTGCCGCCACGCGGGGGAAATCAGGCTTCACGGCGCATAGACGTTGCACCATGGCAGCTTTTGGCGTATCGATGACGCCGTCCTCGAAGGCCACCACCCGCAAACCGTGGGTGAGCGCCCATTCCAGCAGTTCGCCGGCTTGCAGCAAAAAGGTGGGATTCGAGGGCTTGCCGAACTGCGCATTACCGTCCGCGAAGGTCTCGTAGATCAGCACGCCATTCGGCGCCAGGCTGGCCAGCATGTCTGCGATTAGCGGACGATGCAGGTAGTTTGTGACCACGATGCCGGCAAATCGATCCGGACCGAACGGCCAGGCCGCGCCCGCCTCTTCTAGGTCGATGGCGCTGGTGATGATTTCCGGTCCCGCCGCGGCGGCCAGCGCCTCGGCATCGCGGTCCACCGCCACCACGGCGTGGCCCAGCGCCGCCAGGTGGCGCGAGTGGCGGCCGCTGCCGCAGGCGAGGTCCAGCACTTCGCCGCCCGGTATCAGCGGCGCGTAACGCCGCACCCAAGGAGAAGTCAGGTCGCTCATGTGTAGGCCAGCCCCATCGCTTCGCGCACGTCGCGCATGGTTTCCAGCGCCAGCTTGCGGGCCGCGTCGTTGCCGTCGGCGACGATGGCGCGCACCAGCGACGGGTCGTCCAGGTACTGCTGGGCGCGCTCGTGCATGGGCTCCTGTTCCTTGACGATGGCGTCGATCACCGGCTGCTTGCATTCGATGCAGCCGATGCCGGCGGATTTACATCCTTTTACCACCCATTCCTGGGTATCGTTGTTGGAATACACCTGGTGGAACTGCCAGACCGGGCAACGGGCCGGATCGCCGGCGTCGGTGCGGCGCACGCGCGCCGGGTCGGTCGGCATGGTGCGGATTTTCTTTTCCACCGAGGCTTTGTCCTCGCGCAGCGCGATGGCGTTGCCGTAGCTCTTGGACATCTTGCGGCCGTCCAGTCCCGGCAGGCGCGAGGCGACCGTCAGGCGGGCTTGCGGCTCGACCAGGATCAGCTTGCGGCTGCCTTCCAGATAGCCGAACAGACGCTCGCGGTCGCCCATCGACAGGCTCTGGGCGTCGTCCAGCATGGCCTTGGCCTGCTCCAGCGCCTCGTCCTTGCCGTCCTGCTGGTATTCGGTACGCAGTTCGTTGTAGAGCTTGGCGCGCTTGCTGCCCAGCTTCTTGACGGCCTCTTGCGCCTTTTCTTCGAAGCCTTTTTCCTTGCCGTACAAGTGATTAAAACGTCGCGCAATTTCGCGCATCATCTCGATATGCGGCACCTGGTCGTCGCCCACCGGCACCTGGCTGGCGCGGTAGATCAGCACGTCGGCCGCCTGCAACAGCGGGTAGCCTAGGAAGCCGTAGGTGGCCAGGTCCTTGCTGGACAGGTTCTCGATCTGGTCCTTGTAGGTCGGCACCCGCTCCAGCCAGCCCAGCGGCGTGGCCATCGATAGCAGCAGGTGCAACTCGGCGTGCTCCGGCACCCGCGACTGGATGAACAGCGTGGATTGCGACGGGTCGACGCCGGCTGCCAGCCAGTCGACCAGCATCTCCCAGGTACTGCGCTCGATGACGGATGGATCGTCGTAATGCGTGGTCAGCGCGTGCCAGTCGGCCACGAAGAACAGGCACGGCAGCTCGGACTGCATCTTGATCCAGTTCTTCAAGGCGCCGTGGTAGTGGCCCAGGTGCATGGCGCCGGTGGGGCGCATGCCGGATACAACACGATCGGGATACATAGTCAGGCTCAGCTAAGAAGGAAAATAAGGGGGTACAACAGCACGTGGAAAATGCTCTGCAAGATGTGCATGCCGCCGATCAGGAAACCGGTCAGCATACCAAACTGCATCATCAGGATCAGACCGATGAACACATACATGCCATAACGCTCGATCTGCGCGTATTTGCGGGCCAGCGGCAACGGCAGGATGCCGGTGACGATGCGGCCACCATCGAGCGGCGGCAAGGGAATCAGGTTGAAGATGCACATGGCCGAATTGACGCCGATGCCGGCCTTGCTCATCTCGATGAAGAAGTCGTCCTGTGGCACGCTCAGCGCGTAGGTCAGCACCACCCACAGCGCCATCCAGGCCAGGCCCATGGCGAAGTTGGCCGCCGGGCCGGCCGCCGCCACCAGCGCCATCTGCTTTTTCGGATTGCGCAGGCGGCCGTAGTCGACCGGCACCGGCTTGGCGTAGCCGAGCGCCGGCAGGTGCAGCAGGCTGAGGATCAGCGGCAGGATCACCGTGCCGAAGGGGTCGATGTGGCGCAGCGGATTGAGGCTCAGCCGGCCTTCATTGGCGGCGGTGGGGTCGCCAAAATAGCGGGCGACGTATCCGTGTGCGGCTTCATGCAGGGAAATTGCAAAAAGAACAGGGATCAGGTAGACCGCGATGGTCTGGATAATACTGTCGGTTTCGTTCATGAGGGGGATTTTACCAGAGGCTACGGAGTGCTCTTGCTGCGCCGTCGAGGGCCGGCGCACGTGCCCAATTGAAAGCCTGACAATGACAGCCCAGGCTTAGGCCAGGCTTACAGCCCGAACATGGCCGCGTCGCCCCTGCCCTGGCGCACCAGTTCGGCGCCCGTCCCGCTCAGGTCGATCACCGTGGTCGGCTCCAGGCTGCAGGCGCCGCCGTCGATGATCAGCTCGATCTGCTTGCCGAGCCGCTCGCAGATGGTGTCGGCGTCGTTCAGCGCATCGGTCTCGCCCGGCATGATCAGGGTCGTGCCCAGCAGAGGCTGCTGCAATTCTTCCAGCAAGGCGTGGACAATGGCGTCTTCCGGCACCCGCAGGCCGATGGTCTTGCGCGATGGGTGGCTGAGCCGGCGCGGCACGCACTTGGTCGCTTCCAGGATGAAGGTGAACGGCCCCGGCGTGGCCGCCTTGAGCAGGCGGAACTGGCGATTGTCGACCCGCGCGTAGACGCCGATCTCGCTCAGGTCGCGGCACAGCAAGGTCAGGTGGTGCTTCTCGTCGATGCCGCGGATGCGCCGCAGCCGTTCGACGGCAGCCTTGTCGTCCAGATGGCAAACCAGCGCGTAACAGGAGTCCGTCGGCACGGCGACGATGCCGCCGTCGTGCACAATCTGCGCCGCCTGCTTGATCAGGCGCGGCTGCGGATTGACGGGGTGAACCTGGAAAAATTGACTCATATGGCCGCTGCCGGGGCTTGCTGCCGGCCGCTGTTATTAACGGTTAGGATTGTACGCTACGCAGGGCGGCAATACGCTGCTCAAACGGTGGATGGGTAGAAAACAATGCCGTCCAGCCACTACCGGCCGTGATGCCGGACGCAGCGATCGACTGCGGCAAGGCGCCCGGCTCCATGCCGTTCAGGCGCGCCAGCGCGTGTTGCATCGGCACGCTGCTGCCCAGCAGCTTGGCGGAACCGGCGTCGGCGCGGAATTCGCGCTGGCGCGAAAACCAGGCCACGATCAGCGAGGCGGCCAGGCCGAAGATGATTTCGCACACAAACACCGTCACCATGTAGCCGATGCCGGGGCCACGGCGTTCGCTATCGTTATTTTTCAGCAGCATGTTGTCAACGAAGAAGCCGACCACGCGCGCCAGGAACACGACGAAGGTGTTCACCACGCCCTGGATCAAAGTCATGGTCACCATGTCGCCGTTGGCGATGTGGGCGACCTCGTGGCCCAGCACGGCCTCCACTTCGTCGCGGTTCATGTTTTCCAGCAGGCCGGTGGAGACGGCCACCAGCGCCGAATTCTTGAACGCACCGGTGGCGAAGGCGTTCGCTTCGCCGTCGTAGACCGCCACTTCCGGCATGCCGATGCCGGCGCGCTCGGACAGCGCCTTGACGGTGTTGACCAGCCACAGCTCGGTCGACGACGACGGCGTGGCGATCACGCGGGCGCCGGTCGACCACTTGGCCATCGGTTTGCTGATCAGCAGCGAGAAGATGGCGCCGGTAAAGCCGACCACCAGCGAAAACGCCAGCAGGCTGCCCAGCTGCAGCGTGTTGCCCGATCCCGGACGGCCGATGCCCAGCAGCGACAGGACGATGGACAGCACCAGCATCACGGCGAGGTTGGTGGCGATAAACAGGACGATGCGTTTCATTAGAGGTCTCCGGTACGGACAAAATTTGCCCAAATAATAAGGTAGGACCGTGCCAACGCAAATTCAAGATACAAGCTATTACATCGCGCCGGTAATCGACGCGGTAATCTACCGCTTAGAGGTCATTTTCTAAAACCAGTCGTGCCAGACGGGGGTTACGCTGGCCGGCAGCGGCGGCAGCAGAGCGAAATCGACGCGGGACTCGCCCGGCGCATGGAAATCGGTGCCGCGCGAAGCCAGGAAGCCGTAGCTATTGGCCAACTGCGCGTACACCGCATACTGCTCCGGCGTGTGGCTGCCGGTGACCACCTCGATCGCCGTGCCACCCAGCTGCTTGAACTCGTCGAACAACTGGCCCTGGGCCAGTTGGCTGAACTTGTAGCGGCCCGGATGGGCGATCACGGCCACGCCGCCGGCGCCGCGTATCCAGTTGACCGAATCGGCCAGGCTGGCCCAGCAATGCGGTACGTAGCCCGGTTTGCCTTCGGACAGGTACTTCTTGAACACGTCGGGAATATTGGCGCAGGCGCCGATTTCCACCAGATAACGGGCAAAGTGCGTGCGCGACATCAGGTCGGGATTGCCGACATATTTGAGCGCGCCCTCGTATGCGCCGGCGATGCCGACCTTGTCCAGCTGGTTGGCGATCTCACGGCCACGGTTGTCGCGGCCGGAGCGGGTGCGGGCCAGGCCGTTGACCAGCCCGGCATTGTTTTCATCGATCTGCAGGCCGACGATGTGCACGGTTTCGTTGGCCCAGGTAATCGAGATCTCGACCCCGGTCACGAAGCGCATGCCCTGCTCCTGCGCGGCGACGCGCGCGGCCGGAATGCCGCCCACTTCGTCATGGTCGGTCAGCGCCCACACGTCCACCCCCGCCTTGCGCGCGTGTTGCGCCACGGCGGCCGGCGCGAGGACGCCGTCGGAAACGTTGGAATGGCAGTGCAGATCGACTTTCAACATATGGCTCTATGGTTACGGCAATGAAGTGATCATTGTACGCTGCCTGCGCAAAAGCCATCCATCGCCACATCAAGGCCGGTGCCACGGACCCGCGCGCCGCGCGCCAGCAGCTCGGCGAAGCGCACCGGATCGATGTTCGAGCCGCACACCAGCAGCGCCACGCGCTTGCCCGCCAGCCGCTCGCGCAGCGGTCCGAACAGAGCGGCCGTCGCCACCGCGGCGGCCGGTTCCGCCACCAGCTTGGCGTCGCGGAACAGATGCAGCATGGCCAGGCAGATCTCGTCGTCGGTCACCCGCACCACCTCGTTGACGAAGCGCCGGCAGACGCCAAAGCTGTAGGCCATCGCATACGGCGCGCCCAGGCTGTCGGCCACGGTGTCGACCCGCTCCAGCGCTTCCGGCTGACCAGAGGCGAAGCTGCGGTAAAGCGCGTCCGCGCCGAAGGGCTCCACGCCGTACACCGCGCAGGCCGGATTGATCTGCTTGACGGCGGCGGCGATGCCGGCGCACAGACCGCCGCCGCCCACCGGCACCACCACCGCGTCGAGCTGAGGCACCTGCGCCATCAGCTCCAGGCCGACCGTCGCCGTGCCTTGCGCCGTCAGCGGTCCCTCGTAGGGATGGAGCATGGTGCGCGCCTCGTCGCGCTCGATCTCGCGCCCGCGCGCGAACGCCTGGTGTACGTCGGGCATCAGCAGCACTTCGGCGCCCAAGTCGCGGCACGCCGCGATGCGGGCCGGGCTGGCGTGCTGCGGCATCACCACCTTGGCGCTACACCCGGCCAGCTTGGCGGCGTAAGCCGCGGCGATCGCGTGGTTGCCGGCGCTGACGGCGACGATGCCGCGCTGCCGCGCCGGCTCATCCAATGCTTCGATGCAGTTGATGGCGCCGCGTAGCTTGAAGGTGCCGGTCTTTTGAAATAGCTCCAGCTTGAGCCAGACTTCGCCGCCGGCAAACTGCTGTTCGACGACGCCGGTCTGCCAGCGCCACACCGGCGTTTCAAGGATTTTGCCTTCCAGACGACGGGCGGTAGCGCGGATCTCGGCCAGCGAAGGATAGAGTTGGGTCATGGTGCTGCTCCATAGAATATTCGAGGGAATGCGGCTCAGCCGCGTGATGGGCTGGGGGCGCCGAGCACCGGCGCAGCCGCAGCTCAGCGACCCTGAATAATTCGAATAATGGAGACGGCGGACAGGCTCCGACCGGCAAACGCGGCAGCGCCAGCGTCGGAAGCGACGTGGCGGCGGGTTGGCAAGATGGTCGGATAAGAGGTCATGTGTTTAATCATGCCAAATACGCAAAGCCTTGGCAAGCGTTTCCTGCCGATTCCTCTGCTAGCGCGCCAGGAAGGCTTCGATCAGGTGCGCCAGTTCCTCCGGCTGGTCGTGGTGCAGCATATGGCCCGCATCGGCCAGTACTTTGCACTCAACGTCGCGCAAATGACCAAGGCGACGTTCCAGCTCGGCGCGCCCTTCCTGCTCGCCGCCCATCCAGGTCCACATATTGGTCTGTTCGGCCTCCACCCACAGCGTCGGCGCCGTGATGGCGCTCCAGCAAGCCATGATGTCCTCGACGTGGTAGGGCAACGGACCAGGTTGCTTGTGGGCGGGATCGCCGAGGATTTCCCATTCGCCCGCATCGTTCTGCGCCGACCAGTGTTGCGCCAGGAAGGCAGCGCGCTCATCGCTCAAGCGCGGATTGGTCTTTTGCAGGCGCGCGGCGACGGCGGCCTGCGACGGATAGTTGCGCATTTCCTGTTGCTCCAGCAGCGCGTCCATCCACTTGGCGTAGCGGCCCGGCGCCTGCTCCGGCTTGCTGGAACGCAGGCCGCCGCCTTCCAGGTTGATCAGCTTGCGGATGCGCTCCGGCCGCGCGCCGGCGTAGATGCCGACCACGTTGCCGCCCATGCTGTGGCCCAACAGGTTGACCGCCTCGTCCGGCGAGTAGTGGCGCAGGATGGCGTCCAGGTCGGCCAGATAGTCGGGGAACCAGTAGGTATCGGTGCCGCAGCGCTGCGACAGGCCGAAGCCGCGCCAGTCCGGCGCGATCACGTGCCAGTCGCCCTGCAAGGCGTCGACCACGAACTGAAACGAGGCGCCCACGTCCATCCAGCCGTGCAGCATGAAGATCTTGGGCGCGCCGTCCCGGCCCCAGTGGCGCAGGTGGCAGCGCAGGCCGCGGATGGTCAGGAATTCGGAACGAGACGAAGTGAAGGTCATGATGGTCCTTGAAAATGCGTAAGCCGGCGCAATATCAGTTGCTTGCTGGCGATGAAGTAAAATAATAGCACGACCGTTCGATAGCCGCTCAAGCGTAAAATAGCACCATCCCACCGCTCATCAGCGCTGCATTCAGCACTTTCAGCTCAACTAAGCAAGGTTTCCAATGTCTATATATCAACTGGGCGAACATGCGCCCGAAATCGATGCATCGTCATTTGTTGCCGACACTGCCACAGTGATCGGCAAGGTCAGCCTGCACGCCAACACTTCGGTGTGGTTCGGTGCGACGCTGCGCGGCGATAACGAACGCATCACCATCGGCGAAAACAGCAATGTACAGGAAGGCACGGTCATGCACACCGACATGGGCTACCCGCTCACGGTGGGCAAGAACGTCACCATCGGCCACCAAGCCATGCTGCACGGCTGCACCATCGGCGACGGCGCCCTGATCGGCATCCAGGCCGTGATCCTCAACGGCGCCAAGATCGGCAAGGGCTGCCTGGTCGGGGCCGGCGCGCTGGTCACCGAAGGCAAGGAATTCCCGGACAACTCGCTGATCATCGGCTCTCCGGCCAAGGCCGTGCGCACGCTGACGGACGAAGACACGGCGCGCCTGCTCGCCAGCGCCGACAGCTACGTCAAACGCGGCCAACTGTTCAAGACGCAACTCAAAAAGATTGGATAAAACATGAGCATCACCCCCATCATCGGCCAGGACACCCTGCAAAAATTCATCTTCGATAACGCCTCCGTGCGTGGCGAATTCATCGACATTTCCGCCACCTGGCGCGAGGTGCTGTCGCGCCATGCCTACCCTGCCCCGGTCAAGAAACTGCTGGGCGAGATGGTGGCCGCCGCCGCGCTGCTGTCGGCCAACCTGAAGTTCAACGGCACCATCATCATGCAGATCCACGGCGACGGTCCGGTGAACCTGCTGGTGGTCGAGTGCGACGCCGAGCTGCATCTGCGCGCCACCGCCAAGCTCGCCTCCGACGCGGTGATCGCCGACGACGCCACGCTGCCGTCGCTGCTGAACGCGAGCGGCAAGGGCCGCTTCGTCATCACGCTCGACCCGGCCGACAAGATGCCGGGCCAGCAGCCGTATCAGGGCATCGTGCCGCTGGACGGCGACGACGTCAGCACCGTCATTGAAAACTACATGCTGCGTTCGGAACAGCTGGACACCAAGCTGTGGCTGGCGGCGGACGACAACGTCTCGCGCGGCCTGCTGCTGCAAAAGCTGCCTTACCACGGCGGCACGACCGCCGTCGAGACGACGCCGCTGACCGAGGACGAAGCGCTGGAAACCTGGAACCGCGCCGTGATCCTGGGCTCGACCCTGAAGCAGGAAGAGATCCTGTCGACCACCATCGACGTGCTGATGGAGCGCCTGTTCTGGGAAGAGACGATCCGCGTGTTCGAGCCGCTGCACCCGTCCTTCCACTGCACCTGCACCCGCGAGAAAGTCGGCAATATGCTGAAGATGCTGGGCCGCCCGGAAGTCGACAGCGTGCTGGAAGAGCTCGGCCACGTCGGCGTCAACTGCGATTTCTGCGGCCAGCACTACGACTACGACAAGGTCGATTGCGCCCAGCTGTTCGCCACCGACGCACCGGTCGAAGCGCTGATCCCGGCCGGCGAAGTAAAACACTAAACCGCCTACTACTCCTCAAAAAACGCGCCCGACGATCCCGTCCGGCGCGTTTTTTAACAGTGGGGGTCAAGTCTGACATTCGGACACGAAGTCATCCATTTCGGAATCTACAGTTAAGCTCGTGTCCGAATGTCAGACTTGACCCTCGCACCTCAGAACTTGGTGCAACGGATTTCCATCACATCGATCGCACCCAGCGTCTGCGTGGACGTGGCGCTGCGCACCAGGTCGACCCGCTCCAGGCATGAACCGCGCAGCAAGCGCTCCTGGTTGCGGGTGCAGATCGTCACCGATCCGGCCGAACTGGTATTGCAGTTGAAGTCCTCGGCGCGCATGCGCACCAGCGCCTGGTCCAGCGGCATGCCCGGCTGTACGGTCTGCGTGATGAAGTTGCCCAGCCCCGCCTGATTCACCGTGTAGCAACCAGCCAGCTGGGCTAGCAAGCCCAGCAGCGCCAGCATCAAAAGTTTGCGCATCGCGATCCTCTCATTATTTCCAACCAGCAGTGTATCGCACCGGCGTCATCACCCGGTAACACTCGGTACCTATCATGCGCAAAGTTTCCAATTCCTCCAACTGGTATCCAAGGCAGATCATGAACAAGAAATTATCCGCAGTGTGCTTCGCCGCGCTGAGCTTCCCTATGCTGGCGATGGCCGCCAACGTCGCCGCCGCCGTGGCCGACATGGCCGCCGATGCGCCCGCGGCCGCCGCGCAAGGCCACGCTACGGAAGCCGAAGCGGCCGCCGCAGCGCCGGTCGCCACGATTGAGATCGCCACCCGCAGAACCCGCTCGTCGGTCGCGCTGACCAAGGGCGATATGCAGAAAATCCTGCCAGGGATTAATCCTTTGAAAGCCTTGGAAACCTTGCCAGGCGTGAGCTTCCAGACCGCCGACCCTTGGGGCAACAACGAGCAGAACCTGTCGCTGTTCGTGCACGGCTTCAGCGGCCCGCAACTCGGTTACACCATGGACGGCGTGCCGCTGGGCGACCAGCAGTACGGCAACTACAACGGCCTGTCGCCGCAGCGCGCCGTCATCAGCGAGAACGTCGGCAGCGTGATCCTGTCGTCCGGCGCCGGCGATTTGTCGACCGCCTCGACCAGCAACCTGGGCGGCACCATCGAGACCTTCTCCAGCGATCCGCAGCGCAGCCGCAACCTGGCCGCGCAGCAGACCGTCGGCAGCCACAGCACCTCGCGCACCTTCCTGCGCTACGACACCGGCGACTTCGGCAACGGCAACAGCGCCTACATCTCGGCCGTCCACCACGAGCAGAAGGCCTGGGACTTCAACGGCCGCCAGGGCGGCGACCAGGTCAACGCCAAGTACATCAACCAGGGCAACGCCGGCAAGCTGACCTTGTACTTCAACTATTCGGACAAGATCGAGCCGAACGAAGACGCCACCGTGCGCTCGGCCGCCGAGAAGTACCAGCCCTACACCCGTCCGTTCATGTACCCGAACTTCCAGACCGCACTGGCCTACCTGTCGCCGACCGGCGCCACGCCTGCGGCCGAAGGCAACAACTACCGCAACTACTACAGCGACGCCCAGCGCAAGGACTACCTGACCTACGCCAAGTACGACATGAACATCGGCGAGTCGACCACCTGGTCCAACCAGGTCTACTACCACAACGACGACGGCGTCGGCGTGGTGGCCGGCCCGATCGGCGTGGCCGGCCTGCCTGGCCTGTTCGCGGTCTACTTCCCTGGCCAGAACCTGAAGCAGGTGTTCGGCAACTCCGGCTACGCCACCCGCACCACCGAGTACGCGATCAACCGCAACGGCTGGCTGTCGACCCTGACCAGCGAGTTCGGCAACCACAAGCTGCAAGGCGGCCTGTGGCTGGAGCATAACCGTTCGTCGGCCTACCGCCGCTGGTACGCGCTGGACGTGAACAATCCAAGCTCGCCATACGACCGCCCGAGCAATCCGCTGATCACGCAGTACGGCAGCGAGATCGACAACAAGGTCGTCCAGTTCCACGTGCAGGATGAATGGCACCTGCGCAACGACCTGGCGCTGCAGGCGGGCTTCAAGTCCAGCCTGCAATTTGCCGACGGCCAGTTCCCGGTCCAGCCGGCCAAGGGCGCGATCGCCAACGGTTCGCTGGCCCTGCCGGTGGGCGAGATCATCACCAAGAAATGGTTCCTGCCACAGGTCGGCGCGCGCTGGGACATCACCCCGCAAGACCAGATGTTCGTCAACGTGCAGAAGAACATGCGCCAGTTCGTCACCTACGGCGGCGGCGGTGCGTCGCCGTGGAGCCTGGCAAGCCAGGCAGCGTTCGACCTGTTCAAGAGCAGCGCCAAGCCTGAGACCTCGATCACCTACGAACTGGGCATGCGCACCAGCCACCAGCTGGACCTCGGTCCGCTGAAGGCCATCGACGGCCAGGTCAACCTGTACCACGTCGACTTCAAGGACCGCCTGCTGACCATCAGCCCGACCCCGGTGATCACCTCCATCATCGGCGGCAATCCGGTGCTGGCCAACGTCGGCAGCGTCAAGACCGACGGCATCGACATCTCCGGCACGCTGCATTTCGGCCGCATGTTCTCGTTCTACGATGCGCTGTCGTTCAACCGTTCGACCTACTCGGACAACTACAGCAACGGCAAGGACATCGTGCAGACCGCCGGCAAGGCTGTGCCGGGCAGCCCGGAGTGGATGAACAAATTCGTCGCCACCGCGACCGTGGCCGACACCGAGTTCCAGCTGATCGGCGACTACGTCGGCAAGCGCTACGCCACCTACACCAACGACCTGGACGTGCCGAGCTACTTCCTGATGAGCCTGGGCGTATCGGGCAAGCTGCCGTTCCTGAACAACAGCTGGGTGAAGAATGCGCGCTATCGTTTGAACGTCAGCAACCTGGCCAATCGCGTAGGCAGCCTGAACGTGGTGGTCGGCGCGGCCAGCGGGACTTACAATACCTTCCCGATCGCACCACGTCAGGGCTTCCTGACTTTGATGGCTGACTTCTGATGAACAATCTTTATTTGCCTAAACGCCTGTCGCGGCGCGGCTTCATCCAGGCGGCGGCGCTGACCGCCGGCGCTACGCTAATCCTGCCGGGTTCGGTGCTGGCGGCGGCCACGCCCGACCTGTCCGGCATGCCGGGCGTCGGCCCGGTCGGCGCCGGCCCGAAAACCCCGCTGGTGTTCGGCCACCGCGGCGCCAGCGCGCTGCGTCCCGAGCACACGCTGGGCTCGTATGCAAAGGCCATCGCCGACGGCGCCGACTACATCGAGCCGGACCTGTGCAGCACCAAGGACGGCGTGCTGGTCGCGCGCCATGAAGCCTTCCTCAGCGAAACCACCGACGTCGCCAGCCATCCCGAATTTGCCAGCCGCAAGACCCGCAAGACCATCGACGGCGAAACCCACGAAGGCTGGTTCGTCGACGACTTCACGCTGGCCGAACTGAAGACCTTGCGCGCGGTCGAACGCCTGCCGCAGTTCCGTCCCGGCAGCGTGCAGTACAACGGCATGTTCCAGGTGCTGACGTTTGAAGAGATCATCGACTTCACGGCGGCGGAAGCGGCGGCGCGCGGCCGCATCATCGGCCTGGTGCCTGAGCTGAAGCATTCGACCTACTTCGCCAGCGTCGGCCTGCCGCTGGAGGACCGCTTCCTGTCCATCCTGGCCGCGCACGATTACACGCGCCGCAATCCGGTCGAGATCCAGTCGTTCGAAGTGGCCAACCTGAAATACATGCGCGGCAAGCTGGGCCAGCGCGCCAATCTGCGCCTGATGCAGTTGGTGATCGGCGAGAACGTGCGGCCGATGGATGTGGCCAAGGCCGGCGGCACGCTGACCTTCGCGCAGATGTGCACGCCGGCCGGCCTGCGCGACATCGCGCAGTACGCCGACGTGGTGGCGCCGCCGACGCGCTCGTTGATTCCGCTGAAGAAGGATGGCAGCCTGGACCAGCCAAGCTCGCTGGTGGACGATGCGCACAAGGCGGGCTTGCGGGTGGAGCCGTGGACCTTCCGTCCGGAGAACCATTTCCTGGCGGCGGACTTCCGCAACAACGCCGGCGACGCCGCGCGCAACGAGGCCGGCTCGATCGCCGAAATCAAGCGCTACATCGCCACCGGCCTGGACGGTTTCTTCACCGACGATCCGGCACTGGGCCGGGCCGCGCTCGCTTAACCCGGCACTACTGATTTTCCAGCAGCAGGGTCTGGATGTCGCGGTAGATCAGCTCGGGCTGCAGGAAGGCCGGGCTATAAATCTCGCGCACCCGCCCCTGCCGGTCGAGCAGGAACAGTTTGACCTGGTGGTAATACAGCCGTGTGGGCTTGCCTTGGTTGTCGAGCTGGACCGAGGTGCTCTGTCCCAGTTCGTCGAGGATGGGTTGCAACTGGCCCACCGAGCGCGACGTTAGGAAATGCCAGCGCAGCGGCTGGCTCGGGAGCGCCAGCGCGCCGCCGTAGCTTTTCATGGCTTCCGGCGTGTCGTTGACCGGGTCGAAGGAGATGCTGACGAACCGCACCCCGTGCGCCAGCGCGGGAGTGGCCAGCATCCGCTCGCGCAGATCGTGCAAGGCTGAGAACAGCGCCGGGCAGCCGACCGGATCGCTGCAATAGGTGTACATGAAGTTGAGCAGCGTGACGCGGCCAGTGGTGTAGCGTTCCAGCGGCACATCGCGGGCGTCGCTATCGAGCACCACGCCGCGCGGCCCCGGCTGGATCACCGGCAAGGTGTAGCTGCCGGCCGCCGGCACGATCAACTGCGACGGCGCGGCCACCGGCGGCGCCGCATCGGTACCGCTCAACAGCAGCGGCGCCAGCAGCAGCGGCCAAAAATCAGCGCGACGACGCCACATTGGGGGCCGGCTTGGCGCTGAATTTCATGTGGTGCGGACGGCCCAGCTTCTCCTTGTAGAAGTCGATCTTCCATTGCTGGGACAGCTCCTTGCCATCCCAATGGAAGAGCTTGATGAAATGGTCGTCGTTGTCCAGGTCCCAGTGTTCCAGCAGGCTGGTGGTGATGTACAGGCGCTTGCCGTCCCAGCTCTGGCTGACCATGTTGACGTGTTTGCCGGTGACTTTTTCATAGACCTGGCGCGGCGCTTCCGGATTGCTCAGGTCGAACAAGCGGGTCTTGCCGTCCATGAAGGTGTTGACCCACAAGCCCTTGCCGTCGGCCGTGATCGACATATCGACCGGCAGCGGCGTGCTGGCCGGATCGCCGATCGGGCCAACGTCGCGCGCCTGCCAGCGGCCGCTGGCGTCGGGCTTGACCAGCCACAGCTTGGAGGTCAGCGCGGTGGCGGTGATCGCCCAATTGTCGCCGGGCGCCTGCGACCAGCGCACTTCCAGCGGCGCACCGGGGGTGCTGAAGATCTGCAGCGGTTTCATGGCCTTGAAGTCCCACAGCACCATGGTGTTGCCGAATTTTTGCATCGCCGCCGGGTCCTTGATCAACTTGCCCAAGTCGGTGCGGTAGTTGTTGTAGCCGGTGAAGCTGGAGCTCAGCATGGCGTTGCGGGCGGGATTGATCGCCAGGTCGTAGCCGTAGCCGTCGCCCTGCACGTCGCCGATCTTGCCGGTCGGGTTGGGATAGCTGGCCACCACGTCGCCCTTGTTGTTGTACACCGCCATGCCGGTGGCGCCGCCCATGTCGTGCGGGTTCGACAGGAAGCCGACCAGCATCCGGCCCGGCAGCGCGTAGAAGGTGTGCGGGCCCACGAAGCCGCTCTTGTCGACCACGTCATTGATGGTCTTCACCAGCTTGGGGTGGGCTGGATCGGTGCCGACGTCGAACACGAAGATCTTGCTGTCCTGCAGGCGGCCGGCCCACAGGTATTTGCGGTCTTCGGTGAAGCCGACGTGGTGGGCGTCGCCACGGCCCGGCACCGACAGCTTGTTGATCACCTTGCCGTAATGTGGCGAGGCCGGGTTGACGTCGATCGTGACCAGCTTGTCGTTGCCGTCACCGATGCCCTTGATGCCCAGCGTCCAGACCTGGACGTAGTCTTCCTGGCCCTTGATCAGGTTGGACATGTAGGGCGAGTTGCAGGTTTCATCGGCGCCGGCCGGGCCGGCCAACAATGCGGCGACGAGCAGACTGGCGATAGGCAGCAATTTCATGCCGGGCTCCGTATAGATTTATTAATATATTCAATTTGACATCGTCCGGTTGAAAAATCAACCGTTACTTTTGTCCGGAGCGAAAAGCAACACGTCGCTTTTGGCATGCAAGTTCCGCCAAAGTTTGCTCATTTGTCGAGATCGACAACGCCTGCTACACCACCGCGCTGCTGTGGACCATCACCAACTGCCACTGGCCGTTGTCCGCCTGCCGCCAGATGCGGGTGAAGCGCAGCAGGGCTTCGAAGTCCTGTCCGCCGTATGAGCCGTCGAGCTTGACGCAGATCGAGGTCATCGGCAGCGCCGCATTGCCCAGCACTTGCAGCTCGACCGTTTCAACGCTGCGGAAGCGCAGCGTGCCGGAGCGGTGCAGCTCCAGGTCCTGTGGCTTGCTGACGATCTGCCCCATGTGGTTGGTGAACAGCAGGTCGTCGGCCAGGATCAGGTCCAGCTCTTGCACGTCCGAGGCCAGCATGGCCAGCCGCAAGCGTTCTTCCGCCGCAGGGATTTCAAGGTGGCGCTTCAAGGCGTTCAATACTTCGGGAAAGTCGCCCACCACCATCGGCCCGAACTCGGCCTCCTTCGGTCCGCTGATCTCGGTGCTGTAGCTGACGCGCGTCCGGCCCGACGGCAGCGCTTCAATGCGATGAAACACCAGCACGCGATTGCCGTCGACAACGGTCTCGTCGGTGAACTCCTGGTTCTCGCGCACCGCCCGCAGGGTGCTGGTGAAGATGTCGTCGCCCGGCACCTGCATCGTGAAGCTGGTACCTTCCGCGAACTGGCCGTGCAGTTCGATGTTAACGATGCCGGCGTTCCAGCGCTTCCAGCCGGCGACATCCGAGAACATCGCCCAGACCTGCGCCGGCGTGGCGCTGGTTTCTATGCTTGATACATGGGTCCACATGAAATTCTCCTGGTTTTCGATGGAGACCCAGCATAGCGAAACATTAATAATAAAGCAATCAGCGGCTGGCCTGGCGTGCGGCACTATCCGGCTTGGGCAGCGCGGCCGTCATGTCCACCCAGCTTTGCGGCTGCGGCTTGTTACGCTCGCGCACGCCGAAGAAGCTCACCACCAGTTCGCCGTTCTGGTCGAAGAACTCGACCGACGTCACGCCGGCGCGCTTGATGACGTAGCCGCTGTTGAAGGCCTGGTCGCGCAGGTGCAGATTGAAGTCCGGGTCCAGCACGTTGAACCAGCCGCCCGCCTCCTGCACCTTGTTGACCTTGCCGCTGTAGATCTGGATCGTCGATTCATTGCCGAGGAAGGCCATGATGTCCAGTTTCTGCTTGGCCGATTCTTCCAGCAACTGGCGCACCGCCAGCGGCGTGACGCGCTGCACCGCGCTGGCCGGCGCCAGCCGCATCGCCTGCTCGCGCGAGACGCCGAACTCGGTCAGCAGGCGGTTGAACTGGTGCACATCGCTCAGCTCGTTCCACGCCAGCTGGAATTCCTTGATGTCGACCGCGCTGTCCGGCTTCTCGGCCGCCTTGGCTGGCGCGGGCGCCACCTTTAGTTCAGCACTCTGCACCGGGTTGCGGAACTCGGCCACCAGCTGGTCGAACACCGGCACGCCGGCCTCGCTCTTCACGTAGATCTTGTGGGCGGCGTTGCCATGCGTGTCGAAAAATTGCAGGCTGCGCGTGAGCACGCCATCCTTGCCCGGCTGGACCACGGCGAACGCGTACTTCCAGTTCTTGAAGGTGAAGCGCAGGTCGATCTCGCCGCCCAGGTAGCCGCCGGCGATGTTGCGCAGGCGAGCTTCGCGTTCCTTTTCCTTGTCGGCGTCGAGGCCGACAATTTCCTCTTGCGGCTTGAGGCGGGTGGCGACGCCGGTGCGTTCCAGCACGCCGTTGTCGTTGCGCGTCAGCGCCATGACGGTGCCCAGGTCCAGCGCGCGGCGCATGATTTCGCGCGGCACGTTCTCACCTTCCCGCAAGCGCGTGACGGACTTGCCGATGCCGACCGCCAGCAGCTCGGCCTCGGACACATTGAGCGTCCTGGCGGCGTCGCGCAGTTGCAGCTTGGGTTGTTCGGCGCGCAGCGCGTCGTAGCGTTCGGCCAGGCTGGCGGCGTTGGCCGGCAAATTAGTGAGCAGCAAGGCGCCGGCCAGCGCCAATGCGAAACGGTGATGAGCTTTCATGTGGATTCCTTAGTAGATCACTTTGAGGTTGACCGCGTAGTTGCGGCCCGGACGGACATTGCGTTCGATATCGGCCAGCGTCGCGGCGGTGGTGCCGGCCGGCAGGCCGCGCGCCGACGCGTAGTCCCAGTACTTCTTGTCGCCGAGGTTGTAGACGCCGGCGTTGAGGACGGCGTGCTTGCCGAGGTTCCAGTAGGCGGTGAAATCCATCACTGTCGAGCCGGGCACGGCGAAGCGCGCGACGGCGGCGTCGGCGATGATGTCGTCGCCCGCTTGCTTGCCGCGCACGGTGCTGACCGTGAAGGCCGCGCCGCCGCGCAACGCCGGATCGTCGTAGCCGAAAGTGGCGTTGGCCTTGTACGGCTGGATCGACGACAGCTCGCCCTGCTTGCCGGTCAGGCGGTTCTCCGCCGTGCCGCGCGACACGCCGCCGGCCAATGCTACGCTGTAGCCTTTCATCTGCTCGATCCACTGGCCCAGCACGAAACGGCTGCTGACCTCGCCGCCCCAGGTGCTGGCCTTGCCGACGTTTTCCGGACGGTACAGGCCGAAGGTGACGGTCGGGTAGTTGACCGGATCGGGCGCTTGCGCGGCGTATTCGATCAGGTTGCTGTAGCGGGTGTAGAACACCGAGGCGCTCAGTTCGACGCCGCTGCGGGGTGCGCCTTTCAAGCCCAGCTCGAAGGCGTTGCTGGTTTCCTTTTTCAGGTTCGGATTGCCCAGCACCGCGTAGCCATTGCCGGCGCCGGTGTAGCTGAACGAATCGTAGGTGCCGGTGCGTTCGGCCGAAGTCGGCAGGCGGGTGCCGCGGCTGTACTGTCCGTAGGCGCTGAAGCCCGGCGCCAGTTCGACCGACAGGTTCAGGCTGGGCGTGAAGAAGGCATCGGTGTCCTCCTTGATTTCCTTGGCCGCGCCCGGCACGGCGATCAGGTAAGCCGCCAGGTTGTTCGGCGTCAGCTTGCGCTGTTCGCCGCGCAGGCCGGGCGTCAGCGTGGCTTGCCGGCCCAGCAGCGTGAAGCCGAACTCGCCGCGCACATAGGCGGCCAGCTGGTCGGTGTCCATGTCGGCCATGCGGTTCTTCATCGTGAGCTGGTGCGCGCCGGTCTTGAGGACGGTGCGGTCCTCCAGCCAAGGACGGCGCGATGCCTGCTGCTCGTAGCTGATGCCGTAACTGAGCATGTCCGACGGATCGAGCTGCCTGGTGGCGTCCAGCGCCAGGCCCTTGCTGTTGTTGTAGAAGCCGGTCGAGATGTTGCGCAGATAGGGTTGGCCGCCGGTCAGGTAGCTGGCGCGGGTCAGGTCCGCCACCGACGAGTTCTGCGTGTAGGCGCGGGTGTCCAGCGTGTCGAACAGCAGGCTGGAACCCGGCGTGTAGCGATGCTCGATGCTGTAGCGGGTGCGCTCGGTGCGCGAGTCCTGGGTCGCGCCTTCCGGATAGGAGGCGCCCAGCTTGTTGGCGAAGAGCCGGTCATGCTGGGCCTTGTAGTTGTCGACGGCGAAGTTGAGTTGCTGGTCGCGCGCCAGCTTCCAGTTCAGCTTGGCCAGCACGGCGTCGGAGCTCCAGTCGTCCGGGTTTTGCGGCGTGCCGCCCTTGCTCTTGCTTTGTTCGCCTTCGCGGTGGACGCCGACGATCAGCGCTTGCAGGTTGTCGCCGAGCTTGGCGGCGGCGGTCACCGCGTGCATGCGCTGCGCATGGTCGGAGGTGTAGCCGAACTTGTAGTCGGCGTAGAGATTGCGCGTGCTCAGGTAGTCTTCCGGCGCCTTGGTGATGAACGAGACCGAGCCGCCGATGCCGGGCGTGCCGGCGCCGGCCGGGCTGCTGCCGGACCCGATGCGCACTTCGCGGAAGGTCTCGGGGTCGAAGTAGTCGCGGCCGATGCCGAAGGCGTTGGTGCTGGTGCCGTCCGGTTTCGGCGCGGCGTCGGGCAACGCGATGCCGTCCAGTTCCAGGCTGACGCGGTTGCCTTCGGCGCCACGGATATTGAAGCCGGTATTGCCGGCGCCGTCCCAGATATTGCCGGAGCCGCTGGCGGCGGCGGGCACGCTGATCAGCGGCGAGTAGCGGGCGATGTTGGCCATGTCGATGGCGTTGTTCCGGCTGATCTGCTCGGCGCCGATGACCACGCTGGCGCCGCTGCGGGTGTTGCCGCTGTCATCGCGCTTGGCTAGCACCAGGATCTCGCCCAGCGCAGTGGCGGCGGGCGCATCGGCGGCGGCGTGGGCGGGCAGCAGCGCCACGCCCAGCAGGGTCAGCAAGGCGGATCGCACCGCCAGCGTGACGGCGTGGAGGGACGAAGGCGCGGCCGTATGCCGGGCGCCCGAAGTGATAGCGGCCATAGAGTTCCAGGAGTGAGGTGACGGCTGGCTCTCGGAACTACGGCGATTGCTGGCAAAAACACATCTTAACAATAATGATTCTCATTTACAAGCAAAATGGGCCGCCCGGATTGCTTAATAAAAGTTAAAAATTATTCTTCTTGCATCCATCGATTCTTCGGGTATCTTGATAAGGCTCAATAAGCTTCCATGAGGCGCCCGCAGAATACCGCTTCTACGCGAAGACTCAACCCCACCAGGAGGTCCACGATGGTTGCAAATGCAAACGGGAAAATTGTCCAACTCGGATCGTACAAGGCGTCGAAACAAAACAATTCCATCTCCGGCCTGTCGTCCGGGGCCTTCATGACGGTGCAGCTGCACCTGGCGCGCTCGGCCAGCTTTGCCGGCGCGGGCATCATCGCCGGCGGGCCGTTCCGCTGCGCCGAGACCTACCAGCCGAGCGGGCTGGTGACGCCGGAAGATTCCCGCATCGAAAACTCCCTGTACATCTGCATGAATCCGCTGACCCCGCAAACCGGCCCGGATGCGCGGCGCCTGGTCGCCATGGCCAAGGACACGGCCGAGGCGGGGCTGATCGACGACATCGGCAATCTTGCCGACGACCGGCTCTACATCTTCACCGGCAGCAAGGACGACGTGGTGTATTCCGACGTCGTGGAGAGAACCCGGCAGTTCTACGAAATGCTGGGCGTGCAGCAGCAAAATATCACCTACCGTGACGACGTGCCGGCAGGCCACAGCATCATCACGGACAACCCGGAGGATTCGGAGCTGGAGCTCAATCAGCCGCCCTACATCAACAACGGCGGCTTCATGCAATCGCACGACATCCTGCGCCATATTTATGGCGACCTGAAGGCTCCCGCCGAGCAACTCACCGGGAAGTTGCTGTGTTTCGACCAGCGGGAATTTCTTGGCACGGATGCGCCGTGGGCCAGCATGAGCCACTACGGCTACGCCTATATTCCGTCCAGGGTGCTGGCCGGCAGCGTGAAGGAACCGCGCGTGCATATCGCCCTGCACGGCTGCAAGCAAGGCTACAACTACACCGACTACGTCAACGGCCGCGCCGACACCGCCAACCAGCCGCCGTACGGCAACCGCTACATCACGACCACCGGCTACAACCACATCGCCGAAAGCAACGACATCATCGTGCTCTATCCGCAGGCCGAAGGCACGGACAACGGCCAGATCCAGAATCCGGACGGCTGCTGGGATTGGTGGGGCTACAGCAACAAGGATGAAAACTCACCCTACTATTCGCGCGATGCCGTCCAAATCAAAGCGATCCACGCCATGCTTGACCGCCTTTGCGCTTGAGCGACCAAGGAGTATGCAATGAGCAAATTTCCCATTTCTGTCGGATCGACATCCGTTGAGAAAAAAGATGGTGTCGTCGCCGAAACCATGGCGCTGGCGTCGAACACGATGGCGCCGCTGGCGCATGCAATGACCGCGCAAAGGCTGGTGCAAAAAGACGCCACCCACCTGGTCAACAACGGCGCCATGACCATGGCCTTGGCGTCCAAGCTGTGGGACCCCGTGGTCTGGAGCGAGTGGACGCAGCTGCAGGCAGCCATCGTGCAGCGCCTGTACACCCAGAACCAGGACTGGCACAAGGGTTGTGCGATCCTGGTCGACGACTATGGGCAGCTGCGTCAAGCCAACACCATGTCCAAGCTGATGGAAAAGCAAGGCAATCTCATCTCGCAATCGGCCGCGCTGCTGACCAGCCAGACCACGAATTTCGTGGCGCTGCTGGAAAACATCGACGTCGATTTCGGCTACTGGGCCAGCCAGAAGCTACAGCAGGATCAAGCAGCCAGGTAGTTGTTCTTCACGCGCACGTAGTGCTCCGCCGAGTACTTCAGGTAGGCGATCTCCTCGTCGGTGAGCGCCCTCACCTTCTGCGCCGGGCGGCCAACGTACAGGTGGCCGCTCTCCAGCACCTTGCCCGGCGAAACCAGGCTGCCGGCGCCGACCATCACGCGGTCCTGCACGACGACGTCGTCCATGATGATGGAGCCCATGCCGATCAGGCACTCGTTGCCGATGGTGCAGCCGTGCAGCAGCACCGAGTGGCCGATGGTGACGTAGTCGCCGATGACCAGCGGCGAGCCGTCCGGCTTGGCGGCGTTCTTGTGCGAGACGTGGCCCATGGCGAAATCCTGCACGTTGCTGCACGCGCCGATGACGATGCGGTTGACGTCGCCGCGCAGCACGGTGTTGCACCAGACCGAGCTGTCGCGGCCGATGCGCACGTCGCCGATCACTTGCGCCGAGGCGTGCAGATAGATGTCCTCGCCGAGGACGGGACTGGTGTTCAGATAGCTGGAAACTGGCATGGCGTCAGGCGACATAAGTGCTGTCGCCATGCGGCGCAGCGTGGAAGGCAGGCAATGCTTCAGCCTGGCGCGAGAATTCAACTTGCAGCGGATAGCGCGACGCATCGACCACTTCCGGCAGCATCTGCTGCATGAAGTGCCAGGTCACGGCCGTCATCACGCCGGCATGGTCCATCGCCGCCGCCGACAGCGGATGCGCGCGCAGCTCGGCTTCCAGCGCATCGAAGGCCGCCAGCATCTGCACGGTCACGCGCTCGGCCCACGGCTGGTGCACGGTCGGGCGCACCATGCGCTCGTACACCAGCTGCACGCCCTTGTCGCAGGCGGCCAAGGCCAAACCCAGCACGCGCAGCGAGCGCAGCAGCTCGGTCGGCATCGACGGCGTCATGCGGCTGGCCGGCATGGCCAGCGCTTCCGCGTACTGTACGATCAAGGTCGAGTCCATCAGCACGGTGCCGTCGTCGGCCACGAAGGTCGGCGCCTTGACCACCGGATTGAGCTGGCGGAACTGCTCGAAGGTGCTGAACACCGACAGCGACTGGTGCTCGAAGCGCAGGCCCATCAACTGCAGGGTCACCGCCGCGCGGCGGACGTAAGGGGAATCGAGCATGCCGATTAATTTCATATCTTTCTCCAAAAGTTAGGCCAGCGCCCACTCGGCGGCCTTGCGCGCGTGGATGGCGGTGGTGTCGAACAGCGGCACGTCGGCGTCCGGCTGCGCAACCAGCAGTGAGATCTCGGTGCAACCCAGGATGATAGCCTGCGCGCCCTGCGCCACCAAGCCGGCGATGATGCGGCGGTACTCGTCGCGCGAGGCGTCGACGATGCGGCCCAGGCACAGCTCCTCGTAAATGATGCGGTGGACGATGTCGCGGTCGTGCTGGTCCGGCACGATCACGTCGAGGCCGTGGCGCTCGCGCAGGCGGTCCTTGTAGAACGCCTGCTCCATCGTGAAGCGGGTGCCCAGCAGGCCGACCTTGGCGTGGCCGGCGTGCTTGATTTCAGTGGCGGTGGGGTCGGCGATGTGGAATAGCGGAATGTCCACCGCCGCCTCGATCGCGTGCGCCACCTTGTGCATGGTGTTGGTGCACAGCACCAGGAAATCGGCGCCGGCGGCGCGCAGCGAGCGCGCGGCGTCGGCCAGCAAGGCGCCGGCGGCATCCCAGTCGCCGGCATGTTGCAGGCGCTCGACTTCATGGAAGTCCACGCTGTACAGCACCACCTTGGCCGAATGCAGCCCGCCCAGATGCTGCTTGACCGTCTCGTTGACCTGACGGTAGTAAGGCACCGTCGATTCCCAGCTCATGCCGCCTATCAGTCCGATTGTTTTCAACTGCGCTCCCTCCAGAAATCCGGCCGTGCGATCCGCGGCCCCTGGACGCAAGCATACACGGCGCTGCGCTTTTGCGCTGCGGTCGCGGTCTGAGGTGGCAGGCGCAAGATAGTCAGGATTGGCGGATGGAGGCCTGCGGCGGCGCGGCCTGCTGGCGCGGCCGATAGTTCGGCGCCAGCAGCTTGTATTGCTGACGGCGTTTGAATTCCGCGTCGCGCTGCTGCCAGGTCGGGCCGCTGGCGGGCGGTGCAGGCAGCACGGTCGGCTCGCCGTTCATTTTCAACTCGGCGATCGGCGCGTCGCCGGCATCATCCTTGTTGTCGGTGTAGTGGATGCGCCCTTGGGCGTCGGCCCATTTGTAGATCTGAGCGTGGCCGCTGGCGCAGGCGCACAGCAAAGTGACAATGAGTAGTGTGCGGAACATGGAGGATTGTTCTCATGAAGAATCGACCCGCCGATTGTACAAAAAATTACTATTCAGAAATCTATTGAAATGTCACCACTATTGCAACAACACCACCGCACCGCGCGCGATCGAGCGCACCACCGCCATCACGTCCCAGTTGGTGAGGCGGATGCAGCCGTGCGACTGGGTCTTGCCGATGTTGCCCGGCTCGGGCGTGCCGTGGATGCCATAGTGTTCCTTGCTCAGCTCTATCCACGCCAGGCCGACCGGATTGTTGGGGCCGGCCGCGAGGCGGGCATTGGCGTCGCCGGCCTTGGCGTCCCAGAACAGCTTGGGGTTGTAGCGGTATTCGGGATTGGTGGCGACGCCGCGCACCTGCCAGCGGCCCTCGGGCAGCGGATCATGCTTGCTGCCGGTGCTGGCGGGGAACTGCGCGAACGGCATGCCGCCGGCGTCGAGCAGGGTCAGCGTGCCCTCATGCGCATCGACCAGGATGGAGCTGGCTTTCGGCAGCGGCCTGGCGGCGGCCACGTTGGGCACGGTCAGCTGGGTGCCGGCGCGGGTCAGCGGCTTGCCGGGATTGAGGCGGCGCAGCAGGTCGGGGCTGCAATGGAAGCGTTCGCCCAGCGCCTCGGCCAGGCTGGCGTAGCCGAGCGCGGGCAGCTTGGCCTTGGCCATCATGCCAGTAGGGACCGGCGTGTAGGGACCGGCGACGTCTTGCGCGGTGATGGTGTAAGTGTCGAGCACCGGCGCCTGGTCGCGTTCCAGCTCGGTCCATGTCGCGGCATCGACCACGCCGGTCAGCGGCAGCTGGTGCAACTTCTGGAAGCCGCGTATGGCCTGGCGCATATTGCTGCCGTAGGCGCCGTCCATTTCGCCGGACGAAAAGTGCGCGCGGTCCAACAACACCTGCGCCCGCAACACCTGATCGCCCTTGGCGCGCGGCCCGATGGTGGCCGCGTTGGCGATGCCGGACAGCGCCAGCGCTGCCGCAAAAAATAAGACTCTCAAACCAAAACTCGCAGGACGATGGGGGCGCCTATTCTAGCCTAAGCGTGCTCGCTGCGGCGCTTGTAAAAGCGCAGGATGGCGTTGGCGGAATCGTCGACCAGCACCCTGCCCCACCAGGCGGCGTACCAGTTGAAATTGGTGCTGACGCGATAGCTGACCACGATGTCGAGCCGGGTGCCGCCGACCTCGGGTTGCAGGCGGTACGAGGTGTCGGCCAGGTCGAAGTAGCGGCCGCCGATCAGCACGTGGTCGTCCAGCGCGCCGGGCGGGAAGGAGTCGGGCTTGAAGTCGTAGGTCCATTGGATGTAGCGGTTTTCTTCCCAGGCCGTGATCGGCTCATCGAAGCGCACATCCTTGGCCCAGCGCAGCTTGCGCACGCGGCCGCTGGCGGTGGGCTGGGTCACGGCTCCGATCGGATACGGCACGCCGATCATATAGGCCAGGCCGCCGCTCATCTCGGCCGGCTGGATGTCGACCGCGTGGTTGATCAAGCCCCATACCACTTCCGGCTTGGCGGCGATGTGGATGGACTGGGCCGACTGGCTGATTTCCTGTGGCAGCGCGATGTGCGTTTCGGCGTAGCCGGTCAGCAGCGGCAGCATCAACAGCGCGTTCATCGAGCCGGCTTTGAACTTGACGTTGCGTATCAGGACCAGCCCGATCAGGCCGCCCACCGACGCGGAAATCATAAAGATCGGCAGGGCCATGGCGATGCAGATCGAACCTTCGATCATCAGCAAGGCGGTGCCGCCGACAAAGGCAAACATCGGCGCCCACGGCGCGATGATCGCAAAGCGGTAACCCGGCGCCTGGTCGCGTGCGCCGTAGACAGTGTAGATGCCGAGCATCAGCGGCACCAGCACGACGAAAGAAGTCAGCATCGGCCCGCTTCCCGCATTCCGGTATTCGAGGCTGAGGAAAGGCGCCAAGCCGAACACCAGGCGCATCAGCAAACCGTAGGCCGTGCCAAAAGCGAATAGATACATTTTTTTCATGGCATTAATCAATGAGACTTACGATACTTGTTCACAAGGTGGCCTTCTCGTCGATGACAGCGACAGTCTCGATCAGTTTGAAAACCGATTCCAGTTCATCCTTGGTCGGTTGGACCACTGAGACGTGCAAATCAGCCCACTTGCCATTCTTCACAAACAAGTAGTACAGATTAAATGCGCGCACTTTGTTCTCGCCAACCGGCACCTCGATCAGATACGTCACTTGGACACCACCAGCCACAGTGTTGGCCCTAACCGAGTTGCTGACAATATAGGGGAAGTTCTGCATTCTCTTGACGAAGCATTTATAGCGGTTGTCATCGCTGTCGCCACCTTCGCACAAGGGCTTGCTGACATGCAGAGATAAATTCAGCTTGCCGGCATTGCCGGTATAGACGTGGCCTTCGCGTAATGCCGGGACTTCGTTCATAGCCGGCGCGTCTAGCTTCAGTGTCCATCCTTCTCCCGGAACGGGGATCTTCAATTCGTCGGCAAACGCCGCCTGCGCACAGCAAAAAATCCATAGCGCGAGCGCCCCCTTAACCGTCATCGCGGACTCCCATTGATGACCGCTTCGATACGATGACCATCCGGATCGACCAGGAAGGCGGCGTAGTAATGGTCGCCGTAGTCGGGGCGCGGGCCCGGGGCGCCGTTGTCGCTGCCGCCGATGCGCAACGCGTCGGCATGGAAGGCGTCCACGGCGGCGCGGGTCGGCGCGGTGAAGGCCATGTGGAAGCCGGCGCCCGGCGCGGCGGCGTCAGGGCGCAGCTTCAGGCACAGCAAGTCTTTGTCGTCCTCCAAGCCGTAGCCGATGGCGTCATCGTCCTCGAACACGCGACGAAAGCCCAGCGCGCCCAACGCGGCGTCATAGAAAGCGCCGGCGAGCGCGAGGTCGCGCACGCCGAATGAAATGTGATGCAGCATATTAGGGGTCCAGTTGTTGTGCGATTTCCCAGCTGTGGCCAGCAGGGTCGACGAAGTTTGCAGTGCGCATGCCCCAAGGGCGGTTGACGGGACCGGCCAGCACGGTCACGCCGCGCTGCTGCAGATGCGCGCAGACCGCGTCCACATCCGGCACCCAGATGCTGATCTGGAAGCGCGAACCGGCATCGCGCGGCGCCACCACGCCCGGCGCGATAATCTCCGGCGCGCTGCCCGTATGCAGCAGGTTGACGATCAGGTTGTCGAATTTGAGCGCAGCCGAAACTGCGTCTTCGTACACGACCGGCACGCCGAACACGTCAAGATAAAACGCCTTGGCCACCGCCACGTCTTCGACGAACAGGCTGATGGCGCTCAGATGATGCAGCAGGGGTGTCATGGCATTACTCCGGCTTGCGGTATTTTTGCATCACGTCGCCGAGGCGGCCGCGGTGCGAGTCCAACCAGCTCCACAGCGCTTCGACCTGCTCGCGATGGGCGCGATAGTAGTTGGCGTTGAAGGCCAGCCACAGCCGTGTGTTGATCAGCGGCTGCGGCAGCTGCACCACCGCGCCGCGATAGCGCTTCAGCGTGGCCGCCAGGTGCTCGGGCTTGACCAGGTTGACCACCACGCCGTCCACCCGGCCCAGCTTGAGCTTCTCGATATTGCGCTCCAGGTCGCGGGCGCCGTCGTCCAGCGTCAGGCCGGACTCGCGCAGGCGGGCGTTGTAGCCCAGGCCTTGCGATGACCCCAGCACCTTGCCGCGAAAGTAGTCGTTGGGATTGGTGCCGGCCGGGAGCTTGTCTTTGGCGCGCACCAGCACCACCAGCGTGTTGTGCAGCGCGCGGTTGCGGTCGACGTTGCCGTCCTTGTCGCGTGGCAGCGCGATCTCGGCCGCGTAGCTGGGCTGCTCGCCGAGCGGCGTCATGTCGATGTCGCCCGCCTCCAGCGCCACCCGCAGGCGCGCCACCGGCAGGCGCACCAGCGTCGGCAGGCAGTTGAAGCCGGAACCCATCACCGCGTTGCGGATCAGGTCGACCGCCGCGCCCGGCGGTTCAGGCACTTGCTCGCCCTCGCCTATCCAGTACGGCGGCCGGTTCTGGTCCATATAGCCCACCCGCAGCGGCGTGCAAAGGCCCGCGCCATGCGCAAGCGGGACAAGCGTGGCCAACATCAGCAGTATGCCAGCACGTGTCGTCATGGATGACTCAGTTTTCGGGAGGTTTGGGCGCCAGCGGCGGCGGCGCGGTGGCCTGTCCCTTGCCGACGATCTGGATGAAGATTTCGTTTTGCTTGATCATGCTGAGCTCGTAGCGAGCACGCTCCTCCACCGCGCCGGTGCCGTCCTTGAGGTCGCGCACTTCGGAGTCGAGCTTGGCGTTGCGGGCGATCAGTTCCGCGTTTTTCTTGTGGGAGGCGTCGACCTGGCCTTCGAAGTCCTTCACGCGCAGCCAGCCCCCCTTCCCCAGCCAGAGCGGGTACTGTATCAGCAGCAGCAGGGCTGCCAGTGCGAGGGTGATCAAACGCATGGAGTCGACAGCGGCCGGAGCTAGCCCGGCCGCGCTTGCTTAATTACTTCAGATTATAGAACGCGTCGCGGCCTGGGTAGGAAGCGATATCGCCCAGATCTTCTTCAATACGCAGCAGCTGGTTGTACTTGGCCATGCGGTCCGAACGCGACATCGAGCCGGTCTTGATCTGCAGGGCGTTCATGCCAACGGCGATATCGGCGATGGTCGAATCTTCGGTCTCGCCCGAACGGTGCGAGATCACGGCGGTGTAGCCGGCGCGCTTGGCCATTTCGATGGCGGCGAAGGTTTCGGTCAGGGTGCCGATCTGGTTGATCTTGATCAGGATCGAGTTGGCGATGCCCTTCTGGATGCCTTCTTTCAGGATCTTGGTGTTGGTGACGTACAGGTCGTCGCCCACCAGTTGGATCTTCTTGCCCAGTTCCTTGGTCAGGATCGCCCAGCCGTCCCAGTCGCCTTCGTGCATCGCGTCTTCGATCGAGATGATCGGGTACTTGTCGCACCAGGTCGCCAGCAGGTTGGTGAACTCGGTCGAGGTCAGGCTCAGGCCTTCGCCTTCCAGCTCGTACTTGCCGTCCTTGTAGAACTCGGAAGCCGCGCAGTCCAGGCCGATGGCGATCTGGGTGCCTGGCTCGTAGCCGGCTTCTTCGATCGCCTGGATGATCAGCTTGATCGCTTCCTCATGGTTGGCCAGCGATGGCGCGAAACCGCCTTCGTCGCCCACCGAGGTGCTCAGGCCCTTCTTGTGCAGGATCTTCTTCAGCGTGTGGAACACTTCGGCGCCGTAACGGACCGCTTCCTTGAACGACGGGGCGCCGACCGGAATGATCATGAATTCCTGGATGTCCAGGTTGTTGTCGGCGTGCGCGCCGCCGTTGATGACGTTCATCATCGGCACCGGCAGTTGCATCGCGCCCGAACCGCCGAAGTAGCGGTACAGCGGCAGGCCGGCTTCCTCGGCGGCGGCCTTGGCCACGGCCATCGACACGGCCAGCATGGCGTTGGCGCCCAGGCGGCCTTTGTTTTCGGTACCGTCCAGGTCGATCAGAGTGCGGTCCAGGAAGGCTTGCTCATTGGCGTCCAGGCCCATGATGGCTTCCGAGATTTCGGTGTTGATGTTTTCGCAGGCTTGCAGCACGCCCTTGCCGAAGTAACGCTTCGGATCGCCGTCGCGCAGCTCGATCGCTTCGCGCGAACCGGTCGATGCACCCGACGGTACGGCGGCGCGGCCCATGACGCCCGATTCCAGCAGCACGTCGCATTCGACGGTAGGATTGCCGCGCGAGTCAATGATTTCACGTCCGATGATGTCAACAATAGCACTCATGTCATTCTCCAAAGTTAGGCGATGCGAAGTCGCTACGCGTTCTGATGCGCGTTGCGGACGAAATAACGGGGATTGTACCCGGCGCAGGAGCGCCACTCATACGAAAACTCGTACGCCAGGTATCTTGCATTAGTTGAAGCTGTTTTCCAGGAAACCAGCTTTCTTGGTGATGCGGTCCAGCTCGATCAGCGTGGACAGCAACTCCTTCATGCGACCCAGCGGCACGGCGTTCGGGCCGTCCGACAGGGCTTCTGCAGGGTTGGGATGGGTTTCCATGAACAAGCCAGCCACGCCGACCGCCACCGCCGCGCGCGACAGCACCGGCACCATTTCGCGCATGCCGCCCGAAGAAGTACCGTTACCGCCCGGCAGCTGCACCGAGTGGGTCGCATCGAACACCACAGGGCAGTTCGATTCGCGCATGATGGCCAGCGAACGCATGTCCGATACCAGGTTGTTGTAGCCGAAGGAAGCGCCGCGCTCGCAGGCCATGAAGTTGTCTTCGTTCAGACCCTTGGCCTTGGCGGCCAGGCGGGCTTTGTCGATGACGTTCTTCATGTCGTGCGGGGCGAGGAACTGGCCCTTCTTGATGTTGACCGGCAGGCCGGACTCGGCGCAGGCGACGATGAAGTCGGTCTGGCGGCAGAGGAAGGCCGGGGTTTGCAGCACGTCGACCACCGCCGATACTTCGGCGATTTCGTCGATCGAGTGCACGTCGGTCAGCACCGGCACGCCCAGCTCGCGTTTGACGTCACCCAGGATCTCCAGGCCCTTTTCGCGGCCGGGACCGCGGTAAGTGGTACCGGAGGAACGATTGGCTTTGTCGAACGAGGACTTGTAGATGAACGGGATGCCCAGCGCGGCCGTCATTTCCTTCAGCGCGCCGGCGGTGTCGAACGCCATCTGGCGCGATTCGATCACGCAGGTGCCGGCGATCAGGAAGAACGGCTGGTCGAGGCCAACGTCAAATCCGCACAGTTTCATGCCGCATCTCCTTGCAAAGAATCAGTCACAGCGTGCAGGCGGGCGCCGCCGGCGGCCTTGTGGGCCAGTGCTGCCTTGATGTAGGACGTGAACAGCGGATGGCCGTCACGCGGGGTCGATTTGAATTCTGGGTGGTACTGCACGCCCATGTACCAAGGGTGCGAGTTCTCGCCGGTACGCGGCAGTTCCATGATTTCGCACAGGTCTTCGGTCGGGGTACGGGCCGCGACCACCAAGCCGGCCGCTTCCACGCGCGGCAGGTAGTGGTTGTTGGCTTCGTAGCGGTGACGGTGACGCTCGGTGACCACCGCGCCGTAGATTTCCGACGCCAGCGTGCCCGGCTTGATGGCGCAGGTTTGCGCGCCCAGGCGCATGGTGCCACCCATGTCGGAGTTCTCGTCGCGCTTTTCAACCTTGCCGTCCTGGCCTTGCCATTCGTCGATCAGGGCGACGACGGGCTGCGAGGTTTCCAGGTCGAACTCGGTCGAGTTGGCGGTGGTCAGGCCGGCCTTGTGGCGGGCGTATTCGATCAGCGCCACCTGCATGCCGAGGCAGATGCCCAGGTAAGGGATCTTGTTTTCACGGGCGAACTGGGCGGCCATGATCTTGCCTTCCACGCCGCGCTTGCCGAAGCCGCCCGGTACCAGGATGGCGTCGTACTTGCCCAGCGCGGCGCAGCCGGTGGTCTCGATCTCTTCCGAGTCGATGTACTCGATGTTGACCTTGGATTCGTTGTGGATGCCGGCGTGGCGCAGCGCTTCGGTCAGCGACTTGTACGACTCGGTCAGTTCCACATACTTGCCGACCATGCCGATCGACACTTCGGTCTTCGGATGCTCGAGCGTGTAGATCAGGCGGCTCCAGACCGACAGGTCGGCCGGGGCCGGGTTCAGGTCCAGCGCTTCGCAGATGATCGCGTCCAGGCCCTGGTCGTGCAGCATCTGCGGTACTTTGTAGATGGTGTCGACGTCCCACACGGAGATCACTGCGTGCTCTTCGATGTTCGAGAACAGCGAGATCTTGGCGCGCTCGTCGTCCGGGATCGGGCGGTCGGCGCGGCACAGCAGCGCGTTCGGCGAGATGCCGATTTCGCGCAGCTTCTGCACCGAGTGCTGGGTCGGCTTGGTTTTCAGTTCGCCGGCGGAGGCGATGAACGGCACCAGCGTCAGGTGGACGAAGGCGGTGTTCTTGCGGCCAGCGCGCAGGCTCAGCTGACGCGCCGCTTCCAGGAACGGCAGCGATTCGATGTCGCCCACGGTACCGCCGATTTCGCACAGGGCCACGTCGTAGCCTTCGGCGCCACGACGGATGTAGTCCTGGATTTCATTGGTGATGTGCGGGATCACCTGCACGGTCTTGCCCAGGTACTCGCCGCGGCGTTCCTTGCGGATCACCGATTCGTAGATCTGGCCAGTGGTGAAGTTGTTCACCTTTTTCATGCGGGTGGAGATGAAGCGCTCGTAGTGGCCGAGGTCGAGGTCGGTTTCGGCCCCGTCGTCGGTGACGAAGACTTCACCGTGCTGCATAGGGCTCATCGTGCCAGGATCGACGTTGATATACGGGTCGAGCTTGAGCATGGTGACTTTGAGGCCGCGCGATTCGAGGATCGCGGCGAGAGAGGCGGCGGCTATCCCTTTACCAAGGGAAGACACGACGCCACCGGTGACGAAGACAAATTTGGTCATTGCAGATGGTGCCGAACGGCACGTGCGGGAAATTGAAATTATACCCTAAAACGTCCGATTCTTCACCTTCCTGCCCGGAAAAATCCGCAACCGGCAGGGAAACTCCTATGAAGGAAAGTACAAAAATTGCCAGTTTGCCTATCCGTCAGCACTGTGTTGCACCGTACAGACCGGCGCCTTCAACAAGACAAAAATGACAACTCACTCATTCAAGGAGATCACGATGAACTATGAAGAACTCGATGCCTTGGGCATGTATGTCGACCACGGCCACAAAGGCCCCGGTCCGGAACTGATGGGCGCCGATACGCTGATCGGCAATCACGTGCACAACCTGAAAGACGAGCACCTGGGCGAAATCAAGGAAATCATGCTGGACATGCGCACCGGCAACATCGCCTATGCGGTGATGGCCTTCGGCGGCGTGTTCACGCTGGGCGAAAAGCTGTTCGCCGTGCCTTGGGAGGCGCTGACGCTGGACACCGTCAACAAGCGCTTCACGCTGAACCTGGAGAAGGAGCGCATCGAAGACGCGCCCGGCTTCAATAGCGACCAATGGCCCAATATGGCCAACCAGACCTGGGCCAGCCAGATCCACACCTATTACGGCACCAGCGGCAACCGCAGCGCGGGTCTCCGATAATGTACGCCGCCATCATCGTTGTGGGCGGAATGGCGGTCGGCGCCGGCATTGCCGCCGGCTGGCTGTTCCACCACCATTTTCGCCGCCCGCAGCAGCCGCAGGCCGGCGTGCCCGTCATGCTCAGCAGCTGGTCCGGCCGACACGAATCGACGGTGGCGGTCCATCTACGGCGCGGACAGCGCTAGTCAGCAGAAATCGCGGCTGATGGTCGGCAGCCGTCCCAGCAGGTGGGACATGTCGACCAGCCGCTTGGCGACCAGGTGGCGCACGATGCCCTCCTGCTGCCACACGCCATACACGCCCAGCAACGGCGCCCCCAGCACCTCGCGCCGCTGCTGTTCCACCAGCGCCGGCCAGATGATGACATTGACGTTGCCGGTCTCATCCTCGATGGTAATGAACAGTACGCCCTTGGCCGTGCCCGGACGCTGCCGCACGGTCACCATGCCGCAGGCGCGCGCCAGCATGCCGTTGGTGTAGGTGTTGAGCGTGGACGCCGGCAGGAAGCGGTGCTCCAGCAGCTTGGGGCGCAGCAGCGCCAGCGGATGCCGGCCCAAGGTCAATCCCTGCGAGCGGTAATCGCCCAGGATCTCCTCCCCTTCCGTCGGCGGCTTCAGCAGCGGGATTTCCTCGTCCGGCGTGGTCGGCCGCAGCAAATCCTTGTCCGGCGTGGCGCCGACCGCCTGCCACAAGGCTTGCCGCCGGTTGCCGGCCAACGCTTGCAGTGCATTGCCGCCGGCCAGCACTTGCAGGTCATGGCGGTCCAGGTCGGCTCGGCGCGCCAGGTCGGCCACGCTGGCGAACGGTTGCGCGGCGCGCGCCTGCTCGATGCGTTCGGCCGCTTCGGCGCGCATACCCTTCAGCAGCGACAGGCCCAACCGCACCACCGGCTGGCCGCGCCTGCCCACCCGTTCTTCCAGCGAGGAATCCCAGCCGCTGACGGCGACATCGATCTCGCGCACCTGCACGCCGTGGCGTTTGGCGTCCTGCACCAGCTGCGACGGGCTGTAGAAACCCATCGGCTGGCTGTTGAGCAAGGCGCACAGGAAGGCGGCCGGCTCGTGGCACTTGAGCCAGGAACTGGCATAGGTCAGCAGCGCGAAACTGGCGGCGTGCGATTCGGGAAAGCCGTATTCGCCGAAGCCCTGGATCTGGCTGCAGATGGCGGCCGCGAACGCTTCGTCGTAGCCGCGCTCGCGCATGCCGTCCATGATGCGCTGCTGGTATTTGTCGACCCCGCCCTTGCGCTTCCACGCGGCCATCGCGCGCCGCAGCTGGTCGGCCTCGCCCTCGGTGAAGCCGGCGGCGATGACGGCGATCTGCATCACCTGCTCCTGGAAGATCGGCACGCCCAGCGTGCGGCCCAGCGCCTCCTCCAGCCGCGGCGGGAAGTGGACGTCCTCGCGCCGCATGCGCCGTTGCAGATAGGGATGGACCATGCCGCCCTGGATCGGTCCCGGACGCACCAGCGCGACCTCGATCACCAGGTCGTAAAACACCCGTGGCCGCAGGCGCGGCAGCATGCTCATCTGCGCGCGCGATTCGATCTGGAACACGCCGATGGTGTCGGCCTCGCACATCATGTCGTAGGTGGCGGCGTCCTCGGCGGGGATGTCCTGCATGCGGAACGGCGCGCCGCGCTGCGCGCCCACCAGCGCCAGCGCGCGCCGCAGCGCCGATAGCATGCCCAGCGCCAGCACGTCCACCTTCATCAGTCCCAGCTCTTCCAGGTCGTCCTTATCCCACTGGATCACGCAGCGCCCTTCCATGGTCGCCGCCTCGATCGGCACCAGCCGCGACAGCTTTTCGTGCGAGATGACGAAGCCGCCGGGGTGCTGCGACAGGTGGCGCGGGAAGCCCAGCAAGGTCACCGCCAGCGCGGCCCATTGCTGGGCCAGTTGCGACTCCGGGTCCAGCCCGCACTCGGCCAGCCGGCCCAGCAGGTCGTCGCGGCCGTCGAACCAGTGGTGCGCCTTGGCCACCTTCTCGACGATGGCCAGGTCCACGCCCAGCGCCTTGCCGCTGTCGCGCAGCGCGCTCTTGGGCCGATAGCTGATGACGACGGCCGCCAGCGCGGCCCGGTCCGCGCCGTATTTCTTGTAGATGTACTGGATCACTTCCTCGCGCCGCTGGTGCTCGAAGTCGACATCGATATCCGGCGGCTCGTCGCGCTCCTTGGAAATGAAACGCCCAGTCAGCATATTGCTGCGCTCGGGATCGACCTCGGTCACGCCGAGGCAATAACAGACCACCGAGTTGGCCGCCGATCCCCTGCCCTGGCACAGGATGTCCTGCGAACGGGCAAAGCGGACGATGTCGTAGACCGTGAGGAAGTAAGGCTCGTATTTCAGCTCGCGGATCAGCGCCAGCTCCTTCTCGATCTGCCCGCGCACCTTGTCGGACAGGCCGGCCGGAAAGCGCCGCTGCGCGCCGGCATACACTTCCTGCCGCAGATAGCTGCCCGGCGTGTGGCCCGGCGGCACCAGCTCGTGCGGATATTCGTAGCGCAGCTCGCTCAAGTTGAAGCGGCACTGCCGCGCGATGTTCAGCGTTTCCGCCAGCGCCTGCGGCGGATACAGGTTCGCCAGCCGCAGCCGCGAGCGCAGGTGCTGCTCGGCGTTCTGCGCCAGCGCGTAGCCGCACTCGGCCACCGGCTTGCCGACCCGCACCGCGCACAAGGTGTCGAGCAAGGGCTTGCGCGAGCGCACGTGCATGCACACATGCCCGAGCGCCACCACCCGCATGCCGTGCTGCAGCGCCACCTCGTCGATGCTGAGGCGGTGCGCCTCGTCCAGCGCGCGCTGCAACAGGTTCAGGCCCATCCAGCTACGGCCCGGAAACGTCACCTCCATCCACGCCGCCTGCGCGTGCAGGCGGTCGACGTCGTCCGGCTGGAACGCCGGGTAATGCGGCAGCAAAATCATCAGGCAGCCGGGCAAGCCTTTCAAGTGGGCGTAGGCCGGCGGCGGCGCGGCCAGGTCGGCCGGCGTCAACAGGTAGCTGCCCTTGGCGACCCGGTTGCGCGCTATCGTGATGAGCTCGCAGAGATTGCCGTAGCCCTCGCGGTCCTGCGCCAGCGCGATCAGCGACAAGGCCGGGCTGCCGTCGGGATGCTTGAGGTGGAAATGGCTGCCGATCAGCAGCGGCAGGCCGGCCTCCCTGGCTTGGGCGTGAGCGCGCACTACGCCGGCCAGCGAGCATTCGTCGGTGATGGCCAGGGCGGCGTAGTCCAGCTGCACGGCGCGCGCGACCAGCTCCTCGGCGCTGGAGGCGCCTTGCAGGAAGGAGAAGTTGGTCAGGCAGAACAGCTCGGCATAGGCCGGCAAGCCCTGCATGGTCGGCGTGCTAATAGATGTCATGACTTGATACTGTGTTTTTATACAGTATAGTACATCCTGCGCCGGATGCCAGCTGATAGATGAAGCAATAATTGGCTAAAACTATGGCGCTACGTAGCATTACGTAGTGCCGGCGTCACTCTGGCGCGACAAAACAACAGTAAATAAAGTTTGAATGTAAAATTGTCAAAAAAGTCATGTGCTCATGAGCTATTTGACTAGAATCAGTTTTTTCACGGGAGAGAAAACTTGTTCGCCAATACGCCATTACGTCATGCAGTACTGCTCAGCCTTTACGGCGCAGCCGCCCTCAGCCTCGCACCATCCGCTTTCGCGCAGTCCGCACAGGAAGCCAAGCCAGACACCCCGATGCAATCGGTCAGCGTGGTCGGCTCGCGCCGCGCGACCACCTCGTCCACCGACACCGTGGTGCCGGTCGATATCATCCCGATGAGCAAGTCCACAGAACAAGGCGGCCAGTTCGACCTGGCGCAAACGCTGACTTACATCTCGCCATCGTTCAACTCGACCCGCCAGAGCGGCTCCGACGGCGCCGACCTGGTCGACTCCGCCGCGCTGCGCGGCCTCGGTTCCGACCAGACCCTGGTGCTGGTCAACGGCAAGCGCCGCCACACCACCGCGCTGGTCAACCTGTTCGGCGCGCGCAACCGCGGCAACACCGGCACCGACATGAACACCATTCCGCTGCTGGCGATCAAGGACGTGCAGGTGCTGCGCGACGGCGCCGCCGCCCAGTACGGCTCGGACGCCATCGCCGGCGTGATCGACATCGGCCTGAAGAAAAGCAAGGGTTGCGAAGCCGTCGCCGGCTTCAGCGAATACTCCAAGCGCGACGGCAAGAACTACATGACCTCGGCCTACTGCGGCTTCGAGATCGGCAACGGCGGCACGCTCGGCATCACCGGCGAATACCTGGACCGCGGCCGTTCCAACCGCGCCGAGGCCGACAACCCGCGCATCATCGGCGACACCAAGACCAAGAACCAGACCATCTACCTGAACGGCGAACTGCCGACCACCGGCACGGGCAAGCTGTACTTCACCGCCGGCGGCCAGACCCGCAACGCCTCCAGCGCCGCCTTCGCGCGCGGCGGCATCGGTTCCGACGACATCCCGAGCCGTAACTCGGCGGCCATGTACCCGAACGGCTTCGTGCCGTTCATCAACGCCGACATCGACGACCAGTACGCCATCCTCGGCCATCGCAGCACGGTGGGCGACTGGAACCTGGATGTGTCGCAGACCTATGGCTACAACAAGATGCGCTACAACATCAGCCATACGATCAACGCCTCGATCGCCAACAAGGACTTGCTGGCCGGCGGCAAGGGCATCAGCCCGGACCGCTTCGACGCGGGCGGCTTCTCGTTCCAGCAACTGACCACCAACCTCGACCTGAACCACTACTACGACGGCCTGGTCGGCGACGGCCTGAACGTCGCCTTCGGCGGCGAGTACCGCAGCGAGAACTACAAGATCTTCGCCGGCGAGCCGGGTTCATACAACGACGTCGACGGCATCGGCTTCGGAGGCAACGCCGGCAGCCAGGGCTTCCCCGGCTTCCAGCCGGCCGACCAGGTCAACGCCAAGCGCCACAGCACCGCCGCCTACCTCGACCTGGAAGCGGACCTGAGCAAGATCGTCAAGCTGCAGGGCGCGCTGCGCTACGAGAAGTTCAGCGACTTCGGCTCGACCGTCACCGGCAAGCTGGCCGGCAGCGTGCGCGTGGCCGACAGCGTGCTGCTGCGCGGTTCGGGCAGCACCGGCTTCCGCGCGCCGTCGCTGCAACAAGTTTATTTCTCGTCGACCTTCACCGACTTCATCGGCGGCGTGCCGACCGACGTGGTGCTGGCGCCCAACGGCGGCGCCGTCGCCAACGCGGCCGGCATCCCGAAACTGAAGGAAGAAAAGTCGACCAGCTTCACGCTGGGCACCACCTGGACGCCGAACGCCGCCGTCTCCGTGACCGCCGACCTGTACAACATCAAGATCAAGGACCGCATCGTGCTGTCGGGCCGCTTCAACGCCGACACCTATCCCGACCTGGCCGAGCGCCTGGCCAAGCTGGGCGTGGGCGAGGCGCAGTTCTTCGTCAACTCGGTCGACACCAAGACCCAAGGCCTGGACCTGACCGCGTCGCACAAGACCAACTTCGGTTCCAACAAGCTGACCACCTTCCTGGCGCTCAACGTCAGCAAAACGGAAGTGACCGGCATCCACCCGCCGGCCTCGCTCAAAGGCTTCGAGGACGTGCTGCTGTCGGAGAAGGAACGCCTGTACATCGAGCAAGGCGCGCCGCGCTCGAAGGCCACGCTGGGCTTCGACTACGTGACCGGCCCGTGGGAAAGCGACCTGAAGATCATCCACTTCGGTCCGCAAACCCTGGGCACGTTCAGCGGTACGGCGGCCGGCGTGCCTAACCAGCACTACGAGTCGAAGACCTCGGCCGACCTGAGCTTCACCTACAGCATCAACAAGAACATGAAGTTCACCTTTGGCGGCAACAACATCTTCAACGTCAAGCCGACGTCGCAGAACGCCGACGAGACCGACAACGGTTTCAAGTATGAAAGCGTGCAGTTCGGTTTGAACGGCGCTTCCTACTTCGGCCGCCTGTACGTCAAGTTCTAAGCTCCCGCTCGCGGAAGCTGCCGCGCGTGTAGACTGAACCCCGAAAGTTGCCGGCAACTTTCGGGGTTTTTTTCATGTCACGAAAGGTAGAAAATGTTCGAGATCAGCCAGCTGCGCTGTTTTGTCGCCGTGGCCGAGGAGCTGCACTTTAGCCGCGCGGCCGAACGGCTGAATATGACGCAGCCGCCACTGAGCCGTCAGATCCGCTTGTTGGAACACAATGTCGGCGCCGAGCTCATCGAGCGCAATAGCCGCGTGGTGCGGCTGACCGTCGCAGGTAAGGCGTTCCTGCCGGAGGCCACGCGCATCCTCCGGCTATCGCACGAGGCGGTGCTCACGGCGCGCCGAGCCGCCAAGGGCGAGCAGGGACATCTGGCCATCGGCTTCACCTCCGCGTCGGGCTATAGCTTGCTCCCCGAGGTGGTCCGGCGGCTACGGGAGCGCTGCCCCGGCATCTCCCTGACGTTGAAGGAACTGGTCAGCACGGCGCAGGTCGAGGCGCTCAATTCAGGCGAGCTGGACCTGGGCCTGATGCGCCCGCACACACTCAACGCGGAACTTGAAACCACGCTGCTGGTGACCGAGTCGCTGATGTTGGCCATCCACGAGGACGACGCCGGCAACTGGCCGCTGAAGCCTACGCTGCAGAGCTTGCACGGCAAGCCTTTCGTGATGTACTCGCCGTTTGACGCGCGGCCGTTTCATCAGATGCTGAGCGAGCGCTTCGCCAGGGCGGGTGTGGAACCAGACATTATCGAACACGTCGGCCAGGTGCACACCATGCTGGCCCTGGTCCGCGCCCGTCTGGGCGTGGCCTTGATTGCCGAAGGCGCGGGGCGACTCAGGTTCGACGGCCTGGTGATGAGAAAGATGGAGACCGAACCGGTGCAGATGGTGTGCGTCCACCGGCGCGACAACGAAAACCCCGTATTAACTGTCTTTAAACGAGAGGTATTGCCGACGTTTCACGCTGACTGATTTCGCAGCGATTCATTATTTGAATCGCTGACGACACTCTTTGGTTTGGTGATGCATAGATGCCAGCCCTATGATTGATTTGCAAGTCAATCATAAAAAATACATCAAGGAGACAGCATGAAACAAGCGGCAGCTATAGTCCTCGCCCTGGGCGCAGCCACGGCGCAAGCCCAGTCCTCGGTCACGATCTACGGTATCGTCGACGCCGCCATCATCGGCGAGCGCGGCGGCAGCGCCGGCAACCTCACCAAGGTCACCAGCGGCGCCGGTTCCGCCTCGCGTCTCGGCTTCCGTGGCACCGAGGAGCTGGGCGGCGACATGTCGGCGTTCTTCACGCTGGAGGCCGGCACCAAGATCGACACCGGCGAAATCGACGCGGCCGGCACCATATTCAACCGCCAGGCCTTTGTCGGACTGAAAACCGCGATCGGCTCGGTCGCCCTCGGCCGCCAGTACACGCCTTATCACACCACGCTGGTCAATATCGTCGACCCGTTCAATACCGGTTACGCAGGCAGCTCCAAGAACGTGTTCCCGGACTCCGGCACGAATATCCGTACCAGCAATACGATCAGCTATGCGTCGCCGCGCCTGAACGGTGTCGATGGCGAGGCGTTCTACAGTGCCGGCGAGCAGTCGACTATCCGAGCCGGCCGCCAGTTCGGCGGAGCGATCGGCTACGCCACGGGTCCGTTGACTGTGCGCCTGGCCTACAACAGCAAGAATTCCGACGTGGCGGCCAACGGCGCTACCCCGGCGGTCAACCGCTCCCTGGGGCGCAACACGCTGCTGGGCGCGAACTACAACTTCGGCTGGATCAAAGTCAATCTCGGCTACGGCGTCGACAAAGGCGATAACGCCGCGCCGTTGGGCAACCCGAACAATCCTTATGGCGGCGTCAAGCCGACGGCGTCGACCGATGGCCGCGACTACCTGCTGGGCTTCAGCGCGCCAGCCGGCCTGGGTACCGTGTTGGGCTCGGTGATGCACAAGGACGACCGTACCGGCTTCAACCAGGATGCCAATGCCTGGGGTATCGGCTATCTGCATCCACTGTCGAAACGCACCTCGCTCTACGCCGCATACGGCCATATCCACAACAAAAACGGCGCCGGCTACACGGTCGCCAACAACACTGAAAGCGGCACGGGCAACACTGGCTACAACCTCGGCATGCGTCACACTTTCTAAACCGGCATAACAAAGTACAGGACACACCGTGGAACAAGCTCAAGTCACCCAGGTCATCAGCATGGCCCAGCCGCAGACACGCAAACGCTGGGTCATACTGGCCATGCTGTTTGCGATTACCACCATCAACTACGCGGACCGCGCGACGATTTCGATCGCCGGGCCGGAAATCAAAAAAGCACTCTCCCTGGATGCGATCCAGATGGGCTTCGTCTTCTCGGCGTTTGCCTGGTCGTACGTGCTCGCCCAGCTTCCGGGCGGCTGGCTGCTCGACCGTTTCGGATCGAAGATCACCTACTTCTTCAGCATCTTCCTGTGGTCCACCTTCACGCTGTTCACCGGCGCGGCGGGATTCGTGACCGGCGGGGCGGCGGTGGTGCTGCTGTTCGTGCTGCGCCTGCTGGTCGGCGCCGCCGAAGCGCCTTCGTTCCCGGGCAACAGCCGCATCGCCTCGTCGTGGTTCCCCACCCACGAACGGGGCCTTGCCGCCGCGGTGTTCAACTCGGCGCAATACTTCGCCACCGTGCTGTTCGCGCCGATCATGGGCTGGCTGGTGCATTCCTTCGGGTGGCAAAGCGTTTTCTTCGTCATGGGCGCCTTGGGCATCTTCATGGCTTTCGTCTGGCTCAAGACGATCTACGGCCCCAAGGATTACCCCGGCATCAGCGCTGGAGAGCTGCAGTACATCCAGCAAGGCGGCGCGCTGGTCGACCTGGAGAGCGGCGCGCGCGCCCACCAGCCCGCGCAGGTGAACACCTTGGCTTGCATTAAGGAGCTGCTCAGCAGCCGGATGCTGCTGGGCGTGTACATCGGCCAGTATTGCATCACCACGCTCACCTATTTCTTCCTCACCTGGTTCCCCGTGTACCTGGTGCAGGAGCGTCACATGACGATCCTGAAGGCCGGCTTTGTCGCCTCGCTGCCCGCCATCGCGGGCTTCCTGGGCGGCGTCAGCGGCGGCTGGCTGTCGGATCGCCTGAACAAGGCGGGCTATTCCCTGTCGGTGTCGCGCAAGCTGCCTATCGTGATCGGCATGCTGCTGTCGATGAGCATGATCGCCTGTAACTACATCGAGACCGATATGCTGGTCGTCGCCATCATGTCGCTGGCTTTCTTCGGCAAGGGCATCGGCGCGCTGGGCTGGGCGGTGGTATCGGACACGTCGCCCAAGGAAGCCGGCGGCCTGAGCGGCGCCCTGTTCAACACCTTCGGCAATACCGCCGGCATCACGACTCCCATCGTCATCGGCTACATCGTCCAAAACACCGGTTCGTTCTCGGGCGCGCTGGTGTTTGTCGGCGCCAATGCCGCGATGGCCATCTTCTGTTACCTGTTCATTGTCGGCGATATCAAACGCGTCACGCTGACCACTTCGCTGAACCCAATATCTCAACCACGCTAGAGCCCATATGAATCACAAAGTCACCAACGCCCCCGTCGTCACCGACATGCGCGTCGTTCCCGTCGCCGGCCAGGACAGCATGCTGCTCAATCTGAGCGGCGCCCACGGTCCGTGGTTTACCCGCAACATCGTGATCCTGACCGACAGCGCCGGCAATACCGGCCTGGGCGAGGTTCCCGGCGGCGAGAAAATCCGCCAGACCATCGAAGACGCACGTCCGTTTGTCATCGGCAAAACGCTGGGCGACTACAACAGCGTGCTCAACACGATGCGCGCCGCCTTCGCCGACCGCGACGCCGCCGGCCGGGGCCTGCAGACCTTCGACCTGCGCACCACCATCCACGCGGTGACGGCGATGGAGTCGGCGCTGCTCGACTTGCTGGGGCAGTTCATGAACGTGCCGGTCGCGGCGCTGCTGGGCGATGGCTTGCAGCGTCCAGCGGTCGAAATGCTGGGCTACCTGTTCTACGTGGGCGATCGCAGCAAGACGCCGATGGCCTATCGCAGCGAGCCCGATGCCGACGATGCGTGGTTCAGGCTGCGCAACGAGGAAGCGCTGACGCCGCAAGCCATCGTGCGCCTGGCCGAAGCGACGCATGAGCGTTACGGCTTCAACGATTTCAAACTGAAGGGCGGCGTGTTGTCCGCCGACGAAGAGATGGAGGCGATCGTCGCCTTGCATGAACGCTTCCCGCAGGCCCGCGTGACGCTGGACCCGAACGGCGGCTGGCTGCTCAAGGAGGCGATCCGCGTCTGCCGCGACAAGCATGGCATCCTGGCGTATGCGGAAGATCCATGCGGTGCGGAGAACGGCTACTCGGGCCGCGAAGTCATGGCCGAGTTCCGCCGCGAGACGGGGCTGCCGACCGCCACCAACATGATCGCGACCGACTGGCGCCAGATGGCGCATGCGATCCAGCTGCAATCGGTCGATATCCCGTTGGCCGACCCGCACTTCTGGACCATGCAAGGGTCGGTACGCGTCGCCCAGCTGTGCCAGATGTTCGGTCTGACCTGGGGCTCGCATTCGAACAATCACTTCGATATTTCGCTGGCGATGTTCACCCACGTCGCCGCGGCGGCACCCGGCAAGGTGACCGCGATCGATACCCACTGGATCTGGCAGGACGGCCAGCGCCTGACCAGGGAACCATTGAAAATCGAGGGCGGGATGATACATGTCCCGTCCCGGCCCGGCCTGGGTATCGAACTGGATATGGTTGAGCTGGAGAAGGCCCATCAAGCCTACAAGAACCTGGGGCTCGGGGCCAGGGACGATGCCGCAGCGATGCAGTTCCTCGTTCCTAACTGGCAGTTCGACAACAAGCGCCCTTGCCTGGTGCGATAAGGCTGGATGGTCGCAGGCCGTCGATGTGTAACGTTTGCTTACACATCGCTAACGCCATTGAACCCGGCGCCGTTCTACACTGCCTGCATCTTAGGCACAGGAGCACCTTATGCGCCGGGCATTCTTACTCATACTGCTAGCATCGCTGCTACAAGGCACACTGGCCTATGCGGCGCTGGGCAGCGCACCCTCTAATTTCGGCGCCGCGCCCGTCAGGCAGGGCGGACGCAGCCTGGCGGCGGCCAGCGGCGTCGGCACGGCCGTCTACACCGTCAGCCAGAGCACGCTCGACAGCGGCACGGTGGTGCGCGAATACGTCAACAACGACGGCACGGTGTTCGCGGTCAGCTGGAGCGGCCCGGCCCTGCCCGACCTGCGCACCCTGCTGGGCGACAAGTTCGCCGTGCTGACCGGCGCCGCCGCCCAGCGGCCCAAGGCGGGCCACTCGCAGCTGGCGCTTGAACGACCGGACGTGGTGATCGTCTCCGGCGGCCACATGCGCGCCTATGCCGGCCACGCGTGGATACCGGGCGCGCTGCCGGCCGGCTTCGACACCTCTGTCATCGAATAAGGAGTCGCGCATGTTCCGCTCCCTCTTTGCCGGCGCCCTGCTCGCGCTGACGCTCGGCGCCTGCGGCGGTGGCGGCAGCGGCGCCGCCACCGCCGCAAGCGCCACGCAGACCACAAACCAGGCCGCCGCCGTCACGCCGGTGGTCAGCATCAGCGCCACGCCGACCGCCACCACCGTCGGCCAGGTCATCACGCTGAGCTGGAACGTCAGCAATCCCAGCGCGACCGGCTGCACCGCCTCCGGCGCGTGGAGCGGCAGTCTGGACAACAGCGGCTCGCAGACCGTCACGGCCGGCGCGGCCGGCACCGCTTTCTACACCGTCACCTGCAGCGGCGTCAGCAAGACCACCAGCGTGGTCGTCAGCACGCCGGCGCCCTCGCCCACCGTCAACCTGACGCTGGCGCCGGCCAGCATCACCACCGCGCAGAGTTCGGTGCTGAGCTGGTCGTCGGCCAACGCCAGCAGCTGCACCGCCAGCGGCGCCTGGAGCGGCGCCAAGGCCGGCTCGGGCTCGATCAACGTCGTGCCCAACGCGGCGGGCAATTTTGTCTACACCCTGTCCTGCAGCGGCGACGGCGGCAACGTCAATGCCAGCGCCGCGCTCAGCGTGACTGCGCCGCTGAGCAACAGCACCGCCATCGTAGTCGACAGCGGCCCCACCGGCATCAACGGCTCGATCAATATCCCGTATGTCAGCGTGACGGTGTGCCAGCCCGGCACCACCACCTGCCAGACCATCGACCACGTGCTGCTCGACACCGAGTCCTACGGCCTGCGCCTGCTGGCCCCGCTCGATGCGGCGCTCAAGCTGCCGGCCGTGAAGACGCCGTCCGGCGCCGACGCCGGCGAATGCGCCAAGTTCATCAGCGGCTACACCTGGGGCGCGGTGCGCCAGGCCGACGTCAAGCTGGCGGACGAAACGGCGGCCGGCATTTCGATCCAGGTGATCGCCGACAGCGGCGCCAACTACGCGGCCACGCCTTCGAGTTGCAGCAGCGCCGGCAGCAGCCTGGGCACGCTGGCGGCGCTGGGCGCCAAGGGCGTGCTCGGGGTGGGATTGTTCAAGCAGGACTGCGGCGACAGCTGCGCCAGGTCGGCGCTCAGCGGCGCCTACTACGCTTGCACCAGCAACGGCTGCACCGCCAGCAGCATGGCGCTGGCGTCACAGGTCAGCAATCCGGTGGCGTCGTTCGCGGTCAACAACAACGGCGTGCTGGTGGTGCTGCCCAGCGTCGGCACGGCCGGCCTGACGTCGGTCAGCGGCACGCTGATCTTCGGCGTCAACACCCAGGACAACAACGGCATCGCCGGCGAAACGCTGTACAAGACCAACAGCAGCGGCGACTTCAACACCACCTACAAAGGCCAGACCTACAACGCCAGCTTCATCGACAGCGGCTCGAACGGCTACTTCTTCAGCGACAGCACGATACGCACCTGCTCGGGAGGGGATTTCTATTGTCCGGCGTCGACGCTCTCGCTGAGCGCCACCAACGCGGCCGCCGACGGCAGCGCCAGCGGCGTAGTCAACTTCAACGTCGCCAACCTGGTGCAACTGGCGTCGACCATTTCGGCGGCGCAGGTCGGCGGCACCGTGGGCAGCACCGGCGCCAGCGCGGGCAATTACTTTGATTGGGGATTGCCGTTCTTCTACGGCCGCCGCGTGTTCGTGGTATTTGAAGGAGGCGCCGTCAACGGCAAGACCGGGCCGCTGTGGGCCTATTAGGATCGCACAACGCCCGCCGTTGCCGGCAGCGCCCGATAAGCGCTGCCGTCAGAGCCGCTGTTGTGGTCCATCTTTTGGGTAGTTGCCTACCTTCTCTCCGTGGGTGTCTGGTCGAAGGATGATGCATCTCTGCGCGCGCCGGCGTTTGTAACCCCGGCGCGACTTGCCAGAATAGCGGCCGCCGCCCGTGCGGTATCGCGAAATCACGACAAATCCCTGTTAAATCGCGCCACGCACCGCCCCCCTGCAATTGTTTGCGTTTTGTCACGGCCATGTCATGTGCGTTGGGTACAGTCGCCACCTTGAATTTTCCTAATTTTGAGGGTGCAATGAAAACAAATCTGGTGATGTTGGCTGCGTTGACGGCGGCGGGTCTGGTTGGCTGCGGTGGCGACTACACGCCGCCGCCGGCGATCGCGGAAGGCACGACCGTCACGCTGGCGCTGATGGAGACCACCGACATCCATGCCAATGTGATGAGCTACAACTACTACTCACTGGCGGAAGACACCAGCCTGGGCCTGGAACGCACCTCGACCCTGGTCAGCGCGGCCCGCGCGGAAAACCCGAACAATGTCCTGCTGGACGACGGCGACGTGATCCAGGGCACCCTGCTGGGCGACATGCAAGCGGTCACCAAGCCGATCGCCTGCACCGACACCATGGCCGTGCACAAGGCCATGAACGCCATGAAGTACGACGGCGGCGGCTTCGGCAACCACGAGTTCAACTACGGCCTGCCGCTGCTGAGCCAGATCACCAATACCGACTTCGGCATTCCGGGCGTGAGCAAGCCGACCGGCAGCTGCGGCGCGCCGGCCTTCCCGCTGGTGCTGACCAACGTCACCGGCGTGGCCAGCAACAAGCCCATCGTGCAACCGTACACGCTGCTGCCGCGCACCTTCAGCGCCACCAAGCTGGACGGCACCAAGGTCGATGTCAAGCTCAACATAGGCATCATGAGCTTCGTGCCGCCGCAGATCCTGGACTGGGACCAGAAGAACCTGGCTGGCAAGGTCGCCGTGACCGGCGTGCAGGAAGCGGCCAAGCAATACGTGCCAGAGCTGCGCGCCAAGGGCGCCGACCTGGTGGTGGCGCTGTCGCACGGCGGCCTCGACCCGAGCGCCTACAGCCCGAAAATGGAAAATGGCAGCTATCACCTGACCAGCACCGGCATCGACGCGCTGCTGATCGGCCACTCGCACCTGATCTTCCCGAAAGGTAAAGAGACCGGCGCGGCCGCGCTCGATCCATCGTTCGCCGCCTTCCCGGCCAGCGCCAAGATCGACGCCGTCAACGGCTTCGTCAACGGCGTGCCGACCGTGATGGCGCAAAGCTGGGGCCGTCGCCTGGGCATCATCAAGATGACCTTGGTCTTCACCGGCGGCAAATGGGTGGTGCAGCAGGACAAGACCAGCGTGGAATCGCGCGGCTTCAAGTACACCGACGGCGCCACCATCGTCAAGGCCGATCCGGCCATCGCCCCTATCGTCGCCACCGAGCACGCGGCCACCATCGCCTACGCCAAGCAGCCGCTGGGCGTGAGCACCGACTTTGAAATGTCGGCCTACTTCTCGCTGGTCGGCGACGTCAGCGCGATCCAGCTGGTCAACCAGGCGCAGCTGGACTACGTGAAGAAATTCATCGCCGCCAGCACCGACACCACCATCGCCGGCTACAAGAACATTCCGGTGATCTCGTGCAGTGCGCCGTTCAAGGCGGGCCGCAACGGTCCTTCCGACTTCACCGACGTCGCGCCGGGCGCCAGCGCCGCCGCACCGGTCGGCCTGCAGGTGCGCAATCCGGGCGACCTCTACCTGTACAGCAACAACAACCTGCAGGCGGTGAAGATCAAGGGTTCCGACCTGAAGGCCTGGCTGGAAACCGCGGCCAAGCAGTTCGGCCAGATCGACCCGGCCAAGACCACCGAGCAGGACCTGGTACCGTCGTACGGCACGATCTACAACTACGACGTGTTCTACGCCGAGAACAACGCGCTGACCTACCAGATCGACGTGACCAAGCCGGTCGGCAGCCGCATCGTCAACCTGACTTACCTGGGCAAGGCCGTGGCCGCCGGTGACGACTTCATCGTCGCCACCAACGACTACCGCGCGGGCGGCGGCGGCGCCGTGCCTGGCATCGATGGCAGCAAGACTATCATCAAGTCGCCGGACGCCAACCAGACCGTGGTCAGCAACTACCTGACGGCGCAAGGCGCGGCCAGCGGCAAGGTCACGCTGGCCGGCAATGGCAGCGCGCGCAGCTGGAGCTTCGTCAAGGTGGCGACCGCCGGTCCGGTGATCCTGCGTTCGGCGCCCGGCCACCTGGCCTTGGCGAAGAGCAGCGGCATCACCGCCGTCACGGCCGAAGGCGCGCTGGACGCCAGCGGCTTCGCCAAGTACTCGGTGGATCTGAGCAAGTAATTCAAGCGTGGTGCGCGGGGCCGGTGAAGGCCGGCTCCGCTTGTCGTGAGGTCACTGAATTATGCAAAATAATATGCAAGTTAAAAATTATCCCGGTGTCGCGTTGGTCGGTCTGCTGGCCGGCGTGTTCCTGTTCGGCTGCCAGCTGCAACAGGAAAAGCCGAACTCGGCGCAAATCGAGACGGTGGGCATGAAAGCCATGCAGCAGGCCGACGCCGGCGCCGAGCGCAAGCTGATGTCATGGTCGGCGCAGAACCTGCCGGTGGCGCAGCGCGAGCTGGCGCTGCTGTATCAAACCCGTCCCGGGCAACGGACAGAATCGTTGAAGCTGTTCGAGCAGGCCGCGCGCGGCGGCGACGTCGATGCTGCCTACCAGCTGGGCGAGATGCTGCGCGTGGGCGTGACCGGCGTGTCGGCGGCGCCGGCTGCCGCGGCGCCGTGGTACGCGATGGCGGCCCGCCAGCATCACGCGCGCGCGGCGCTGATGCTGGGCCTGCTCTACAAAAACGGCGACGGCGTCGCGCGCGATGACGCGCAGGCCGCGCACTGGCTGAACGTCGCCAGCGGGCTGGGCAATCCACACGCCATGTTCCTGCTGTCCTACATCTACCGCGAAGGCCGCGGGGTTGCGCAGGACAGCGCCCAGGCCCGCCACCTGCTGGAGGAAGCCGCCGAGCACGAATATCCGCCGGCGATCCAGGAACTGGCGATGACGGTGCAACTGGGCGACGCCCTCAGCCCCAAGGACGAACGCCGCGCCGGCTACCTGCTCAAGGAAGCCGCCGAACACCGCCACAACAACTGGAATCGCTTTTGACAACAGGCTTGATGCGCACCGAACCCGGCCTGGCGCGCGATGCTAGAATCAAGTCTCGCATCTGGAGATTGCCATGCCTACGATCACCATTCATGTTTCAGAGGAACTCAACGAGCGTTTGGCCAATGCCGTTGAAGCTAGCAAACTGACAGCCGAAGATTTCATTCTGCTGTCTATCGCCGACAAACTGGAACGACCAGCTGCCCCCGATGTTTTGGACGCCCAGACAAGTGCCAGCTACGCCGAATATTTACGATCGGGAGAATCTGTCCCGCTAGCCGAAGTACGCGAATACTTCGAAAGCCGAATTGCCGGCAAGACCGCGCAAAAACCCGCATTCAGGAAAACCAAGGTGTAGCGATGCCGCGCGTCGACCTGACTCACGACGCCGACAACGATCTCGAAAAGATCTTTGACTATCTAGCCCAGTTCGCCCCAAAAACCGCCGCCGCCAAAGTCCGGGAAATTCACCGCGAGCTCAACGTGCTGGCGCAAAGCCCCATGATAGGCCGCCCGCTCTCCGGCGATATTCGAGAACTCTTAATTGGAAAACGTCCGCACGGTTATGCAGCACGCTATCGCTATACTCGCGGTGGCATCGTCTTGATTCTTTCCATTCGCAGTCAACGGCAAGGTTGAACAACGCACAGACCGTCATTGATCGCGCTCCTAGACTGGGGAAGCTGTTCCCCCATTCATTCGCAACGCAAGGAGCCGACATGAAAAGCACCACCCACTCGCAGGACAAAATCCCCAAGCCTATCCCCACCGAAACCGATCCCCAGGATGCGATCACGTTGCTGACGGAAGACCATGAGCACGTCAAGTCGCTGTTCGAGCAGTACGAGGAGTTGGGCGAGCGCGCGCATGCCACCAAGCAGAAGCTGGCCTTGCAGATCTGTACCGAGCTGACCAAGCACGCCACGGCCGAAGAAGAAATCTTCTACCCCGCCGTGCGCGCCGCCACCAAGGCGGATGACATCATGGACGAGGCCGCCGTCGAGCACGCCTCGGCCAAGGACCTGATCGCCCAGATCATCGCGATGGAGCCCACCGACGACCTGTACGACGCCAAGGTCAAGGTGCTCTCCGAGTTGATCGACCATCACGCCAACGAAGAAGAGACCGAGATGTTTCCCAAAGCCCGCAAGGCCAAGCTCGACCTCGATGCGCTAGGCGCCCAGATCGCCGCGCGCAAGGAGCAAGTCGAGCTGCCGCCGCACTAACACCGGTTCAGCGACACTTCACTTCGCCGCCAGCCGTTCCATCTCGCGCTGCATGTTGTCGATGGCGCGCTCGTTGTACTGGTCGGCAAAATACGCATTGCCGAACAACTGGCCGGCGTCGGCCTTGCGGCACAAATGGGCCAGTGCGCCACCGCGTTGTTCGCGGTACTTGGCGTCCGGCAGGTGGATGTATTCCTTGCGGATGGCGCGCGCATAGTTCTGGTAGACCTCGTCGTCCTGCCCCAGGATCGCCAGGTCGACGCTGAGCAGCGTGTCCTTCAGGCGATGGGTGATCGAGGCTTCCTGGAAATGGTCGGTGGCGCGTATCAGCTCGGCCGCGTCGCCCATCTCCTGGCCCAGATGGCTGCCCAGCCACAGCTGGGCGCTGGCTTCCTCGTTGGTCAGCGCGCCCGGCTCGCCGCTGTGGCCGTACTCGGCGTCGTGGAACCAGAACGCCTGCTTGACGATGTCGACGTCGGCCGGATCGGGCCGGGTGTTGGCGGCCCACACGCGGATCTCGCACAGGCCGTGCACCAGGTGGTCGAGGTTGTGATAGTGGCGCGCCGGACCGCCGTAGGCCGTGGCCCCGGTCAGCTGCACGAACCACTGGTCGGCGTGGGCGATGGCGGTGGCGTCGCGGTGCTCGTAGTCCCACAGCGTTTCCCACTCCTTGCGCAGCCAGCTCAGCACCCAGGCGTGATAGGCCGGGCCGGGTACGAACTTCTTCATGATCCAGTTCCAGCCGATCGGCCCCTCCAGCGCCTTGACGAAGCTGGAGCTGACCGAACCAAGGTCGCGCGGCGGCATGACGAAGATGGTCTTGGCGCCTTGCAGCACGTCGACGTTGGTTTGCTGGATCAGGTTTTCGTAGTCGAAATCGGCGGTGGTGCGGATGCCGCGTATCAGGCAATGCACGCCCTGCTTCTTGGCGGCGCGCGCCGTGTAGTCGCCCTTGACGATGACCACCTGCACATTGTCCCAGCCCTGCTCGGCGCAGCTGAGGGCGATGATGCTCTTGCGCTCCTCGGCCGAGAACTTGGGCTTCTTGGCCGGATTTTCAGACAGGAAGACCACCACCTCGTCCGCCAGCGAACGGGCTTCGTTCATCACCCACATGTGACCGTTGGTGATCGGGTCCAGGGTGCCCGAAAAGCCGATTTTCTTCATACGCCACTCCAACGTCATGTCAAAGTGGCATTTTAGACCGGAGTGGCCCTTGCAGTCTCAGGAAAATCGACTTTGATCAGCAAGCCGCCCAGGCGCTCGGACTGGCCCAGGGTCAGCGCGGCGCCGTGGCGCTCGGCGATCGACCTGATGATCGCCAGCCCCAGCCCGCTGCCGCCGGCCGGGCTGCCCGGCACGCGGTAGAAGCGGCTGAACACGCGTTCGCGCTCTTCCGGCGGGATGCCGGGGCCGGAATCCTCGACCGTGAGGACCACCCGGCCCGGCGCGGCTTTTGTGGCGCCGGCGCTACGGCGCAGCTCGATATCGACGGTGCCGCCGGCCGGCGTGTACTTGGTGGCGTTGTCGATCAGGTTGCGCAGCAGGATGATCAGCGCATCCGGCTGGCCGTCGACCGAGGCCTCGTCGGCATGGTGCAGGCCGAGGTCGATCTGGCGCGACTGCGCCAGCCCGGCCATGTCGCCCAGCGAACGCTTGACCAGCTCGGCGAGATTGACCGGTTCCAGCTTGACGTCGTTGACCGAGCCTTCCTGCCGCGCCAGCACCAGCAACTGTTCCACCAGCCGCGTGGCGCGCTCGATGCCGGCCGTGACGCGGCCGACGGCGATGCTGCGCGCCGCCTCGTCCTGCGCCCGTTCCAGGCTCAGCACCTGCAATTTGAGCGCCGCCAGCGGCGAGCGCAACTCGTGCGCGGCGTCGGCGACGAAGTGCTGCTGGGCCTCGAAGGCGGTGCGCACGCGGCCGAACAGCAGGTTCAGCTCGTGCACCAACGGCCGCACTTCGTCGGGCAAATCGTTTTCCGAGACGGGCGACAGATCGTCCGCCTGGCGCGCCGCCACCTGCCGCTTGACGCGCGACACCGGCGCCAGCGAGCCGCTGACCACCCACCACACCACCAGCATCAGCACCGGCGCCATCACGGCGATCGGGCCGACCGTGCGCAGCGCCAGGGTGCCGGCCATGCGCTGGCGCACCGCCATGTCCTGCGCCACCTGCACGGTCTGGTTGCTGGTCTGCACCGAGAAGATACGGTAGGTGGTGTTGTTGGCCTTGACGTTGGAGAAGCCCAGCACCGCGCGCTGCGGCAGCGCCGCGCGCGACAGCGAACGGAACACCTGGGCGCCGTCCGGCGTCCACACCTGGACCACCAGGTCGTCGTTCTCGGGATCGGCCGCCGTGTCGGCGGCCTTGTTGGTCAAGGTGGCGCTGGAGCGCAGCGACATCGCCATCTGCTGCATGTGATAGTCGAAGATCTGGTCGGCGTCGCTGAGCGCGCTGCGGTAGGCGATCATCGCCTGCGCAATGGCCGCCATCGTGATGGCGGCCAGCAGGAACCACAGCAAACGTCCGCGCAGCGAGTGCGTCACCACGGGCACCCGCGGCAGCGACGGCATCTTCACCTTCATAGTTTCGGCACCATGTATCCCAGGCCGCGCACGTTTTGGATCAGTTCCGCGCCGAGCTTCTTGCGCAGGCCGTGGATGTAGACTTCGACCGCGTTGCTGTTGACTTCATCCTTCCAGCTGTACAGCTTTTCTTCCAGCTGATGCCGCGACAGCACGATGCCGGGCCGCGCGATCAGCGCCTCCAGCACCGCCCACTCGCGCGCCGACAAGCTGACGGCCTTGCCGTCGGCCAGCACCTCGCGGGTTTGCGGATTGACGCTGACGCCGCCGTGTTCGAAGATCGGCTCGGCGCGGCCGGCCGAACGGCGCAGCAAGGCGCGGATGCGCGCCAGCAGTTCGTCGAGGTCGTAGGGTTTGAGGACATAGTCGTCGGCGCCGGCGTCGAGGCCGGCGATGCGCTGTTCCTTGGCGTCGCGCGCGGTGGCCACCAGCACGGGCGTGAGCTCCTTGCGGGCGCGCATCGAACGCAGCACTTCAAGACCGTCCTTGCGCGGCAGGCCCAGGTCCAGCAGCACCAGGTCGTAGGTCTGGGTTTGCAGCGCGGTGTCGGCCATCGCGCCATCCTTGACCCAGTCGACCGCGTAGTGCTCGGCCCTGAGCAGGTCGAGCACGACCTCGCCGATCATCGTATCGTCTTCTACCAGCAGAAGTCGCATATTATTTCCTTTCTGTTTTTGTGTTGCGTTCTGCCGGCCCGCGGGCTTAGCCCAAACGCACCGGTATGAAGATTTTATCGTCGCCGCGCTGTATCAGCAATGCCACCGACTTGCCGGACTTGCCCACCACCTCGCGCACCTGCTCGATCGAGTTGACCGGACGGCCGTTGACGGACAGCAGCACATCGCCCGGCTGCACGCCGGCATCGGCCGCCGCACCGCGCGCATCCTCGATCAGCAAGCCGTTGGCGATGCCGGACTGGCGCTTCTCCATGCTTTCCAGCGGACGCAGCGACAGGCCCAGCTTCAGCTTGGTGCTGGCCTGGTCGCTGCGTTCACCCTCGGCCGCCGCGACCTTGTCGTTGGCATTGCCCAGCGTGGCGCTCAATTGTACGGCCTTACCCTGGCGCCAGACTTCCATCGTCACTTTATCACCTGGCGAGGCCAGGCCGACGATGGCCGGCAAATCGCCCGAGCTGATGATCTTGTTGCCGTTGAGCGTGCGGATCACGTCGCCCGGCTTCAGGCCGGCCTTGTCGCCGGGGCCGCCCTTCTCGACGTTGGACACCAGCGCGCCTTCCGGCGTGGCCAGGTTGAACGAGTCGGCGAAGCCCTGGTTGATCTCCTGCACCGTCACGCCCAGCTTGGCGTGGGTGACCTTGCCGGTCGAGACGATCTGGTCCTTGATCTTGCCGGCCACGTCGATCGGAATCGCGAACGACAGGCCCTGGTAGCCGCCGGTCTGGCTGTAGATCTGCGAGTTGATGCCGACCACTTCGCCGCGCGTGTTGAACAGCGGGCCGCCCGAGTTGCCGGGGTTGACGGCGACGTCGGTCTGAATGAAGGGCACGTTACCGTCCGGCAGCGAGCGGCCCTTGGCGCTGACCACGCCGGCAGTGACGGTGTTGTCGAGGCCGTATGGCGAGCCGATCGCCAGCACCCATTCGCCCACTTTCAGGTCGTTGCCCTTGGCCAGTGGCACCACCGGCAGGTTCTTGGCGTCGATCTTCAGCACGGCCACATCGCTTTTCGGATCCGAGCCCAGCACCTTGGCGCGGAACTCGCGGCGGTCGGTCAGCTTGACCACCACCTCGCTGGCGTCGCGCACCACGTGGGCGTTGGTCAGGATGATGCCGTCGGCGCTGATGATGAAGCCCGAGCCGAGGCCGTGGGTCGGCACGCTGCGCTGGCCGCCGCGTTGCTGCGGGCCCTGGAAGCGGCGGAAGAATTCGTAGAACGGATCGTCGGCGAAGGGATCGGCGCGGCCGGTCTGTTCGGCGCCGTCGTAGGCGGTCTTGGTGCTGCCGGTGACGCTGATGTTGACCACCGCCGGGCCGTTGTGGGCCGCGATGACGCTGAAGTCGGGCAGCGTCATGACCGGCGCAGGCACGGCGACTGGGGCGGCCTGGACCGGCGCTGCGGCTTGCAGCACGATGGGGGGGGCGGCAACGGCATTGCCTTGCTTGACGGCGACGGCGCCGCCGACGCCTATCACGCCCAGCACTGCCACGGCGAGGGCTGCACGTTTGAGGGTAGATTCGGACATAGCTGCACTCCTGAATTGACTGAGGTTTGTAGATGTATCCAATATGAGGGTAAAAACTTAGACCCGTCTTAACTATACAATTGCTTACACACAAGGTCGGTTAACGCAAAACTGGCCGGATATACCGGCCAGTCAGTCACTACTCAGCTACGCGGATCAGGCGGCCTGGCGCTGCTCCAGGGCGGTGACGTTGTCGCTGCCGTCGATGACGATCTTGCGCGGCTTGAGCGCCTCGGGCACTTCGCGCACCAGTTCGATGTTCAACATGCCGTTGTCGAAGGTGGCGCCGGTCACTTTGACGTGGTTGGCCAACTGGAAGCGCTGCTCGAAATCGCGGGCGGCGATGCCGCGGTGCAGATACGTGCGCTCGGTGGCGTCCTTCTGTTTGCGGCCGACGATGTGCAGTGAATCGCGCTCAAAGGTGATGTCGATTTCCGAACGGTCGAAGCCGGCCAGCGCCATCACGATGCGGTATTTGTCGTCCGACACCAGTTCGATGTTGTACGGTGGGTAGCTCGGGGTGGCATCGCTGCGCTGGGCGTCGTTGAGCATTTGTGCCAGACGATCAAAGCCGATGGCGGAACGATACAGTGGGGTCAGGTCAAAAGTACGCATGGTGGATATCCTTTTCAAGTTAAGCGATATGGGCGGGGAAGATTCCCCTCGGTGGTCCCCATCTGGGCAACCACTGAGTCCGATATAGGATGGTTTTCCGGCCTTTCAAGGCCTTGAAAAACGGCCACAAGATCCCCAGCGCCGCACTTTTTTTAAAAATATTTTCGCTGCGGCGCGCCATCTTTTTGCCAGATTTACAAGTTGCCTGCGTGCTACACTCGCCTTCTTGTCCAACCTTGTTATCGACCACATGTCCATGTCCCGTGCCGCCCTCGCCGTCCTGTTGGCTACCGCCTTCAGCGCCCAGGCAGAAGCCATCTCCGAACAGCCTTACCCAGGCACCATCGTCTTGAACGTGGACGCCACCAACACGGCGCAGCAAATCTTCCGCGTGCGCGAGAGCATCCCCGCCAGGCCGGGCAAGCTGACCCTGCTCTATCCGCAGTGGATCCCGGCCAACCACGGCCCCAGCGGCGCGCTGAACCAGTTCGCCGGCCTCAAGGTCAGCGCCAACGGCAAGCCGCTCGACTGGAAGCGCGACACGGTCAACGTTTACGCCTTCCATATCGAGGTGCCGAAGGATGCGGCGTCGGTGGACGTGGAGTTCCAGTACCTGTCGCCGACCGAGGCCAACCAGGGCCGCACCACGATCACCAACGACATCGTCGGCGTGCAATGGCAATCGCTGACCCTGTATCCGGCCGGCTACAACAGCCGCCGCATCACCATGCAGCCCAACCTGACGGTGCCGGCCGGCTGGCAGTACGGCACGGCGCTGGAGACGGCCGCGCGCAGCGGCGACGAGATCGCCTTCAAGCCGCTGGACCTGGAGGCGATGATGGATTCGCCGCTGTTCGCCGGCCGCTACTTCCGCCGCATCGACCTCGACCCGGGCGCGAAAGTGCCGGTGCACCTGAACGTCGTGGCCGATTCGGCCGAGCAGCTGGAAGCGACGCCGGAACAGATCGCCCCGCACCGCGCGATGGTGCAGCAGGCCTACAAGCTGTTCAACTCGCAGCACTACCAGCACTACGATTTCCTGTTCGCCATCAGCGACGAGTTCGGCGGCATCGGCCGCGAGCATCACCAGTCGAGCGAGAACGGCGTCAAGCTGGGCTACTTCGCCGAGTGGGCCAAGCAGGAAGCGCGGCGCGAACTGCTGCCGCATGAATTCACCCACTCGTGGAACGGCAAGTTCCGCCGTCCGGCCGACCAGAACGTCCCCAACTTCAACACGCCGCTGCAAAACACGCTGCTGTGGGTGTACGAAGGCCAGACCCAGTACTGGGGCGCGGTGATCGCCGCCCGTTCCGGCCTGATCAAGCCCGAGCACACGCGCGACCTGCTGGCCGCCACCGCCGCCCGCTACGACAACACCCGCGGCCGCGAATGGCGCGCGGTGCAGGACACCACCAACGATCCGATCGTCAACGCCCGCCGTCCGCAAGGCTGGAACAACTGGCAGCGCGCCGAGGATTACTACTCGGAAGGCGAACTGATCTGGCTGGACGCCGACACGCTGATACGCGAACAGTCCGGCGACCAGCGCTCGCTGAACGACTTCGCCCGCAACTTCTTCGGCGTCGACGATGGCGTCAACGTGGCCAAGCACTACAGCTTCGAGGATGTGGTGAAGGCGCTCAACGCGATCCAGCCTTACGACTGGGCCGGCTTCCTGCGCACCCGCCTGGACGGCCACGGCCCCGGCGCGCCATTGGACGGCCTGGCGCGCGCCGGCTGGAAGCTGGTCTACACCGACAAGCCGACCGACTTCCTCAAAGCCCAGGAAGAGCAAAACAAATCGGCCAACTTCCAGTACTCGCTGGGCTTCTCGGTCGGCACGGATGGCAAGCTGGAAGGCTTCCAGTGGGAGGGCGTGGGCTTCAAGGCCGGCCTGTCGGGCGGCAGCACGCTGCTAGCCGTCAACGGCCGCGCCTACAAGGCCGAGGCGCTGCGCGCCGCCGTCACGGCCGCCAAGACCGGCAAGGAGCCGATCACCCTGCTGGTCAAGAAAGGCAGTTTGTACCAGACCTATGCGCTCGACTACCACGACGGCCTGAAGTATCCAAGGCTGGAGCGCATCGAAGGCACGCCGGACCGCCTTGACGCAATTCTGCAACCGTTGAAGTAATGATCACGCTGGAGGCAGCCGGTTGATGGTGCCGGCTCTCCATCGGCGGCCACGTGACGCTGCCGCTGGGGCTGGCCTGCCGGGCGTGGCCTTGGCGTTTTGCTGTTTTGGTGTATGCTAATCGCCATGAACAAAGACACCGACATCCAACTCAGCGGCCCCTTCAAGGCCTCCGACGGCTCCGGCCGTGCCCACGACGCCAAAGCGATCCGTATCTTCGACGAAGGTTACGGCGCGATCGACGTGTATGTGGACTTTTCTGCTTCGATCAGCGGCCTGCACAAGGACAAATCGCTGATCGACGCCGTGGTCGCGCAACTGCGCACCGTCGGCTACAAGGGCCCGGCCCTGACCGCCGGCGATTCCGTGCTGCAGGAAAGCAAACTGCTGGTACTGGAAGCGCCGGACGAATTCAACACCTTCGCCGCCGGCAAGGGCTGGAAAGACCTCGCCGAAGAATTCGACGACGAGTAATTTCAGGCCTTAGTTAAACAGCTTCTTCAACGCATCCTTCACGTCTATCTTGATTTTCTTCGACTGCTGCGCACCCGGCTGCGCAGCGGTCTGCTGCGCATCGTCGCCATTCTGCGATGACGGCACATCCGCCGCCGCCACCAGCCACTGCGGCTGCTTGGCCGCCGCCAGCTTGGGCAAGCCGTCGCTGCCGAAGGCCTTGTTCATGTAGGCGAAGTCCATATTGATTTCGTTGTTCAGGATCGAACCATCCTCGCGCAAGATGCTCGGCGTACCGTGGATGCGGGCGCCCACGCCGGCCAGGATACGTTTCAGGTTGAGTCCCGATTGTTCCGCGGTTTTCGGATCGAACTCGCAACTGCGGCCCGGCCCCGCGTCCAGCGTACTCCAGTATTTCTTCCAGGCGGCGGCGCCATTTTCGGCGCACCAGAGGCGTGACGCGGTCTGCCACTTCGCCGCGCCCGCGCCCTTGAGCTCCTGCAGCGACGACGGCAGAACGTAGAAGGTGGTGTTCACGCCGCGTCCATTTTTGCTGAGCTCCTGCTCGAAGCGCTGGCAAAAGCCGCAATCGACGGCGGAGAACAGCACCTGCTTGCGGCCGCCGCCGTCGCCATAAGTGACCTTGATCAGCTTGTCGTAGTCGATGGCGCCCATGACCTCCAGCCGGAGATCGTTGAGCTCCTCGCTGTTCATCTTGCGCGGCGGACTGCCGTTGGTCATAACGACCTGGAAGCCCTGCGCATCGCCATAGATCGTGCCCGCTTCGTTGATGATGCCGATGAAGTCGCCTTTGTTGTCGTTCAGTATGTACATGCCGCGCACCAGCGTCGGTACCGCGCGGCTATTGTTTTCCGTGATGCCCAGGCTGCGGTTGGCGCGCGCCATATTGGCCAGCAGGTTATGCGTCGCGCTGCGGCCATCCGCATGGGCCGGCAACGCCAGCATCGCGCCGGCCGCCATGCCGACAACCGCGCCGAGCGCGCGCCACTGACTGAAGCTCTGTTTGAATACGTTCATCGCTAACCTTTCCTGATTTGCCGGCGCCGCCAAGCATTAAACAAAATAGTAGATTATATAACAACCATATTCAGATATAGCGATCGCTCCAGGCCGCGATCAAGTTGGCCACGTAGACGGCATCGTCGCGCTCGGTCAGCAGGTGGTCCGCGCTGTCGAGCGAGATGAAACTCTTCGGGTGCTTGGCGGCGGTAAAGATCTCCATCGCATTGCTGATGCCGACCGTGTCGTCGCCCGGCGCGTGCATCACCAGCAAGGCCCGCTTCAGGCCCGCGATCTTCAGCTTCAAATTGTGCCCGCCCGCATCCTCGACAAATTGCTGCTTGATGCGGAAAGGCCGGCCCGCCAGTTGCACCTGCGCCTCGCCCTCGCTGGCGATCTGGTCGAGATGCTGGCTGAACAAGCCGGTCACGCGCACCGGATCGCTGGGCGCGGCCAAGGTCACCACCGCCTTGGCCTCCGGCACCTGTGCGGCCACCGCCAGCACCGCCGCGCCGCCCAGGCTGTGGCCGATCAGCAGACTGGGCGCCTTGTGGCTGGCGCGCAGGTAGGCGGCCGCCGCCAGCAAGTCCGCCAGGTTGGACGAGAAATTGGTATTGGCGAATTCGCCCTCGCTGGCGCCCAGGCCGGTGAAGTCGAAGCGCAGCACGGCAAAGCCATGCTCGGTCAGCGCCTGCGCGATGCGGCTGGCGGCAAACACGTCCTTGCCGCAGGTGAAGCAGTGGGCAAACAAGGCGTAGGCCCGGATCTCGCCGTCCGGCACATCCAGCCGGGAGGCCAGCTTCTGGCCGTCGGCGCCGAGGAATTCCTGTCGTTGTGATCGCATGCGCTGTCCCGTTGATGTTGCCAGACGCTATTTAACCAAACAAACCGTGCAGATACCAGCGCGCCGACTGTTCGCCCTCGTGGCCGGTGCGCTCGCGGTACAGCCAGTAGTGGGCGTAGTCGTCGCCCTCGGCCATGAAATAGTCGCGGGTTTGCATGGCGCCCCACCAGCCGGCCTCGATGCGCTCGCCGGTCGACATGATCTTCAGCGGCGAGCCGTAGAACGGCCGGTGGTCGCGCATCAGCAAAGGAATAGGCTTGGCCAGCAGCCAGGTCGGACGCGGCAGGCCGGGCATGTCCGGCGGCAGCTGGGCGCGGGCGTCGGCGGGACGGATTTTTTCCTGCACGCTGACCCAGGCGTTGGCCTGCTCGGGACGGTAGTCGGCGCGCGGCGCCGCTTGCAGCACGTTGTCCGGCCCCAGCCGCGCGGTCAGCAATTCCAGCAGGCGCTGCCAGTCTTCCTTGCTGCCGCCCGGCTCGGGGAACAATGAATCGCTGGGCGGCGCCATCGCCTGCACCTGCGGCGCCTCCAGGCACAGGCCGATCACCGGCGCGTCCAGCACCTGCTTGGCCAGCCGCTCCTTGAGCAGGCGCACCAGATGCTCGTCGCGCCAGGTCGGCTCGGCCAGCACGATGTCGATCACCGTCGGCGGACCGGCCACCTTGCCGCGCTCGTGCTCCAGCAGCAGCCGGATGCGCTCGACCGCGAACTGGCGCGCGCTGAGCCAGCCGGTCAGCTGCTGCAACAAGCGGCGCGCGCCGAACAGCAGCGCTTCGGCGTTCTCCACACGGTCGAACAATTCCAGCTTGGCGCTGAAGCTGGCCGGTGCTTCCAGCCATCGATGCATCTCGGCGCGTTCGCCGTAGGCATCGTCCAGCATGTCCAGCAAGGCGCGGCCGCAGCGGCGCTGCAAGCCGGGACGCGGTAGGCGGCGCATCTCGCCCAGCGTCAAGCACCCTATGCCTTCCAACCAGCTCAGGTAGGGCCGAGCCGGAGGCAGCAGGCTGCCGGGCAAGCGGTCCATGCGCCGCACTAACGCGTCCATCGACAAGGCCCGCCCGGCGTGGCTGCGAGCCAGCAGCCAGGCGCCGCGCGCGGTGGGCGCGCAGCTGAGCGTGGCCGTGAAACCGAGCGCCTCCATGCTGGCCGCCACCTGCCGGCATAGCGCGCGGATGCCGCCGAACAGGCGCAGGCTGGCGCCGATGTCGAGCAGCAGCGTGGCTTCCTCCGCCTGCGCCAGTTGCGGCGTAAATTGCAGCAGCGCCAACGCCACCGCCTGTTGCGCTTCCATCTCGCGCTTCGGCGCGCGCTGCTGGAACTGCGACTGCGGCGCCAGCATCAGCGCGCCGCCGCGCCGCATGCCCACGTCCACGCCGGCCTGCCGCGCCAGCGCCGACATGGCCACCACCCGCTCCTGCTCCAGCACCACGGTGCAGCCGTCAGCCGACCAGCGCGGGCAGAATACTTCGAGCGGGAGCCGTGGCAGGTGTAGTCCGATCCAGAGGCGCATGGCGTTGTAAGAGCGATGGGGTTAATGGCAAAAATAATGGGGTGTCGCGCTGCGGTCCTCGTCGTTTGACAAAGCCGATGTTGATGCCGCCCGGCGCCGTGTGCAGCGACAGCCGCAGCGGCGCCGGCGAGGCATCCTGCGCGGCCGCCAGCGGCCGCAGCATGCAGAACAAGGTGTCTCCGCTTTGCGCCGCCAGATGCAGGCGGCGCAGCGTTTCGCCGCGCGCATGGCTTTGCCACAGCAGCAGCGCGCCACAACAGCCGCTGCGCAACACTTGTTCGGCGGCCCACAAGGCGTCGCCGCTCTTGGCGCCGCTGCGTATCCAGATCAGCTGCGACGGTTCCAGCCCCAACGCCGCCAGCGCCAGCGCCTGCGGCGCATGCGGCGGTTGCAGCAGCGCGATGGGCCGTTTGCCCAGGCCCAGCAACGCCGGCCGCAGCAGACGCAGTTCGCCGATGCCGTGCTGCTGCACCAGCAGGTCAGTCAGCACGCCCAGCGGCCACCCACCGCCCGGCAACTGCGCCGACAAGGCGGCAAAGCCGGTGTCGACGCAGCGGGTGGCGCTGTGCGCCAGTTGCGACGCCAACCATAACGCTGGATGGACGGCTTCGGGCGCAAGGGCGGCGGAACGGGGGGCGGAATGGGTCGCGGGCAGGCTCATGATATGGATGGATTCTACCGCAAATACTGTATGAATACACAGTACTATTTGTTGGCATTTTTGGCAAGGCCAATCTGTATCGTGCGCCTCATGCTGTACCATGTGGCTCAGGCAACTCAACAAGGACATCCTTTGCAAACCATCCAACTGGTCGGCGCCATCCTGTTCGGAATGGCGCTGCTGCACACCTTCGCAGCCAAATCCTTCGAAGTACTGTCGCACCGCCACCCGCGCCATGCGGGCCTGCTGCATCTGTTGGGCGAAGTGGAAGTGGTGTTCGGCTTCTGGGCCTTTATCCTGATTATCGCGATGGCCGTGCTGAGCGGAGGCGACGCCGCCATTCAATACGCCGAGTCGCGCCAGTACACCGAGCCGTTGTTCGTGTTCACCGTGATGGTGGTGGCGGCCTCGCGGCCGGTGCTGGACATCATGGAGCGCATGCTGCTGGTGCTGGCCAAACTGCTGCCGATGCGCACCGAACTGGCGCTGGTGTGGTTCGGCCTGGCGCTGGTACCGCTGACCGGTTCGCTGATCACCGAGCCGGCCGCGATGACCCTGGCCGCGCTGATGCTGGCGCCGCTGATTTTCCGCGACGGCATGCCGGAATGGCTGAAGTACGGCGCGCTGGGCGTCCTGTTCGTCAACGTCTCGATCGGCGGCACGCTGACCGCCTACGCCGCGCCGCCGGTGTTGATGGTGGCCAGCACCTGGCAATGGGACAGCGCTTTCATGGCCACGCATTTCGGCTGGAAGGCTGCCATCGCGGTGCTGATCAACGCCACCGTGATCACCTTCGTGCTGCGCAAGCATTTGCGGGCGCCGGCCGCACCGTCGGCTGACGTCGTGGCGGCGCCGGCGGTGCCGTTGACGGTCACCGCGATCCATCTGGTGTTCCTGGCGGCGGTGGTGGTGCTGGGCCATCACACGGTACTGTTCCTCGGCATCTTCATGCTGTTCCTGGGATTCACGCAGGCTTACCAGCGCTACCAGAATCCGCTGATCATCAAGGAGGGCCTGCTGGTCGGCTTCTTCCTGGCCGGGCTGGTAGTGTTGGGCGGCATGCAGCAATGGTGGTTGCAGCCCATCGTCGAGAGTTTGCCGCCGGTGGCGCTGTTCTTCAGTGCGCTTGGCCTGACGGCGATTACCGACAACGCCGCGCTGACCTATCTCGGTTCGCTGATCCAGGGGATTTCGGCGCAGTCGCAATACATGTTGGTGGCCGGCGCGGTGGCCGGCGGCGGCCTGACGGTGATCGCCAACGCGCCGAATCCGGCCGGCGTGTCGCTGCTGCGGCGCGGCTTCCAGGACGAATCGATAGGCGCTATCGGCCTGCTGGCCGGCGCGCTGGCGCCGACGGCCGTGGCTGCGCTGGCGTTTCTGCTGTAGTCACCTCGACCTGGAATTTCAATCCAAGCGCACGCATGACTTTCAAGATGGTCGCGAAGCTTGGATTGCCATCGGCGGAAAGGGCCTTGTATAAGCTTTCGCGGCCCATTCCCGTTTCGTTGGCAAGTTGCGTCATCCCGTAGGCTCGGGCGATGTTGCCCAGCGCCTTCGCAATGAACGCCACGTCATCACCCGCCTCTTCAAGGCAAGCCTCGAAGTAGAGGGCCATGTCTTCTCTTGTCTGAAGATATTCGGCACTATCCCAATTCTTCAACTCAAGCATCGCGATAACCTCCTGCACCGTGTCAAATCATATGCGCTGGTGACGTGAGAAAAATTCTAACATCATTTTGCTGGCATCCGGGCCGGCCTTGGCGTTGAAGGCCAGCGCCGGATCGCCGCCGCTCCAGGCGTGCTCGAGGTCGGCGATCTGGGCCACGCGCAGCAGCAGTTTTCTTCCTTCGTAAAAATCGTGCAGCTGGTGGGCGTTGTGGCGGCCGCCGCGTCCTTGCGGGTTGTGGGTGACCTTCGGCGCCGCCGACAGCCGGTTCAGCAGCCGACTTTGGCGCGCCAGCTGGAGTTGGTTGATCGGGCGGACCACCTTGTCGCCCTCCCCCTGGATCAGGATCGCGGGCATGCCGGGGAATTGTGGATGGCGCATCATCACCTCGTGCGCAGCGGCCTCGGTACGCGTGGCGCCGCCGTGCTGCATCACGCCCAGCGCGCCGATGGTGTTGTGGCCTGCGCCGAACACCGGGCCTGAATGCAGCCCCACGGCGGCGAACAGCTGCGGGTGGTTCAGCGCGACGATGTTGGCCATGCCGGCTCCAGCCGAAAGGCCGGCGACGTAGATGCGCGAACGGTCGATGGCGTATTGCGACGTCACCTTGTTGATCATGCCGACGATGACGGGGACGTCGCCGCCGCCCTCCTGCGTGGCGCGGTCGTACCATTTCCAGCAGCGCTGCGCCTGGACGCTGACCAGTTGCTGCGGATAGAGGACGGCATAGCCCATCTGCTCGGCCCACTGGTTCATGCGCGTGCCTTGCGCGAATTGGGTCGCGGTCTGGTGGCAGCCGTGCAGCATCACCAGCAGCGGCAAGCCTAGGCGTTGCGTGTCTTCGGGCGGATTGTTTGGCAGGTAAAGCCAGTAACTCATGCGGCGTGCCGGCGTGCCGACACCTGGCGGTGCGCTGAAGTGTGAGGCCAGCCATTTTCCCGGCGATGGGGGGACGTGTGTGGCGACGGAGGTCGTGGCGCGCACACGGGGCGCGGCCGGCTTGGCTGGCTTGACGGCGCTCTTGGCCTTGACGGCCGGCTTGCGTTTCCGTTTAGGCTTGGCCGCTGCGGGGACGGCGAACAGCGCCGTCACCAACTTGCTGACGGAACGGCTCTGCCGCTTCCCCGTGCGGACCAAAGTGCGTAACAAACTGCTGGCGGCTCTCTTCATGGCGACGATCTCCTGTTGCCATAAAGTCTACCCCGAAACCCGCCCCAGCCTGCGTGCGCCAGCGCTCATAGCAGCCGATCAGCGCTGCATCGACTCCCATACTTTCAACAGCCGCTTGGCAGATACCGGCATCGGCGTGCGCAGCTCCTGCGCGAACAGCGATACGCGCAACTCCTCCAGCATCCAGCGGAATTCCACCATCTTCGGATCGGTGTTCTTGCCGGCCGATTTGTCCTTGTTGGCGCGCTGGTACAGCGTGGCCGCCTGCTGCCATTCTGCCATCAGCTTGGCGTCGCGCGCGGGATCGCCGCGCAGCTTCTCGATACGCACGTTCATCGCCTTCAGATAGCGCGGGAAGTGCGACAGCTGGCTGTACTCGTTCTCCGACAGGAAGCGCTTGTTGACCAATCCCTGCAACTGCGACTGCATGTCGGCCGCCGCCTGCGCGGGCAAGCCTTGCAGGCGCTTGGGCAGGCCATGGAACTCGGTCAGCACCTGCGACAGCAAACGCGCGATCTCGTTCACCAGCAGCACCAGGCGCGATTTGCCCTCGTCCTTGCGCTTGGCGAAACTGGCTGCATCCAGCGGCAACGGATCTTGCAGGCAGGCGATGTCCAAGGCCTTGTTGATGATCTGCTCGCGCAGCTCTTCCTGCGTGCCCATGCTCATGAACTGCATGCCCATCTGCTGCAAGCCGGGGATGCCTTTTTCAATGAACTTGATCTGGTCCTTCATCTGCAAGGAGAACAGGCGGCGCAGGCCGATACGGTGCGTGCGCGCAGCCACGGTCGGATCGTCGAACACTTCCAGGTCGCAGTGCGTGCCCTTGTCGACCAGCGCAGGGAAGCCGATCAGCGTCAGCTTGCCTTGGGCGATTTCCAGCAACTCCGGCAGCTCGCCGAAGGTCCACGAGGTCAGGCCGGTCAGCGTGATGCCGCTGGCGGCCGTCGGCGCGGCGGCCGCAGGTGCTCCCTTGCCTTGCGCGGCAGGTGCACTGGCTTTCGCCGATGCGGACGGCGCGGCGCTGCCACCAGTGCCCAGCGCACGCATGCTGACGCCCTGCCCGCCCGACGACTCGGCCATTTTCTGGAAGCTCTCGCGCGCCTGCGTGCCGAATTCCGCCTGCAGCGTGGCCAGGTTGCGGCCCATCTCCAGCTGGCGTCCGTGCTCGTCGATCACCTTAAAGTTCATGAAGTGGTGAGCCGCCAGCGTTTCCGGCTTGAAGTCGCTGGTCAGCACCGAGATCGTGATCTGCTTGCGGATGTCGGCGATGATGGCGTCAACCAGGTCGCCACGGCCGAACACACCCGCTTCATGCACACGCTCGCAAAACTTGGCGGCGTAATCCGGCAGCGGCACGCAATGGCGGCGCAGCTTTTGCGGCAGGGATTTGAGCAGCAGATGCACCTTCTCCTTCAGCATGCCCGGCACCAGCCACTCGCAACGTTCGCGCGGCAGCTGGTTCAAGGCAAACAGCGGCACCGCCATGGTCACGCCATCGCGCACGCTGCCCGGTTCGAAGTGATAGGTCAGCAGCATTTCCAGCCCCGTCACCGACATCATCTTCGGGAACAGGTCGGTGGTGACGCCGGCCGCTTCGTGGCGCATCAATTCGTCGCGGTTCAGGTACAGCAGCTTGGGCTCGGCGAACGTCGCATCCTTGTGCCACTTCTCGAAGCCGGCGCCGTTGACCACGTCGGCCGGTATCAGCTTGTCGTAGAAGGCGGCGATCAGTTCATCGTCCACCAGCACGTCGAGACGGCGCGACTTGTGCTCAAGGTTTTCGATTTCCTTGATCAGCTTATGGTTGTGCGCGAAGAACGGCGCCCGCGTTTCGTAATCGCCGCCGACCAGCGCATCGCGTATGAAGATCTCGCGCGCCTCGGTCGGATTGAACAAGCCGTAGTTGATGCGGCGCTGGCTGTACACCACCAGCCCGTACAAGGTGGCCCGTTCGGACGCGCTGACCTGCGCCGATTTCTTCTCCCAGCGCGGCTCGCCCCAGGACTTTTTCAGCAGGTGGCCGCCGACCTTTTCCAGCCACTCCGGCTGGATCTGCGCCACGCAGCGCGCGTACAGGCGCGTGGTGTCGACCAGTTCGGCCGCCATGATCCACTTGCCCGGCTTCTTCAGCAGCGAGGAGCCCGGCCAGATATTGAACTTGATGCCGCGCGCCCCCAGGTAGCCGGCGCCCGGCTCGTCCTCGCCCTTGAAGCCGATGTTACCCAGCAGGCCAGTCAACAGCGCCAGGTGCAGGTTCTCGTAGGTGGCCGGCGTTTCGTTGACGCGCCAGCCCTGTTCCTTGACGATGGTCAGCAGCTGCGAATGCACGTCGCGCCACTCGCGCAGCCGCAGTTGCGACAGGAAGTTGGTGCGGCAATTGTCCATCAGCTGGCGATTGGTCTTCTTGTGCTCAATCGCGTTGTCGAACCACTTCCAGATCTTGAGATAGCTGAGGAACTCCGACTTCTCGTCGGCGAACTTCTTGTGCGCTTCATCGGCGGCCTGCTGGTGCTCCATCGGACGGTCGCGCGGGTCCTGCACCGACAGCGCGGAGGCGATGATCAGCACTTCTTCCAGGCAGACGTTGTCCAGCGCGGCCAGGATCATGCGGCCCACGCGCGGGTCCAGCGGCAGCTTGGAGAGCTTGTTGCCCAGTGGCGTCAGCTGGTTGTATTCGTCGACCGCGCCCAGTTCCTGCAGCAGCTGGTAACCGTCGGCGATGGCGCGGGCCAGCGGCGGCTCGATGAACGGGAAGGTCTCCACGTCCGTCAGGTGCAGGGACTTCATGCGCAGGATGACCGAGGCCAGCGACGAGCGCAGGATTTCCGGCTCGGTGAACTTCGGTCGTTGCAGGAAGTCCTGCTCTTCGTACAAACGGATGCAGACGCCGTCGGCCACGCGGCCGCAACGGCCGGCGCGCTGGTTGGCCGCCGATTGCGCGATCGCTTCGATCTGCAGTTGTTCGACCTTGTTGCGGTAGCTGTAGCGCTTCACGCGCGCCAGGCCGGCGTCGACCACGTAGCGGATGCCTGGCACGGTCAGCGAGGTTTCGGCGACGTTGGTGGCCAAGACGATGCGGCGCGCGTTGGTCAGCTTGAACACGCGTTCCTGCTCCTCGGCCGACAGGCGGGCAAACAGCGGCAGGATTTCGACGTGCGGTGGGTGGTGCTTGCGCAGGGCTTCGGCGGCGTCGCGGATTTCGCGTTCGCCGGGCAGGAACACCAGCACGTCGCCAGAGCCGAGGCGCGACAGCTCGTCGACGCCGTCGATCACGGCGTCCATCAGGTCGCGCTTTTCGCGGGCGGCGGCGGTGCGCTGGCCCTTGCCTTCGGCGTTGGCCACGGCAGGATTGACAACGTCGCTTTCGATCGGGCGGTAGCGCACCTCCACCTTGTACAGGCGGCCGGAGACTTCGATCACCGGCGCCGGCTTCTCCGGCGTGCCGAAGTGGCGCGAGAAGCGGTCGGCGTCGATGGTCGCGGAGGTGATGATCACCTTCAGGTCCGGGCGGCGCGGCAGCAGCTGCTTCAGGTAGCCGAGCAGGAAGTCGATGTTCAGGCTGCGTTCGTGCGCTTCATCGATGATGATGGTGTCGTAGTTGCGCAGCAGCGGGTCGGTCTGGGTTTCGGCCAGCAGGATACCGTCGGTCATCAGCTTGACCGCGGCGCCCTTGGTCAGCGTGTCGGCGAAGCGGACCTTGAAGCCCACCGTGACGCCCAGCGGCGTGCCCAGCTCCTGCGCGATGCGCTTGGCGGTGGACGAGGCGGCGATACGGCGCGGCTGCGTGTGGCCGATCAGGCCTTTCTGGCCGCGGCCCAGTTCCAGGCAGATCTTCGGCAGCTGGGTGGTCTTGCCGGAGCCGGTTTCGCCGCAGACGATGATGACCTGGCTGTTTTGCAGCGCCTCGGCGATTTCGTGGCGGCGGCCGGAGACCGGCAGGTCTTCAGGGTAGGTAATCGGCGGCAGCGGGTTGCGGAACGCGCGTTCGGCAGCGCGGGCGGCCTGTTCTTCCGGCGTCAGGCGGGGTGGTCGGCCACCGCCGCGGGGTTCGCGGCGCGGCGGCGCAATCAGCCCGCCTTCGCCATCCGGCAGCGCCGCGCGGGGCGGGCGCTGCTGGCCGGCCGGACGCGGTTCGCCGCTGCGCGGGCGCGCCTCCCCTTGCGGGCGTGGCTGGCCCTGCCCTGGCCGGGCGTTGGGCGCTTGCGGAGTGCGGGAGGGGGCGTTCTGCGTGCTGGCGGGCGTGCTGGACGCGCCTTTAGACTTGTTGCTGGCTTCTGACATTGTTTTTTACAAAGGTTTTGGCGCGGAAGTCGCGCACCGAATTATAATGCGGCTAATGGAAAACCCTACCCAATTCGTCCAATGGCTGCGCTCAGTCGCGCCGTACATCCACGCCTTCCGTGGCAAGACCTTCGTGGTCGCCTTCCCTGGTGAACTCGTCAGCGCCGGCGCGCTGCAAGTGCTGGCGCACGATTTGTCGCTGCTGCACGCGCTGGACATCAACGTCACCGTGGTCTACGGCTCGCGCCCGCAGGTGGCCGAACAGCTGGCCCTGCGTAACGTCGAGGGCCGCTTCCACAACGGCCTGCGCATCACCGACATCGCCGCCATGGAGTGCGCCAAGGAGGCCGCCGGCGAGCTGCGCCTCGATATCGAGGCCGCCTTCAGCCAGGGACTGCCCAACACGCCGATGTCGCACGCGGCCATCCGTATCATTTCCGGCAACTTCATCACCGCCCGTCCGCTGGGCGTGATCGACGGCGTCGACCTCGAGCTGACCGGCATCACCCGCAAGGTCGACGCCGAGACCATCCACTCCATCCTCGGCTCGGACGGCCTGGTGCTGCTGTCGCCGCTGGGCTTCTCGCCGACCGGCGAGGCGTTCAACCTGACCATGGAGGACGTGGCGTGCAGCACCGCCATCGCCCTGCACGCCGACAAGCTGATCTTCATCACCGAAACGCCGATGATGACCGACGCCGGCGGCACCGAAATCCGCGAACTGTCGTCGCACCAGGCCGAGGCCGTGCTGCAGGCCGGCTTCCTGCCGGACGCCACCGCCTTCTACCTGAAACACTGCGTCAAGGCCTGCGACAACGGCGTCGAGCGCTCGCACATCGTGCCGTTCGAGATGGACGGCTCGGCCCTGCTGGAGCTGTTCACCCACGATGGCGTGGGCACCATGATCTCGCACGAGAACCTGGAGTCGCTGCGCCAGGCCACCATCGAGGACGTCGGCGGCATCATCAAGCTGATCGAGCCGCTCGAGGCCGACGGCACGCTGGTCAAGCGCGGCCGCGAGCTGATCGAGCGCGAGATCGACTACTTCTCCGTCATCGACCACGATGGCGTGATCTTCGGCTGCGCCGCGCTGTACCCGTTCCCGGAACAGAAGATGGCGGAAATGGCCTGCCTGACCGTCAATCCGGAAGTCCAGGCCCAGGGCGACGGCGAGCGCATCCTCAAGCACATGGAAAACCGCGCGCGCGCCATCGGCGTGCAAAAGCTGTTCGTGCTGACCACCCGCACCTCGCACTGGTTCCAGAAGCGCGGCTTCGTGCCGGCCACCGTGGACGCCCTGCCCAAGGACCGCCAGCGCATGTATAACTGGCAGCGCAAATCCCAGGTTTTGATTAAGACCTTATAATCTCGTTTTACCTACCGCTTTAGGAGCAACACAGATGGCCCGCACCGTTCAATGCATCAAACTCAACAAGGAAGCCGAGGGCTTGGACTTTCCACCATATCCGGGTGAACTGGGTAAGAAGATCTATGAATCGGTTTCCAAGGAAGCCTGGGCGGCCTGGCTGAAGCACCAGACCATGCTGGTCAACGAAAACCGTTTGAACCTGGCCGACCAGCGCGCCCGCAAATACCTGGCCACGCAGATGGAGAAACACTTCTTCGGCGACGGCGCCGACGCCGCCATGGGTTATGTGCCGCCAACCGAATAAGGTTGCCGGAAGCGCCGGCGGCGCCCGCCGCCGGCGTGCAAGAATTACATCGCTTTACACTGCTTCAACTCGCATTTCGCCATGAAAACTTTGCCGTTTTCGCAAGTCATGCGATACACCTCGACCGGTCCCGGTTCGCTCACCAATCCCGCGCCCCAGCCGCCCGTGCAGCCCTGCTGCTTGGCCAGGCTCTCCACCGTCGCCGACGAGATGCCGGCGCGGAACGGCACTTTCTGGATTTCGACGCCGTCCACATAGCCCAGCGGCGTGCCGTCGTCGGCCGTGGTGCGCGGCGCCGGCTTGCGCGGTACAACTTGCGCGTCGCCCGACTTGCCGAACGACGGCATCATCGAGCAGGCGCTCAGCAGCGAGGCGCCCAACAGCGCGCCCGCCCCCAACAGCATGACCAGCGGCCGGCCGCTCATCAGAATTTCAGCGTCTGGACGCCGTCCGCCATGCCCAGCAGGCAGACGTTGGCGCCGCGCGCGGCGAACAGGCCGACCGCGATCACGCCGACGATCTGGTTGATCTGCTGTTCCAGCGCCACCGGATCGGCGATCGCCAGGCCGGCCACGTCGATGATCATGCCGCCGTTGTCGGTGATGAAAGCCTCTTCGGTGCCCGGCTTCAGGCGCAGCTTGGGCGTGCCGCCCAGCTTGGCCAGCGCGCGGGTGACGGACGCGCGCGCCATCGGCAGCACTTCCACCGGCAGCGGGAACTTGCCCATCACCTCGACCAGCTTGGAGCCGTCGGCGATGCAGACGAACTGTTTCGACACCGAGGCGACGATCTTCTCGCGCGTCAGCGCCGCGCCGCCGCCCTTGATCATGGCGCCGGCAGGGGTGATCTCGTCGGCGCCGTCGATGTAGACGGCGATTTCCGCCACGTCGTTCAAGTCGAACACTTCGATGCCGTGGCCGCGCAGGCGCGCCGCGGTCGCTTCGGACGAGGCCACCGCGCCCTTGATGCGGTGCTTGATCTTGGCCAGTTCATCGATGAAGAAGTTGGCGGTCGAGCCGGTGCCGACGCCGATGATCTCGTTTTCCACCACGTAGTCGATGGCGGCGCGGGCTACGGCTTGTTTCAGTTCGTCTTGGGTCATAATGTTTGTGTAAGAGAGAGAGGGGAATTCACTTCCGCTATTTTAACGGATCGCCCCTGTCCGCCACCGTTTTCAGCCAAAAATTGCGCTCAGACAACATCAAGCCGGCGCCGGTGTCGCAGACTGGCACAAGCGCCGCGGCGACGCAACGATGGTTGCCAGCGACGGCGCGGGATATGCGAGAATGGTCATCACGCAGGTCCAATCTTGATCGCCGGGGATGACACATGACGCCTACCAAAACAGTCTTGATAGTCGATGACAGCCGGGTCTCGCGCCTGATGGCGCGCCAGTACATCGCCGGCCTGCATGCCGACTGGATCGTCGAAGAGGCGGCCACCGGCGAGGAGTCGCTGCTGAAGGCGCGCGCCACGCCGCCGGACCTGATCCTGATGGACGTCAACATGCCCGGCATGGGCGGCATCGCCGCCGCCGAGCTGCTGCGGCAGGAATTCCCCGCCGTGCCGATCTCGCTGCTGACGGCCAATGTGCAAACCTCCACCCGCGAGCGGGCCACCCTGCTCGGCATCGGCTTCATGGAAAAACCGATCACCGAGGCCCGCATCGCGCAGCTGCTGTCCACCCTGGAAGCGGCCTGACCATGTTCGCCCTGTCCGAGCTGGAAAACGACGCGCTGATCGAGATCTTCAACATCGGCGTCGGCCAGGCGGCGGCCTCGATGAGCGCCATCGTCAACGAGGCGGTGCGCATGTCGGTGCCGTCGGTGAGCTTCATCAACCGCACCGAGGCGGCGCGCCTGCTCGACGGCAAGTCGCTCGAGGCCGAGACCATCTGCGGCGTCAGCCAGCACTACGAGGGCGCGTTCGCGACCGAGGCCATCCTCATGTTTCCCGAGGATAAGAGCCTGGAGATCGTGCGCCTGATGGTGGGCGAGTCGGTGCCGCTCAAGGAGCTGACCGACATGGAGCAGGAAGCGATGTGCGAGATCGGCAACATCATCCTCAACTCCTGCGTCGGCACCCTGGCCAACATCTTCCAGCGCGAGCTGCACGGCTCGCTGCCGCAATACCACGTCGGCACCAGCGATGAAATCCTGGTCGCCTCCGGCAGCCAGCCCGACACCGTGGTGCTGATGCTGCACATCGACTTCCTGCTCGAGAAGCACCAGATCCACGGCTATGTCGCCTTCGTGCTCGACATCTCGGCGTTGCACGACCTCAAGGAGCAGATCAACCTCTACATCGCCCGCGCCATGGGCCAGGCATGATGCGTCCCGTGACCGAAGCACACCACCTCCACCTGCTGCACAGCGTGCTGTGCGCGGTGAACCTGGGCGCCATCGTGCTCGACAACGAACGCCGCGTCGTGCTGTGGAATTCGTGGATGATCAAGTATTCCGGCCTGGGCCACGACAAGGTGATCGGCGCCGATTTCTTCACCGTCTGCCCCGGCCTGCGCGGCGGCCGGGTCGAGGCGGCGATCCAGCAGGCGCTGTACAACAACTTCCCCTCGCTGCTGTCGCAAACGCTCAACAAGGCGCCGTTCGCGCTGTACGCCGGCCCGGTGGCGGCCGCCCGCAACGAGCGCATCCAGCAGGCGGTGGAGATCACGCCGATCGCGGTCGAGGGCGCGCCGCGCCACTGCCTGATCCAGATCAACGACGTCAGCATCGCCGTCGCCCGCGAGAAGCTGCTGCGCGAGCAGGCCATGGTGCTGCGCTCGCAGACCTTCGCCGACGGCCTGACCGGCATCGCCAACCGCCGCCACTTCGACGTCGCGATGGAGAAGGAACACCGGCGCGCCAAGCGCGGCGGCACACCGTTGTCGCTGCTGATGATCGACATCGACCACTTCAAGGCCTATAACGACCACTACGGCCACCAGAAGGGCGACCAGTGCCTGATCCAGGTGGCGGCCGCGCTGGCGGCCATGCTCAAGCGCCCGTGCGACCTGATGGCGCGCTACGGCGGCGAGGAGTTCGCCATGATACTGCCCGAGACCGACGTCGAGCAGGCCACCATGATGGCCGAGGCGATCCGCGCCCGCGCCCAGGAGCTGGCCATCCCGCACGAGCGCAACAGCGACGACGCGCGGCAAGTGACGATCAGCATCGGCATCGCCACGCAAAAGGTCGATGCGGCGGTGGAGATCGAAGCGCTGATCGGCGCCGCCGACCGCGCGCTCTACCTGGCCAAGCGCAACGGCCGCAACCGCACCGAAGCCTTGCTGCCGGCCGGATGAAAATCTTTACCCGCGCCAGCGCCGGCACCGACCTGCTGCGTCTGGTGTTATGCGCCATCCTGTTCACCCACGGCGCCTACCGCTTCTACGAGGGCAGCAGTCCGATCCTGGGCCAGATTCTCGAGGAAGAGGGTTTCCCGGCCGGCAGCGGCACCGTGCTGGCCTATGCGGTCAACCTGGTCGAGACGCTGGGCTCGGCGCTGTTGGCGCTGCGTTTATTTACCTTGCCGGTGTGCGCCGCGCTGACTATCATCTACAGCACCGGCATCATCCTGTTCCACCGCCACAACGGCTTCTTCGTGGTCGGGCCGGGCACCGGCGGCTGGGAGTACAGCGCGCTGCTGATCACCTGCCTGCTGACCACCGCCTGGGAAGAATTGAAGCTGAAGATCCCTGTACGTTAACCGTTTTGTTGGAGGCGCACCATGTCGCAGCTGGCCCCGAACCGTTCGATCCAGCAAGTGATGGTGATCCCCGTGCTGCACTACCAGGACGTGGCGGTGGCGGCGCAGTGGCTGTGCGAGGCGTTCGGCTTCAGCGAGCGGCTGCGCATCGGCGAGCACCGCATCCAGCTCGACATCGCCGGCGGCGCCGGCGCGGTGGTGGTGGCGCAGCGGCCGGCGCCGGCGCCGCCCTGCCCGCATCCCTGTCACTCGATCATGGTGCGCATCACCGACATCGACCAGCACTACAAGCGCGCGCTGGCGGCCAAGGCGCGCTCGCTCAGTCCACCGACCGGCTATCCGTTCGGCGAGCGGCAGTATTCGGTGGCCGATCCGGGCGGCCATGTGTGGACCTTCACGCAGACCATCGCCGACGTCGATCCGGCCGCCTGGGGCGGCACGCTGCTTTAACCCGGTGTTGCTGCTCTACGTCCAGATGCGGTAGATCCAGTAGCTTTCGTCTTCGGATTGCATGATGCGCGCCAGTTCGTGCGGGCTGTGGCCGGTGATCTCGCGCGCTTCGCGGCAAAAGTGGGACTGGTCGGAATAGCCGCCGCGCGCGGCCACGTCGGACCACACCACCCGCCCCGCCAGGAACTCGTCGCGGGCGTCGAAGAACGATTGCTCGGCGCGCTGCAGGCGCAGCAGCTTGCGCATCGGCTGGCCGGCGCGCGCCTTGATGTGGCGCTCGATGCTGCGCACGCCGCGGCCCAGCGCGGTATCGGCCACCTGCCACGCCAGGTGGCGCACCCAGTCGCCCGCCGTCGCAGCAGGGCCGCCGGGACGCGTGGCCTGCCAGCGCGGCGTGAGGAAGGCTTCCAGCACCGCCAGCCGGGCGCTGTCGTCGGCCGCTTCCAGCAGCGTTTCCGACATCGCCGCCCACTCCGGCCCCAGCACCCTGCCGACATCGTCCCAGCGGTTGACCCAGGCCGGCACGTCGATGCCGCTCAGCGCATGCATGGCCTGCGGATAAAACATCACCATCAGGATGCGCACCGGGCCCGGATTGTAGGTGGCCATCGGCCGCGTCTGCGGGCCGACGAAGACGGCGCGCACTTCGGTCTTCGGTATCCCCGGCGGCTGCACCACCTCGGCCTCGCCCTCGATGAACCAGGTGATGGAACAATGCGGCGTGGCGGGGAAATGATTGAAGCGTTCGGCCGGATCGGTCAGCGGTTGCTCCACCGTGCTGCGCGTGATGTAGGCGCGCACGCAGGAGGCCAGCGCGAAAGGCGGCACGATCAGCCGAGTCAGGGAAGGTTCGGTGGAGGACATGGATAAAGTTTATACCAAAGCTGTCGCAAACGTTCAATACGCGCCGGCGGCGGCACGGCATAGTGAGGTATCGTCACTCAAGGAAGCCGCCATGGAACACACGATCACCGCCCCTGCCGCCCACCAGCTGCGTACCGTCGAGAGCCTGCCGGGGCCCCGTCCCTGGCCGCTGGCGGGCAACCTGCCCAATATGGATCTGCAGCATATCCACCGCAGCGTCGAGCAGTGGAGCAAGCGCTACGGCCCGATGTTCAAGATCACCCTGGGCCGCACGCCGATGCTGGTGCTGGCCGGGCATGAGCTGGTCAACGCCGCACTGCGCGACCGCCCGGACGGCTTCCGCCGCCCGTCCATCACCGCCCAGGTGTCCGACGAGATGGGCGGCCGCCCCGGCCTGTTCCTGGCCGAGGGCGCGACCTGGCGCAACCAGCGCCGCATGGTGATGACCGCGCTGGCGCCGCACGCGGTGAAGGCTTACTTCCCGTCGCTGGTGAAGGTCGGCCTGCGGCTGCAGCAGCGCTGGCGCCAGGCCGCGCGCGACGCCAGCGCCATCGACCTGACCGAGGACCTGAAGCGCTTCAGCGTCGACGTGATCGCCGGCCTGGCCTTCGGCACCGACGTCAACACCATCGACGGCGGCGAGGATGTGATCCAGCGCCACATGGACACCATTCTGCCGGAGGTGGCACGCCGCTCGTTCACGCTATTCCCATACTGGCGCTACTTCAAGCTGGAGCGCGACCGCAAGCTGGACGAATGCGTGCTCCAACTGGGCAAGGCGGTCGATGAGCTGGTCGCCGCCTCGCGCGCCCGGCTGGCGGCCGAGCCGCACCGGCGCGAACGTCCCGCCAACCTGCTGGAAGCGATGATCTGCGCGGCCGACGAGGGCGACAGCGGCGTCGACGACGTCGCCGTGGCGGGCAACGTCACCACCCTGCTGCTGGCCGGCGAGGACACCACCAGCAACACGCTGGCGTGGATGCTGTACCTGCTGCAAAAGAATCCGGCCGCGCTGCGCAAGGCGCGCGAGGAAGTGCTGCGCATCGCGCCCGACACGGCCGCCTTCACCATCGAGCAGATGGATGCGCTGGACTACCTGGACGCCTGCGCCCAGGAAGCCATGCGCTTGAAACCGGTGGCGCCCTTCCTGCCGCTGGAAGCCCTGCGCGACAGCGTGATCGGCGACGTGCGGATTCCCAAGGGCGGCCTGGTATGGTGCGTGATGCGGCACGACAGCATCAGCGAAAGCCACGTGCCGCAGGCCGGCCAGTTCGATCCCGAACGCTGGCTGAAAAAAGGCGACGGCGCGATGGACAAGCATGTGTCGATGCCGTTCGGCTCCGGCGTGCGCACCTGCCCTGGGCGCTATCTGGCGCTGCTGGAAATCAAACTGGCCGGCTCCATGGTGCTCAACAGCTTCGACATCGCCTCGCTCGACACGGTGGACGGCAAGGAGCCGGACGAGCTGATGGCGTTTACGATGTCGCCGGTGGGCCTGCGCATGCAGCTGCGCGACCGCGTCGCATAAGCAGCATGCTGCACAAGACCCATCGCATTGGCGCTTGCGTACTCGGCGCCTTTTTGACGCTGCATCTGTTCAACCACCTGCTGGCGATAGTCAGCCCGGAGGCGCACATCCACTTCATGGAGGCGTTCCGCGCGGTGTACCGCAACCGGGTGGTGGAGCTCATCCTGCTGCTGTGCGCCGCCAGCCAGGTCGCCAGCGGATTGACCTTCGTGCGCCGCCGCTGGCGCGACCGGCATGAAGGACTCGACCTGTTGCAGCTGGGCTCAGGGCTGTACCTGGCGTTCTTCCTGCTGGTGCACGTTGGCGCGGTGCTGGTCGGGCGCATCCAGTTCGGGCTCGATACGAACTTCTACTATGCCGCCGCCGGCATGCACGTGCTGCCGTATCGTTACTTCTTCATGCCCTACTACTTCCTCGCCGTGTTGGCGATCACGGTCCATCTGGCGCGGGCGCTGCACTGGCTGGCGCACGATCGCCTGAGTGCAGGGGCGATGCGGGGCGCCGCGATGCTGCTGATGGTCTCCGGCTTCACGGCCGCCACGCTGATCGTCGCCGCCTTTTCCGGCGCGCTGTATAACGTCACGGTGCCGGCGAAATACCTCGCCACGTTCCGGTAGCGCAGGCGGGGATTGGCGTGTTGGGCGGCCGAGCGTATATACTTCGGCGCTGTAAGCCCAGTCACCAATCAAGGATGTATATGAAGATGCTGTCTCGCGTTGACGCGAACGTCGCTGCCGAAATCAATCGGCAGTTCCCGCAATTGAAGCAAATCAGGGAGCTGGACTCGGACGGCGGCATGGAGCGACTGGCGGTCTCCGTGTTCGACCACTGGCTCGACGACGAGAGCGAATGGCATCTGCTGGACTGTTTCGAAGGCCAGGAGCGCGTACTGCGCAACAAGAAGTTCGAGCAGCACTGGGCGGCGCTGTTCGACCTGACGCCGGTCTACACGCTGCGCCACCGCGGCCGCTGGCCAGCCAAGGCCAAGCCGGTGCTGAAGCGCTACACCGACCGCGAAGGCTTCCTGCGGCAGTCGCGCTTCAACGACTACGGCGTGCCGTCGCAATTCATCATCCTGCCGGAACTGGGCTGCGTCTACGCCGCGGGCTGGGATGACACCAACATCCTGTATTTCAAAAACAAGGAACTGGCCGCACCGGTGCTGGAACTAGCCACCAAGGCGGGGCTGTTCTGCCTGAACCCAAACCGCTAACGAGTATGTACATGGGGTGCGCCTCCGCGCTCCTTGTGGCAAAGCCCCGATTTTCTCTTCGATTTCCCCCGATTTTTTCAAGCATTGGGCTATTTCCGAATTTACCGGGCTAAATATGGGAAAGCCGAAAAAAATAGGGGAGCAAGTAGGATGAACCAGTCCGCTCCAGCTCAGCTTGACTGCAGATGCGTAGGATATGCATAATTTCCGCTCCAGGCCACGGAGAAATACCATGCTCAACGAGTATGATTTCAGCAAAGGCAAGCACGGCACGGTGATTGCCACCACTGGGAAAACGCGCATCACAATCATGCTGGATGACGATGTCATCGCGTTTTTTCTGGCGAAAGCTGAAGCACAAGGGACAGGGTATCAAACCCTGTTGAACGGCGTACTGAAAGACGCAATACGATCATCCAGAGCTCGCAAAACCTTCAGCAAAGATCCATGACATCCGAGAAAGAAGAGTTCCAGCGTGATTTGCTGGAATCTGTAAAGCAGATGCGTTCAAAGCAAGTAGCCCGTTTGACGCCGATGGGAACGCAACCAGCAGAGGAAGACTCAGTGGATATTTCCCTGCGCCTTCCCGTTGACATCATCGAGCGCTGGAAAGCCACCGGTCCCGGGTGGCAGCAGCGCATTTGTGATTTGCTGACTAAGGCTGCGCCGTAGTAGTTATTTCCTGTCGTCGCAACTGGTCGGCCAGAACAAACCGCGTCGGTGCTGGAACTCATTGCCAAGGTGGGCTTATTCTGCCTGAATCCGGATCGCTGAAAGCCCAGCGCGGACTTGACTAGCTCAATCGTGCAAATGCCAAAACGGCAACGCGCTTACAATGTTCACACAAACAACTTTGTGCAAGCGACGCATGCCAGAAATAATTCGTAAGGGCGACTCGACAAGCCATGGCGGGACAGTGTTAGAGGGGTCTCCAACCGATATCTGCATGGGAAAACCAATTTCATTTATCGGGCATAAGGTTCATTGCCCGAAGTGCCGCGGCGACTTTCCAATCGTGGAAGGCGTGATGACGGCCACCTTCTACGGCAAAGGCGTCGCCGTGGCGGGGATGAAAACATCGTGCGGCGCCAAGTTGATCGCTTCACAGTTCACAGACACGGTTGATTGGAGCAGCGGTGCTTCCGGCGCGGGCGCCGCGCGGCAATCGGCTACGGCCCTGGCGGCAACTGCCGCAGCGCAGCTCGCGCCAGGTGCGCTTCCGCCGCGCGCGGCAGGAAACGAAGTCGTGCCGCAAGAAGCTGCCGACAAGTTCGATGAACAGCCGCAGCTCCAGGATGACGCCATCAAAGGTGTCCCTTACTTTATCGAAACCAAAGACGGCCGCAAATTTTCCGGTCGTGCCACCGCAGACGGCACGCTGCCTCGTATCGAAACGTATGATGCGGAAGAGTACGCTGTCTATTGGGGTGACGATGCCCTTGCCAAAATGGAGGGAATGGGCTGATGGGAAAAGTGTTTCAGCAGCATGCCGCAGTCAAGACCAACACCATCAAAGACTCCGTGTGTAGCATCGACGTTCCCGCTGTGAAGTTCTCCGATCTTTGGGACAACTATGTGACCGGCACCCCTTACAAACCAGCGCCCGGCGACAAAGGGGACTACAGCAACCAGTGCGCACTGCGCATGAGTGCGACCTTCCACAAAATCGGTATCAAGATGAAGTCGTTTTCCCAAAAAAGCGTCAAGCCGATGCCGGGAGCACAGGTATTGGGGCGCGTCATGATGAATGGCGCCGCCGCTGCCGTGCGCGCCTACGAGTTGGGAGAATGGCTCAAACTTCAGCCGTTCTGTGGCCTGCCGCAAAAACCGGAAGACATCACCGGTAAGGATTGGGAAACGAAGGTCAAGGGACGCACCGGCATCATTATGTTTCATGCCTACTGGACGCGTGTCGGGGAAGCTCCCGCAAGCGCCAGCGGCGGGCACATCGACCTATGGAATGGATCAAGGCTTACAAACAATGGTCTAAGCGGGACGCTAGAAACATTCGCGCGCTTCACGTTGGGGATCAACAACCCTTGGATACCGGTTTACTCCGATCTTCGGAACTCGAAAACAATCCTCTTCTTCGAGGTCAAGTAATGGCGAGAAAAATTATTCTCTTTGTCTTCGGATTTCTGGCTGGCGTCCTCTTCGACATGGTGCCTCACGCCATTGAGACTATGGCAAACACAAACTTGTGCGTCGAATCATGCTCGGCGACGCTACGTGGTATGTCAATCGCAGCCTATGCGGCCATGCCGGTTGCGTGGGGAATCATCTTCTCAAGAACAATAGGAAAACCACATGCAAAGAGAGTAGTACTCCCATCTGCGTTGTTCTCGCTTACGCTCATGATGGTACTGACCTGGTTTCTGTATAAGCACCAGCACCCTTGAATATTAGGATTTGGGCCGCCCCGCGCAGTCCTGTCGGCCTGATGCCTGATGCTGGCGGGTGCCAACAGCCGGCACCGGAATAACTCTCGTCTGTTCGCAGGTTAAATCCAACGAAACATCGATACTTCTCGCTTGGGGTACAGGAGCACTAACCGCCGCGTTCAGGGCAAGCATTTCGTTTGAGACAAAAGGAAACGCTGTTCCATGTCGTCGTAGACCGCTGGCAATTCGCCAAGTTCGTAACGCCCCCCAGTCAGCCACTCATTGATGGAGTCCTTCTCCTGTAAGGGCGAGATGCTAGCGAAGTTCTATTACACCTTTACAAAAGGCAGTGTAGTCCTTGGTCTCGACACCTTCGACGAGAAATCCTTTTTGCTTGATCCAGGCATTGGAATAGACGCCTATCCAGAACCTAGCCCCCCGCAGGCTTCTCCGCCCTAAGAAATTTTCCACCAGGGTATAGTTTTTTAGCTAAGATATACAATTCCTCTTGGACAGCGGGCAAGCTAGTCATTAGCTCGTCTAAGTGATCAAAGACTTCACGTGCAGAACTCTCCGCGATGCCGAATATGCGATCTCCCAGTTTTTCTCTGACCTCTTCCAATGTGGTCTCAGTTTCGGACAATCGGTGTAGACCGACAGCAGGTTGGAGCTCGTCATAAAGAAATTTCGCACGCAACTCCAAGACTCGCATCGCCTGCTCAAACCGTTCCTGCTCAATGCTTAAGTTCATCAAAATCTGCGGGCTTTCGGAATCTAGAATGAATGCCAAAGCACTAAAATCTTGCGAAATATCCGTATAGTTTGGTGGACTCAGCGGCGGAAGATTGAGTGCCCGGCCAGGCAAATTGCGGTACGGTTCGACCATCCGAGAAATTACCATCAAAGCGTTGTACTGGCGGATTAAAACAAAGAGCGCAGACCTGAGCGCAGTCCTGCGCTCAACATGCTCTTTACGGTCGTCCTTCACCCAATTCAAGCTGAACGCGAAGGTAGCGCCTAAAAAAGTTGAAAGGAAAGACGCTAGGACAGTGGGTACAAGACTCTTTCCCTCCACGTTCTTCGACCATAAGGCCAAAGTAACATAGGCCAACATGCTAATAGCAATCAGCACGAATATTGCCAAGTTCGCGACCTTCCATCCTTCAAACCTGAATCTCTTTTTGGCCATCCACATCCCTTTGATTAGTCTTCGACCGATTTCCTTAGATTAACCGCGTTCGACATCCTATCACTGGCACCGGAACTTGTGATTACACCCACCTGATAGAAGAGCCGTCCTGCCGCCGCTTCGCCCGTAATTAACTGCTTGAGATTTCTGGTCACGAAAGCAGTGCCATGAAAAAAAACCAAAAAAATTGGAAGCCAACTTTGGAGTTTCGTTCAACTAACGGAAGTCTCGAAATACCCGTCTTTTCCAAGTAGGCGGGAAGCTATACGTCGCATGGTCACAAACGCAGCATAGATTCCCGCCTACACGGGAATGACGATTCAACAGAGATCCTCTTACTGTCCGGCCGGATTAGCGCAACCCGCTGGCCGCCTTGGCCAGGTCCGTGATGCGATCCCAATCACCAGCGGCGATGGCATCCTTCGGCGTCAGCCACGAGCCGCCCACGCAGGCCACGTTCTTCAGCGCCAGGAACTGCGACGCGGTCTCTTGCGAGATGCCGCCGGTCGGGCAGAACATCACGTCCGGCAGCGGACCGCCGATCGCATTCAACATGCCGATGCCACCGGCCGGCACCGCCGGGAACAGCTTCAACTGACGGAAGCCATGCTCGCGCGCCGCCATCACTTCCGACGGCGTCATCACGCCCGGCAGCAGCGGCAGGCCGCTGCTCTTGGCGGCGGCGATCAGCGCCGACGTCAAGCCCGGCGACACGCCGAACACCGCACCCGCATCGCGCGCAGCGGCGAATTCTTCCGGCTGCGTCAAGGTGCCAACGCCGACGATCGCGCCTTCCACTTCCGACATGGCCTTGATCGCGGCCAGGCCGTGCTTGGTGCGCAGCGTCACTTCCAGCACGCGGATGCCACCAGCCACCAGCGCGCGCGCCAGCGGTACTGCATGTTCAGGTTCGTCTATCGCGATCACTGGGATCACGGCCGAGGTACGCATAATGTCGAGCAGAGTCATGGTCATGATTTACGCATCTTTCTTCATCGAGTAATCTTCATCGGAACCGGGCACGGTGTTGCCAACCGGGTCTTTGTCATGCAGGCCTACCGTGGTAGGGATGGGCGACGGCAGCCCGAAGGTGGTCGCGCCCTTCTCCGCTTCGCACACGCTGTTGCGGAACATGGCGAACAGCTCGCGGCCCATGCCGACGCCGTTCGGCGTCAAATCGGCCGTGGCCAGCGAGCGCGAATGCCACACGCTCGATTCAACCAGCGCTTCCAGCGTGCCGGTGCGGGCGCAGACGCGGATGATGTCACCATCTCGCACCAGGCCCAGCGGACCGCCGGCCAGGATCTCCGGCGACACGTGAATCGCCGCCGGCACCTTGCCCGACGCGCCCGACATGCGGCCGTCGGTGACCAGCGCCACGTGGCGGCCGGCGTCCTGCAGGTTGGCCAGCGCCGGCGTCAGCGCGTGCAGTTCCGGCATGCCGTTGGCGCGCGGGCCCTGGAAGCGCAGCACGGCGACGAAGTCGCGGTCCAGCGTGCCGGCCTTGTAGGCGTCCATGAAATCTTCCTGCGAGTTGAACACCAGCGCCGGCGCTTCCACCGTCTGATGCTCAGGCTTGACGGCCGAAACCTTCATCACGGCGCGGCCCAGGTTGCCCTGTACCAGCACGGTGCCGCCGTCCGGCGAGAACGGCGCGGTGATCTTGCGCAGCACCGCTTCGTCGCCCGACTCGGTCGGCGAATCCTTCCAGACCACGCCCTTGCCGCCTTCGCCCAGGAACGGCTCGGCGCAGTGCGCGCGCAGGCCCTTGCCCAGGATGGTGGTGACGTCGTCGTGCAGCAGGCCGCCATCGAGCAGTTCGCGGATGACGAAGCCGGTGCCGCCGGCGGCGTGGAAGTGGTTCACGTCGGCGTTGCCGTTCGGGTAGATGCGCGTCAGCAGCGGCACCACTTTCGACAGTTCGTCGAAGTCGTTCCAGTCGATGACGATGCCGGCCGCCTTGGCGATGGCCACCAGGTGCAGCGTGTGGTTGGTCGAGCCGCCGGTGGTCAGCAGCGCGACGACCGCGTTGACGATGCACTTCTCATCGACCACATGGCCGACCGGCAGGTATTCCTGCGATTGCGCGGTGATGACGGCGGCGCGCTTGGCGGCAGCCTTGGTCAGCTCGTCGCGCAGCGGGGTGTTCGGGGTGATGAAGGCGGCGCCCGGCAGGTGCAGGCCCATCACTTCCATCAGCATCTGGTTGCTGTTGGCGGTGCCGTAGAAGGTGCAGGTGCCGGCGCTGTGGTAGGACTGCGATTCGCCTTCCAGCAGCTCGGCGCGGCCGACTTTGCCCTGCGCGTACAGCTGGCGGATCTTGGCTTTCTCGGAGTTCGACAGGCCAGTGGTCATCGGACCGGCCGGCACGAACACCGCAGGCAGGTGGCCGAAGTGCAGCGCGCCGATCAGCAGGCCGGGTACAATCTTGTCGCACACGCCCAGGTAGACGGCGGAGTCGAACATATTGTGCGACAGCGCGACGGCGGTCGCCATGGCGATGGCGTCGCGCGAAAACAGCGACAGCTCCATGCCAGGCTGGCCCTGGGTGACGCCGTCGCACATGGCGGGCGTGCCGCCGGCGTACTGGGCGACCGCGCCGACTTCGCGCACCGCATCCTTGATCAGGGCCGGGAAGCCTTCGAACGGCTGGTGGGCCGACAGCATGTCGTTGTAGGCCGAGACGATCGCCACCGATGGCTTCTTGAGTTCCTTCAACGACAGCTTGTCGTTGGCGGGGAAAGCGGCAAAGCCGTGGGCCAGGTTGGTGCAGGCCAGGGCGCCGCGCTGGACGCCTTTGACGCGGGCGGCTTCAAGATGGGCCAGATAAGCGCCGCGCGATGGCTTGCTGCGCTGGATAATGCGTGCGGTGACGGTTTCTAGGACTGGATGCAACGCCATGATCGTTCCTTATGAATGAATTCCGTGAAATTTTACTACAAAATTCAGAATTCAAGCTACTTTTATTATCCCGACGCGTTGCCAACTGGATGGAAATAACATCCAACACCCAGGCGCACGCCCTTCGCGACAGAGTTTTCAAGGAACCGTAGTGAATTTACCTGTTTTTCCTGTATCATTCACGCATCCCCTCCCTCAGCCTTAACGACGCCACTCAATTATGCGCCAGCCAGCACTGACCTCCACTTCCAGCTTCCAAGCCCTCGAATCCCACGCCGCCGCCGCGAAATACTGGCAATTGCGCGAGCTGTTCGCCGCCGACGCGCAGCGCTTCCCCAAACTGACGGTGGACGCGGCCGGCCTGTTCCTCGATTATTCGAAGAACCGCCTAGACGCCAACACCATCGGCCTGCTGCTGGACCTGGCCCGCGAACGCGGCGTGGAACGCCAGCGCGACGCCATGCTCAGTGGTGAGAAGATCAATCTTACCGAACATCGCGCGGTGCTGCACACGGCGCTGCGTATGCCGCGCGGCAAGGCGCTGACCGTCGACGGCCAGGACATCGCCCACGACGTCCACGCGGTGCTGGACCACATGCGCGACTTCACCGACCGCGTGCGCAGCGGCGCCTGGCTGGGACACACCGGCAAGCCGATCACCGACGTCGTCAACATCGGCATCGGCGGCTCGGACCTGGGCCCGAAGATGGCCGTGCTGGCGTTGCGCTCGTATGCGCATCCGCGCCTGAAGATGCACTTCGTCTCCAACGTCGACGGCCATGACATGGACGCCGCGCTGGCGCAGGTCCATCCCGAGACCACGCTGTTCATCATCGCCTCCAAGACCTTCGTCACCGCCGAGACCATGCTCAACGCCGGCACCGCCCGCAGCTGGTTCCTGCGGTCGGCCAAGGAAGAAGACCTGGCGCGCCACTTCGTCGCCGTCTCCACCAACACCGAGGCGGTGAAAGCCTTCGGCATCGATCCGGCCAATATGTTCCCGTTCTGGGACTGGGTCGGCGGCCGTTATTCGGTATGGTCGGCGATCGGCCTGGCGGTGGCGCTGGCGGTGGGCTTCGGCTACTTCAGCGACTTCCTGGCCGGCGCGCACGCGATGGACGAACACTTCCGCGAGGCGCCGCTGGAGCAGAACATGCCGGTGCTGCTGGCGATGGTCGGCTTCTGGAACCGCCAGTTCCTCAACGCCGCCTCGTTGTCGATCGCGCCGTATCACCAGGACCTGAGCCGCTTCCCGGCCTACCTGCAACAGCTGGACATGGAGAGCAACGGCAAGCGCGTCACGCGCGGCGGAGCAGAAGTCGATACGCCGACCTGCCCGGTGGTGTGGGGCGAGTGCGGCACCAATGCGCAACACGCCTACTTCCAGCTGCTGCACCAGGGCACCGACATCACGCCGATCGACTTCATCGCCGCGCTGCGCGCCACGCACGATCTGCCGGGACATCACGATTCGCTGCTGGCCAACTGCTTCGCGCAGTCGGAAGCCTTCATGACCGGCAAGACCGCAGGCGAAGTGCGCGCCGACCTGACCGCGCAAAAACTGAGCGAGGCCGAGATCGATGAGCTGGTGCCGCACAAGACCTTCCCCGGCAACCGTCCGTCCAACACCATCCTGATGGACCAGCTGACGCCGTCCACCTTGGGCGCGCTGATCGCGCTGTACGAGCACAAGACCTTTGTGCAGGGCGTGATCTGGGACGTCAACAGCTTCGACCAGTGGGGTGTGGAGCTGGGCAAGGTCCTCGCCAAGAACATCCACGCGGAGCTGACCGGCGACGTCAAGCCGGAACGCCACGACAGTTCCACCAATGGCCTGATCGTCATGGCCAAAGCCGCACAACACCTTTAAGACCATGAGCACACCACACATCGAAGTCGAGGTAAAGGTAGCGTTTGACGCCGTCATGCAAACCGGCGAGTGCCCACTGTGGCACGCGCAGGAGCAGGCGCTGTACTGGGTCGACATCCCCGCCTTCACCGTGCACCGCCTCGATCCCGCCACTGGCGCGCATCGTTCGTGGAAGCTCTCCAGCGAGCCGGCCACCTTGGCCGTCAGCGACCAGGGCGGCCTGGTGGTCGCCATGCGCAGCGGCTTCGCGCACCTCGACACCGGCAGCGATGAAGTCCGCCTGACCGAAATCGCCGCCGCGCCCTACGACACCGCCATCACCCGCTTCAACGACGGCCACGTCGACGGCGCCGGACGCTTCTGGGTCGGCACCATCTACGAGCCGCGCGACAAGCCGGCCGCCGAGATGTTCGTGCTGGAACGCGGCGCGATCCGCAAGGCCTGGTCGGGCGGCATGACCAACTCGAACGGCCTGGGCTTCAGCCCGGACTACAGCGCCATGTACCACGCCGACACCAGCGCCCACCGCGTCACCAAGCTGGATTTCGACGTCGCCACCGGCACCGTCGCCAACCAGCGCCTGCTGCACCAGTTCTCGATGGACAAGGAGCACAACTACGGCGGCCGCCCCGACGGCGCCGCGGTCGACAGCGAAGGCAATTACTGGGTCGCGATGTTCGAAGGCGCGCGCCTGGCCAAGCTGTCGCCCAGCGGCGAATTGATCGGCGAGATCCCGCTGCCGGTGCGCTGCCCGACCATGATGGCCTTCGGCGGCGCCGACCTGCGCACGCTGTACATCACCAGCGCCGGCGCCCGTCCGGCGCCGGAACTGGCGCAGTTCCCGCTCAGCGGCAAGCTGCTGTCCATCCGCGTCGACGTGGCCGGCCGCACGGAGCCGTCGTATATCGAATAAACTATATGCTGCGGTCGCAGCATATGTAGTAAATTTTCTTGCAAAACGACAAATCGTGTAGTAAATTTACAGTCACGACTAGTAATCCCTCTTCTCTTTCAGCACTCTACATACTGCGAATAATTATGGCTCTTACCGATTTTGACCTGGTTCTGTTTGGCGGCAGCGGCGATCTGGCGATGCGCAAATTGCTGCCCGCGATGTACGCCCGCGATGTCGCCAATGACTTGCCCGCCACTGCCCGCATCATCTGCGTCGGCCGCGCCGACGCCAGCCAGCAGGACTTCCTGCAGACGGTAGAGACCACGTCCAAGCCGCACATCAAGTCGCCGGCCGTGACGCCGGCCGCCTGGGCCAAGTTCACCGCCCGCATCGTCTACGTGTCGCTCAACGCCACCGACTCCGACAGCTACAAGTCGCTGGTCGAGGCGCTGCGCAAGGACGACGCCATCACCAAGGTCTACTACCTGGCGACGCCGCCGGCGATCTTCTCGCAGATCTGCGAGAACCTGAAAGCCAACGGCCTGGTGACGGCCAATTCGCGCGTGGTGCTGGAAAAGCCGCTGGGCCGCGACCTGGCCTCGGCCAAGCAGATCAACGCCGAAGTGGGCAAGGTCTTCGAGGAATCGCAGATCTACCGTATCGACCACTACCTGGGCAAAGAGACCGTGCAGAACCTGCTGGCGCTGCGCTTCGGTAACATCCTGTTCGAGCCGCTGTGGCGCCGCGAGTGGATCTCCGACGTGCAGATCACCATCGCCGAGAAGCTGGGCGTGGGCAACCGCATGGGCTACTACGACACCTCGGGCGCGCTGCGCGACATGCTGCAAAACCACCTGCTGCAACTGCTGTGCATCGTCGCCATGGAACCGCCGACCTCGATCGCGCCGGACGCCGTGCGCGACGCCAAGTTGCAGGTGCTGCGTTCGCTGAAAAAATTCACCCCGACCACGCTGGCGCAGAACATCGTGCGCGGCCAGTACCGCGCCGGCCACGTCGACGGCAAGGCCGTGCCGAGCTACCGCGACGAACCGGATGCGCCGGAGCATTCGCGCACCGAGACCTTCGTGGCGATGAAGGCGGAAATCGACACCTGGCGCTGGGCCGGCGTGCCGTTCTACCTGCGCACCGGCAAGCGCATGGCCGACGGCCTGGCCGAGATCGTGGTGCGCTTCAAGCCTATCCCGCATTCGATCTTCGCGCAGCCGACCAACAGCTTCCAGCCCAACTCGCTGGTGATCCGCTTGCAGCCGGACGAAGGCCTGCGCATGAACCTGATGGCGAAGACGCCGGGCGACGGCATGCGTCTGAAGCAAGCCGAGCTGGAGCTGGACTTCCGCGAATCGTTCAAATCGCCGCGCATGGACGCTTACGAGCGCCTGCTGCTCGACGTGCTGCGCGGCCAGCTGACCCTGTTCATGCGCGGCGACGAGCTGGAAGCGGCGTGGGAATGGGTCGAGCCTATCCTGAACAACTGGGAAGCGGACGACAGCTTCCCGATTCCCTACACCTCCGGCACCTGGGGTCCGGCCGCCGCGTCGGCCCTGATCGGCCGCGATGGTTTGCAATGGCGTGAAGAAGCGCTTCCTGAGGACTAAATGCTTTTAGATTCCATCCGCACCCAGCTCGACTCGCTCTCCAAATCAGAGCGCAAGGTCGCGCTGGCCGTGCTAGATCATCCGGGCCAGACGGTCAGCCAGAACATCACGGCGCTCGCCAAGAGCGCGCAGGTGTCCGAGCCGACCGTGGTGCGCTTTTGCCGCACGCTGGGCTACGACGGCTGGCACGAGTTCAAGCTCAAGCTGGCCCAAGGCCTGGCGCTGGCCCTGCCCGGCCTGAACGAGCAACCGACCCAGGACGACCTCGCGGCCGACCTGGTCAACAAGATTTGCAGCCGCTCGATCAACACCCTGCTGGACCTGCGCAACAACCTCGACCCCGAGGCGATCCAGCGGGCGCTGGACATCCTGTCCAAGGCCAACAAGATCGAATTCTACGGCCAGGGCACCTCCGGCATCGTGGCGGCGGACGCGCAGCACAAGTTCTTCCGCTCCGGCGTGCCGACGGTGGCCTATGCCGACCCGCACATCCACAGCATCGCCGCCGCCCTGCTGCGCGCGGGCGACGCGGTGGTGGCCATTTCGCAGCGCGGCAACAGCCCGTCGCTGGTGCGCTCGATCAAGCTGGCGCGCCGCGGCGGCGCCGACGTCATCGTGCTGGCGCCGTCCGGCACGCCGCTGGCCGACATGGCGACGGTGCTGATCCCGATCGACCTGATCTTCAACATCGATCCCTACACGCCGATCTCGGCGCGCCTGGCCTACCTGGTGGTGATCGACGTGCTGGCCGTGGGCCTGGCGCTGCAACGCGGCCCAGAGTTCCGCAAGAAGATGCAGAACGCGCAGAAGGCCTTGCAGGAGTTCGACCTGCAATTCGATTCCTTCATCGGCTGACCCACCCGGATCAGCAAGGCGCTTGACGTCATGCGACACATGTCGCACAATGCGTGACATCTGTCGCATAAGGGCGTCGCATGGCCTTCTCCACCGTTCTCATTGTTCGTTTCCTGCTTGCCAGCCTGGGCTGCATGGCCGCCGGCCTGGCGGTGTGGGCGTTGACCGCGGCCTGCCGCCGCCACCTGCCCCAGGTCGCCGTGCAGCGTTCCATCTGGCTGTTGGGCCAGCTGACCATCATCGCGACCTTCCTGGCGCTGTTGCTGCCGCACAGCGAGCGGCTGCGCCTGCTTCCAGCGATCGAATTGCCCGAGACCATGCTGGCCGCCCCCGCCGCGCCGGACCATGCCACCACGCCGGCACAGGGCGCCGCCATGGCCGGCGGCCGCGGCACGGCGGCGGACTACCGCGCCTGGCTGAGCTACGGCGCGCAAGCCTGGCTGTCGCTGTACTTGCTGGGTCTGGCATACACCACGGGCCGCGTGCTGCAGTCGCACCGTACACTGAACGGCCTGGCCGCCACCGGCGAGCGCCTGGTCCTGCCGGGCCGGCATCAAGGCCTGGACGCGGCGACGCCGCCGCCATCGCTGGCCGTGATTGAAGTCGACGCGCCGATCTCGCCAATGCTGTTCGGCTGGTTCCGCCCGCGCCTGCTGCTGCCGCGCCATCTGCGCAGCTTCGCCCCCTTGCAGCAGCAGATGATCGTCGAACACGAACTCACGCATTTGCGCCGGCACGACCTGCAATGGATGAGCGCCGGCATCGTGCTGCAAACCCTGCTGTGGTTCAATCCCTTCATGCGCCTGCTGCGCGACAACCTGGCATGGGCGCAGGAACTCGGTTGCGACCGCGACGTGCTGCGCAACCGTCCGCCGGCGCTGCGCAAGGCGTACGCCGCGGCGCTGGTGGGGCAACTGCGGCTGCAGCCGCATCCGGTCACGCATGCGGCCACGCATTCAGCCAAGACGGCGCTGGCCTTCGGCGGCGTCAGCGCCCGCACGCTGGCGACACGCATCAGCCTGATCCGCGAACCGGCCGCCGTCCCGCGCGGGCCGTGGGCGCGCGGCGCCGCCGTCGCCGGCCTGGCGGGCGTCTTCGCGGCCAGCCTGGCATTCCAGCCCGCCCTGGCCGACCGCGCGCCGGTGCGCGCGGCCACACCGGCCACCTTCAGCTGCACGGACATGGTCGATGCCGCCAGCGGCGCGCAGCTGCTGCGCGACGGCCATTGCGACGAGCGCGTCACGCCGGCATCGACCTTCAACATCGCCGTCAGCCTGATGGGTTACGACAGCGGCATATTGCGCGACGCCCACTCGCCCAGCCTGCCGTTCAAGCCCGGCTATGCCGACTGGAACCCCGACTGGCGCGCCACCACCGACCCGACCAGCTGGATACGCAACTCGACCGTGTGGTATGCCCAGCAGGTGACGGCCAGCCTCGGCGCGCAGCGCTTCCGGCAGTATGTGCGCGGCTTCGGCTACGGCAACCTGGATGTCTCGGGCGACCCCGGCAAGGACAACGGCCTGGCGATGTCCTGGATCGCTTCCAGCCTGAAGATATCGCCGGCCGAGCAAACCGCCTTCCTGCGGAAAATCGTCAACCGGCAACTGCCGCTGTCGGCCCACGCTTACGACATGACCGCCCGCCTCACCGCGCTCGGCGCCTTGCCGAACGGCTGGCAAATCCACGGCAAGACCGGCACCGCCTCACCGGTGCTGGCCAACGGCAGCGACGACCGGCTGCACAGCTATGGTTGGTTCGTCGGCTGGGCCAGCAAGGGTGGGCGCACCGTGGTGTTTTCCCGCCTGGTGCTGGAAGACAAACAGGAAGGTTCCGCCGGCCCCAGGACCAGGGACGCGTTCCTGCGCGATCTGCCGGCGCAACTGGACGCACTTTAAACACCAGCCAACACCAACTAAGGAGCCGCATGAATTTTCGCCACATCATCTTGGGGGCGCTGTACAGTCTCGTCCCGATTTCCGCCATCCACGCCGCCGAAGTGTGCACGGCGCTGGCCGACAGCAACGGCCCGACTGTATTCCAGCGGGGCGACTGCCAGCGCCAAGTGACGCCGGCGTCCACCTTCAAGATCGCCATCAGCCTGATGGGCTACGACGCCGGCATCCTGAAGGACCGCCACGCGCCGAAACTGCCGTTCCGCGAAGGCTATGTCGATTGGAGCGACAACTGGCGCCAGGCAACCGATCCCACCAAGTGGATGAAGGACTCGGTGGTCTGGTATTCGCAACAGGTGACGCAGTCGCTGGGCATGCAGCGCTTCGCCGGCTACGCCAGCCAATTCCAGTACGGGAACGCCGACGTGACGGGCGACGCCGAACATGACGGCCTCACCTTGTCGTGGATATCGTCGTCGCTGAAGATCTCGCCGCTGGAGCAGCTGACCTTCCTGAACAAGGTAGTCAACCGCCAACTGGGCGTCAGCGCCCACGCCTACGACATGACAGCGCGCCTGACGCAAGCCGATCAGCCGCTGGCGGGATGGCGCATCCACGGCAAGACCGGCTCCGCCTCCGGCTACGGCTGGTACGTGGGCTGGGCCACGAAGGGCGCGCGCAGCTTCAGCTTCGCGCACCTGATGCAAAGGGATGACGCGCAGCCGAAGGATGTCCCGGCCGGCGTGCTGGCGCGCGAGGCGCTGCTCAAGGAACTGCCGCAGTTGCTGGCCCCGTTGGAGCGGGAGGCACGGCTCAGGGCGACGGTGGACCGGACCATCAAGCCGCTGATGAAACAATACGATGTCCCCGGCATGGCGCTGGCGCTGACCGACCACGGCAAAAACTATGTCTTCAACTACGGCGTCGCCTCGCGCGAGACCGGTCAGGCCGTCGACCGCGATACGCTGTTTGAGATCGGCTCGGTCAGCAAGACGCTGGTGGCCACGCTGGCCGCCTACGCGCAGGCCAAGGGCCAGTTGGCGCTGTCCGACACCGTCAGCCAGCACATGCCGGCGCTGCGCGGCAGCAGCTTCGACCATATCAAGCTGATCCATCTGGCCACGCACACCGCCGCCGCCTTCCCGATGCAGGTGCCCGACGACGTCCGCGACGACGATCAGCTGATGGACTACTACCGCCGCTGGCAGCAGCCGGCCGACGCCGCCGGCGCCCGCAGGACCTACTCCAACCTGGGCATCGGCCTGCTGGCCAGGATCAGCGCCAAAAGCCTGGGGCTGCCTTTTGCGGAGGCGATGGAACACCAGCTGTTCCCCGCGCTGGGCATGCGGCAGACCTACATCAACGTGCCGGCGCAGCAGATGCAGCACTATGCCCAGGGCTATGACCAGGCCAACGCGCCGGTGCGGGTCCATCCCGGCGTGCTGGCCTCCGAGGCATACGGCGTCAAGACCACGGCGGCGGACCTGATCCGCTTCGTCGACGCCAACCTCGGCCTGGCGCCGCTGGACGATCCGCTGCGCCAGGCGATCGAGGCCACGCATATCGGTTACTTCCAGGCCGGCAAGATGACCCAGGATCTGATCTGGGAACAATATCCCGCCGCCGCGCGGCTGCGGGGCCTGCTGGTCAGCACGTCCGAACAAATGTTCTGGGCCAGCAACCCGGTGACAGCGCTGACGCCGCCGCTGGCGCCGCGATCCGATGTGCTGATCCACAAAACCGGATCGACCGGCGGCTTCGGCGCGTATGCGCTATTTAGCCCCGCCCGGAAAACCGGCATCGTCATGCTGGCAAACAAAGGCTATCCCGGCGCGGCCAGGGTCACGGCGGCCTATCGCATTCTTTCCGAGCTGGAAAGAGGCCAGAAGTGATCTGACTGAGAAAAACGCGGACGTCCACGGCGTCCGCTTTTATTTGGCCACCGGCTTTTCCACCGAGTCCCAGTGATAGGCTGTCGCGACACGGTCGGCGATCTGGTTCATCAGTGCCATGCCGTTGTCGCCGTTGGCCATGATGACCACGCCATATCCCTTGCGTACGTGGCCGCTGATCCAGGCGCGATAGCCCCAGTTCGACCCGTTGTGCGTGAAATACCAGCCGTCGCCACGCTGGCCCACCACCAGGCCCACCGCGTATGGCCCCACGCCTGCCGGAGAGATCATCTCCCTGGCGTAGCGCGGCTCCAGCACCCTTCCTTTCGAACCACGCAGGCCGGTCTGTAGCTCGATGATGAATTTCGCCAGGTCGCCCGGCGTCGTCCACAAGCCGGCGGCGGCCTGCTCCGGGTGGAGCTTCCACGGCGCCTCCAAGCGGCGCCCCTGCGCATCGTGCGCCAGGGCCGCCTGGTTTGGCTGCTCGAAGGAAGTGTGGGACATCCTTAGCGGCGCCAGCACGGTCGACTGCATGAAACGCTCAAACGGCAGGCCGGTCAGTTCGGTCAGCGCCAGTTGCATGATGACCAGTCCGCCGCCGGAGTATTGATAAGCCTCGAAGGGCGCGCGCGCGAAGACGACCTTGCCGACGTTCGATGGCGGACGGCCATCGAGTATCTGCACCAGCGACGGCAGCGGCGCACCCGGCGCGTAGCCGGGAAAGCCGTATCCATCAGCCGCGCCCGAGGTGTGGCTGAACAGCGAACGCGGCGTGACCGCCTGCGTCCGCGTCAACTCCGAAACTGGCACATGCCACGACTTGAGGATGGTGTTGACATCGGCATCAAGGTCCAGCCTATGCTCCTGCACCAGGCGCATGGCCGCCAGCGCCGTCACGGGCTTGCTGATGGACGCCGCCTGGAAGCGGGTTTCCGTATCCACCAGGCGTCCGCTTTCCACGTCGGCGACGCCATATCCCTTGGCCCAGTGCAGTTTGAAATCCTTGATGACCGCGATGCTGAGGCCGGGTACGTGCAGCCGCTCCATCAACTCCGGCAAACTCAGCGCATCGAGGCTGTCATGACCCGGAAGTTGCGGCGCCTCGATGCGGGCCATCAGCAAACCGGCCTCATCCTCGGCTCGGACGACGCTGATCGACAGCGCAAAGAAGATCAGGCACATCCACACCAAAGAGCGAAGCATCGGTATTCCTTTCACATTGCCAACAATATAACATCGAAGCCGCGCCGGATACCGCCTTGCCTAAACGGCAAGCTGACCTTTATTGCGTGTCAATATGGAGACTATTGGATTTCGCTTTCTTTAACAATTGTTCATGGTTGAGTACAATAAGGCAAGCATACGACAGCCTCACTCCCCTCAACTGATTGGCAGCGCACATGAACCAGCTCGAACAGCTCAAGAAATTCACCACCGTAGTCGCCGACACCGGCGATTTCCAGTCCATCCAGGCCTACACCCCGCGCGACGCCACCACCAATCCTTCATTGATCCTGAAGGCGGTGCAGAAGGACGAATACAAGCCGTTGCTGGAAAAAGCCGTGCGCGACAACCTCGACAACTCGATCGCCGAGACCATCGACCACCTGCTGATCGCCTTCGGCAAACAAATCCTGCGCATCATCCCCGGCCGCGTATCGACCGAGATCGACGCCCGCCTGTCGTTCGACGTCGAAGGCTCGGTGGCCAAGGGCCGCGAGCTGATCAAGCTGTACCAGCAGGCCGGCATCGAGCGCGAGCGCGTGCTGATCAAGATGGCCGCCACCTGGGAAGGCATCCGCGCCGCCGAGATCCTGGAACAGGAAGGCATCCACTGCAATATGACCCTGCTGTTCTCGCTGGGCCAGGCCATCGCCTGCGCCGAAGCGGGCGCGCAGCTGATCTCGCCGTTCGTCGGCCGCATCTACGACTGGTATAAAAAATCCACCGGCATCGACTACGCCGCCGCCGAAGATCCGGGCGTGCAGTCGGTCAAGCGCATCCACAACTACTACCGCAAGTTCGGCTACCAGACCGAGGTGATGGGCGCGAGCTTCCGCAACACCGGCCAGATCCTGGAACTGGCCGGCTGCGACTTGCTCACCATCAGCCCGGACCTGCTGCAAAAACTGGCCGACAGCGACGCCCCGGTCGAACGCAAGCTGAGCGCGGAGAGCGCGCCGGGCGCCGGCATCATCAAGCTGTCGCAGGACGAGAAGACCTTCCGCTTCCAGCTCAACGAAGACCAGATGGCGTCCGAAAAACTGGGCGAAGGCATCCGCGCCTTCTGCGCCGACTCGGGCAAGCTGAAGCAAATCATCTCCGGCATGCGTTGATACAGCGCCGGCCAAATTAAAAAGCGGTAACGCGGCGCAGGCCGCGTTACCGCTTTTTTGTTTTCCTTCACTACAAAACGTTACATAACTAGCTGTATTACAATGCTGCGACCCTAGCCAGCCACCCCGCCTGGCCGAACCAGCGCACCATCTAAATCTTTTTACGAGAAACATCCATGAGATTAGTACCTCGTTACACTGCAGCCGTTTTCGCCTTATCCCTGCTGGCCGCCTGCGGCGACAAAGCCGCCGCTCCCGGCACCCCGCCACCCGCCACCGTCGCCGTCATCACCGTCGCTCCCGCCACCGTTACCCTGAGCACCGAACTGCCGGGCCGCACGGAAGCGTCGCGCATCGCGCAGGTGCGCGCGCGCACGGCCGGCATCGTGCTGCAGCGGGTGTTCAAGGAAGGCGGCGACGTCAAGGCCGGCGAGGTACTGTTCCGCATCGACCCCGCCAGCTTCCAGGCTTCCTACGACAGCGCGCAGGCGGCCGTCGCCAAGGCCGAGGCCAACCTGGCCCAGGCCGAATTAAAGGTAAAACGATATAAACCGTTATTGGCCGCGCAAGCGGTCAGCCAGCAGGAATACGACGACGCCGTCACCGCGCAGAAGCAGGCCGCCGCCGACCTGGCCACGTCCAAGGCCGCGCGCACCAACGCCGGCCTGACCCTGGGCTACGCCACCGTGACCTCGCCGATCTCCGGCCGCATCGGCCGCGCGCTGGTGACCGAGGGCGCGCTGGTGGGGCAAGGCGAAGCGACGCCGATGGCCACCGTGCAGACGCTGGACCCGATCTACGTCACCATCACCCAATCGTCGGCCGAGCTGCTGCGACTGCAACGCGCGCTCGCCAGCGGAACCATCAAGGGCGCCGGCAAGAACGAGGCGCGCGTGACCCTGGTGACCGAAGACGGCCAGGCCTATCCGCAAACGGGCAAGCTGCTGTTCTCGGACGTGTCGGTCGACGAGAGCACCGGCGCGGTATCGATGCGCGCCGAGTTCCCCAATCCCCAGCACGCCCTGCTGCCCGGCATGTACGTGCGCGCGCGGCTGGACCAGGGCGTCAACGACGCCGCCATCACCGTGCCGCAGCAGGCCGTGGTGCGCAGTCCCGAGGGCTCGTCGGTGCTGATCGTCGGCGCCGACAACAAGGTGCTGGCGCAGCCGGTCACCGCCACCGCCAACGACGGCCAGAACTGGGTGGTCAGCGCCGGCCTCAAAGGCGGCGAGCGCATCGTGGTGGAAGGCTTCCAGAAGGCCAAGCCCGGCGCCACGGTCAATCCGCAGCCGTGGAAAGGCCCGGTCGGCACAGCTTCCGCCGCATCCGATCACGGCACCGCCAAATAACAGGGAGTCCCGATGGCCAAGTTTTTCATCGATCGCCCCGTGTTCGCGTGGGTGATCGCACTCTTCATACTGCTGGGCGGGATGTTGGCGATCACGGTATTGCCCGTGTCGCAGTACCCGACCATCGCGCCGCCATCGATCGTGGTGACGGCCAACTACCCCGGCGCCACCGCGCAGGTGCTCGACGACGCCGTCACCAGCGTGATCGAACAGGAGATGAACGGCGCCGACGGCTTGCAGTACGTCGAATCGTCCAGTGAGGCCAGCGGCGCCGTCACCATCACCGTCACCTTCGTCCCCGGCACCAATCCGGACCTGGCGGCGGTCGATGTGCAGAACCGCATCAAGCGCGTGGAGTCGCGCCTGCCGGCCGCCGTCACGCAGCAGGGCGTGCAGGTCAACAAGGCGCGCTCCAACATCCTGATGTTCGTCGGCCTGACCTCGACCGACGGCCGGCTCGACCCGACCGGCCTGGGCGACTACCTGGCCCGCAACGTGGTCAATGAAGTCAAGCGCATACCGGGCGTGGGCCAGGCGCAGTTGTTCGGCACCGAGCGGGCGATGCGCATCTGGGTCGATCCGGCCAAGTTGATCGGCCTGAAGATGAACATGGCCGACGTCACCGCCGCCATCCGCGCGCAGAACGCGCAGGTCACCTCCGGCACGCTGGGCGACTTGCCCAGCCCCGCCAGGCAAACCTTCTCCGCGCCCATCGTGGTCACAGGCCAGCTGTCGTCCACCACCGAATTCGGCCAGATCGTGCTGCGCGCGAACCCGAACGGATCGCTGGTGCGTCTGAAGGACGTGGCGCGCATCGAGATGGGCGGCGCCAGCTTCAACATCAACGCGCGCCTGAACGGCGCGCCGTTTTCAGCGATCGCGGTACAGCTGTCCCTGACCGGCAACGCGCTGCAAACGGCGACCGCCGTGCGCGAGAAGATGGACCAGCTGGCCAAATACTTCCCGCCGGGCGTCAAGTACACCATCCCTTACGACACCTCGCTGTTCGTCAAGATCTCGATCGAGGAAGTGGTCAAGACGCTGCTGGAGGCGGTGCTGCTGGTGTTCCTGGTGATGTACCTGTTCCTGCAAAACTTCCGCTACACCTTGATCCCGACCATCGTGGTGCCGGTGGCGCTGATGGGCACCTTCGCGGCGATGCAGCTGTTCGGCTTCTCGATCAACGTGCTGACCATGTTCGGCATGGTGCTGGCGATCGGCATCCTGGTCGACGACGCCATCGTGGTAGTGGAAAACGTCGAACGCATCATGAGCGAGGAAGGCCTGTCGCCGCGCGACGCCACCCGCAAGGCGATGACCCAGATCACCGGCGCCATCATCGGCATCACGCTGGTGCTGATCGCCGTGTTCATTCCGATGGCCTTCTTCGGCGGCGCGGTCGGCGCGATCTACCGCCAGTTCTCGCTGGCGATGGTGTCGGCCATGCTGTTCTCGGCGCTGATGGCGCTGACCCTGACGCCGGCGCTGTGCGCCACCATTCTGAAACCGGTGGAAGCCGGCCATCATCATGAGAAGAAAGGCTTCTTCGGCTGGTTCAACCGCAAGTTCGCGGTGACCGCCACCGGCTACCAGGGCGTGATCGCCAAGATGATCAAGCGCACCGGCCGTTATCTGGTGGTGTTCGCGCTGATCTGCGGCGTGGTGGGCTGGCTGTACGCGCGCCTGCCATCGTCGTTCCTGCCGAACGAAGACCAGGGCTATTTGATCGCCAACGTGCAGCTGCCGGCCGGCGCTTCGACCAGCCGCACGCAGGCCGTGCTGGCGCAGGCCGACGCCTACTTCCGCAAGCAGCCGGGCGTGGCGCGCACCATCGCGGTGGCGGGCTTCAGCTTCTCCGGCAACGGCCAGAACGCCGGCCTGGTGTTCATTCCGCTCAAGGACTGGAAGGAACGCGGGCCGGAGGAATCGGCACAGGCGATCGCGCAGCGCGCGTTCGGCGCCTTGTCGAGCATCCCGGACGCGATCATCTTCCCGCTGTCGCCGCCACCGATCCGCGAGCTCGGTAACGCCACCGGCATCACCGCGCGCCTGCAGGACCGCAGTTCGCTCGGTCACGACGCGCTGATCGCCGCGCGCAACCAGCTGCTGGGCATGGCCGGCAAGAGCGCCATCCTCAAGGGCCTGCGTCCCGAGGGCCTGGAGGACGCGCCGCAGCTGCAGGTCGATATCGACCGCGAGAAGGCCAATGCGCTGGGCGTGACCTTCGCCGACATCAACGCGATGATGTCAACCGCGCTCGGTTCGTCCTACGTCAACGACTTCGCCAGCAGCGGGCGCCAGCAGCGCGTGATCGTGCAGGCCGACGCGCCGCGTCGTCTGCAACCGGCCGACATCATGCAGCTCAACGTGCGCAGCGCGGCCGGCACGATGGTGCCGTTCTCCTCGTTCGCCAGCTCGCACTGGATACAAGGTCCGGTGCAGCTGGTGCGCTACAACGGCTACCCCGCCATCAAGCTGACCGGCGACGCCGCGCCAGGCCGCTCGACCGGCGAGGCGATGGATGAACTGGAACGCCTGGCGGCGCAGCTGCCGCCGGGCTTCAGCATCGAATGGACCGGCCAGTCGCTGGAAGAAAAGACCTCCGGCTCGCAGGCGCCGATGCTGTTCGCGCTGTCGCTGCTGGCCGCCTTCCTGGTGCTGGCGGCGCTGTATGAAAGCGAATCGATACCGGTGGCGGTGCTGCTGGTGGTGCCGCTGGGGATCCTGGGCGCGCTGCTGGGCGCCACCATGCGCGGGCTGCCGAACGATGTGTACTTCAAGGTCGGCCTGATCGCGATCATCGGCCTGTCGGCCAAGAACGCGATCCTGATCATCGAATTCGCCAAGGACCTGCAGGCGCAGGGCAAGGGCCTGATCGAAGCGACGCTGGAGGCGGTGCACCTGCGCTTCCGGCCGATCATCATGACCTCGCTGGCCTTCATCCTCGGCGTGCTGCCGCTGGTGATCGCCACCGGCGCGGGATCGGCCAGCCAGCGCGCCATCGGCACCGGCGTGATGGGCGGCATGATCACCGCCACGGTGCTGGCGGTGTTCCTGGTGCCGGTGTTCTTCGTCGTCATCCGCAAGATCTTCAAGGGCAGCGAACGCCAACGCAAACTGGCCGCACATGAAATGAACGATAAGAACCATGAAACCTATGACTAAGTTTGCCCATAAGCCCGCCCTGCCCCTGGCCGTGCCGGCAACGCTGCTCGCGGCGGCGCTGTCGGCCTGCTCGCTGGCGCCGACCTACCAGCGTCCGGAAGCGCCGGTGGCCGCCGCCTTCCCGGCCGACAGCGCCGGCGCCGCCGCGCGCACCAGCGAGCCGTTGCCGCTGGCGGCCGGCGCGCGCGACGCCGTCGATACCGGCTGGCGCGACTACTTCGCCGATCCGCGCCTGCAGCAGCTGATCGCCGCCGCGCTGGAGAACAACCGCGACCTGCGCAGCGCCGCGCTGCGCATCGAGGAGGCGCGCGCGCAGTACGACATCCAGTCGGCCGACCGCCTGCCCAACCTCAACGCCAACGCCTCCGCCACCAAGGCCAAGACGCCGGCCTTCCTGTCGCCGGGCGGCCAGACCAGCATCGGCAAGCGCTATGACGCCGGACTGGCGCTATCCGCCTTCGAGCTGGATTTCTTCGGCCGCGTGAAAAGCCTGAACGATGCGGCGCTGGCGGCCTACCTGGCCACCGACGAGGCGCGCCAGGCGGCGCAAATCAGCCTGGTGGCGCAGGTGGCGCAGGCCTACTACACCGAGCGCGCCTACGCCGAGCAGTACGCGCTGGCGCAGCAGAGCTACGACGCCCGCGCCCGCACCTACAAGTTGACGCAGCAGCGCGCCGAAGTGGGCGCCTCGTCGCGGCTGGACCTGCGCGCCAACGAGACGCTGATGGAGACCGCGCGCGTCGCCGCCCTGACGCTGGCGCGCCAGCGCGCGCAGGCGGACAACGCGCTGACCTTGCTGGTCGGCCAGCCGGCCAGCGCCGGTGCCGGTGCCGGGTCCGCCGCGGCCGCCGGCGCCATGCCGAGCGACCAGCAGATCGACGCCCTGAGCGCGCTGCCGACCGGCCTGCCGTCTGACCTGCTGGCGCGCCGTCCCGACATCCGCGCCGCCGAGCAGCGCTTGAAAGCGGCCAACGCCAACATCGGCGCCGCGCGCGCCGCCTTCTTCCCGCGCATCAGCCTGACGGCCGCGCTGGGCAGCAGCAGCCCGTCGCTGAACGGCCTGTTCGACGGCGGTTCGGGCAGCTGGTCGTTCGCGCCGCAGCTGAGCTTGCCGATCTTCGACGCCGGCCGCAACCGCGCCAACCTGGGCCTGGCCGAAGCGCGCAAGCACCTCGCCGTGGCCGACTACGAGAAGACCATCCAGAGCGCCTTCCGCGAAGTGGCCGACGCGCTGGCCGCGCGCGACTACCTGGGCGAGCAGGTGACCGCCCAGCGCGCCGTGCAGGATGCCCAGGCCGACCGCCTGAAGCTGCTGCAACTGCGCTTCGACAACGGCGTGGCCAGCTCGCTGGACGTGCTGGACGCGCAGCGCGAGCTGTTCAGCGCGCAGCAAACGCTGGTGCAAGCCCGCCTGCAACGCACCACCAGCGCCATCGACCTGTACCGCGCCCTCGGCGGCGGCGTAAAATAAGCCGGGGGTCAAGTCCTGAACCTTCCCCTCAAATTTCTTGTAAACATTTGAGGAAGCTGTTAACTTTCTATCTTAAAAA